>NZ_JBEFRW010000004.1:0-330031 GCF_053483195.1 Mycolicibacterium sp. XJ2546 | reverse complement strand
CCGCCGTCGCGGACCGCCGCGAGATGATCTCGTCGCGGACGGCCGAGCGGCGCGCCTTACCCGCGTCGTCGCGCAGCGGGGTGTCGGTGAACTCCACGCTGCGCGGCACCTTGTAGCGCTCGATGCGTTCGGTCAGGAACGCGACGACGGCCGCCTCGTCGAGATCACCGTCGGCATGCACGATCGCGTGCGGCACCTGGCCGAGATCGCCTGTGTCGTCGGGAATCCCGACCACCAGACAGGACAACACCTGCGGGTGAGCGGCCAGCGCTGACTCGATCTCGGCGGGATAGACGTTGCGGCCACCGACGGTAAACATGTCGACGCGGCGGTCGTTGAGGTAGAGGAAGCCGTCCGCGTCGAAGTAGCCGAGGTCGCCCAGCGAGTCCCAGCCGTCGCGGCTTTTCGCGGTTGCGCCGACGTAGCGGTAGGTGGGCGCGCTGCCAGGTGCCGGCCGCATGTAGACCTCGCCGACGACGCCCGGCGGGCACTCGTTGCCGTCGTCGTCGAGCACCTTCATCTCGCCGGCGACGACGATCCCGACCGAACCCGGGTGCGCCAACCACTGCTCACCGGAGATGAACGTCAACGCCTGCAGTTCGGTGCCCCCGTAGAGCTCCCAGATCACCTCGGGCCCAAGCAGATCAATCCACGCCTGCTTGACGGCCGGCGGGCACGGCGCACCCACATGCCAGAACCGTCGTATCGACGACAGGTCGTAGGCGTCGGGGTTGGCCCGGTACACCGGCAACAGGCGCTGCATGATCGTGGGCACCGTGGCCAGATACGTCACCCGGTACTCGGTGACCAGGCGGAGGAACTCGGGTGGATCGAACCGTGGCATCAGCACGTTGTGATGGCCCTGCACGAGGCCGATGGCGAACGTGGTGAATCCGGTGTTGTGGCTCAACGGCACCGAGAACAGGTTGACGTCGTCGTCCTGCGTGCCCATCGCATAGCCCACCAGGGCCGGAAAGCGGCTGTCACCGCCGGACTCGATCAACTTCGGGCGCCCGGTGCTGCCGCCGGAGGCCATCGCCTTCAACACCGGCGACACCGCCTCGGGCAGCGGCGCGTCCGACAGTTGCGGATCCGGCTCGAAATTCGCTGGTACGCTGGGGATTTCGCCGGACGGATCGGTGCGGCCCACGATCAGCGCCCGCGGCCGCAGCGCGAGCAGCCCGGCCAGCTCCGCGTCGGGCAGGTGCGGGGACAGCGGCTGCGGAATCGCACCCAGCTTCCACGTCGCCACCACCGCCTGCGCCCACTCGATCGAGTTAGGCAGCACGATCGTCACGTAATCACCATGGCGCACACCGAGTTCGGCGTAAGCGCGGGCTAGCCGGTTGGTCCACTCGTCAAACTCGCGGCGGGTCAGGGTGCGCCCTTCGCAGGTAACGACCGGTGCGTTAGGCGCCCGCTGAGCGAGCAGCCTCACCTGGGTGCTGATGGGTGGGGTCTCGGGCGTCTCAGTCATCTCAGTAACCGCCCGTCGTATCGAAGATCTTGCGCGGATTGTCGACGAGCATCGTGGTGAGCTGCTCCTCGGTGACGCCGCGCTGCTTCAACGCGGGGATGACGTCGTGGTGGATGTGCAGGTAGTGCCAGTTCGGCAGCACCGCGGGCACAACCTGTTCGGGCAGCCAGTCGATGAAGCAGGACGCGTCGTGGGAGAGCACCATCTTGTCGGCGTGGCCGCGTGCGCACATCTGGGCGACGGTGTTCACCCGCTCCTCGAACGGCAGGAAGACGTCCACGCCGAACCGGTCCATGCCGATGTAGGACCCGTTGGCGATCAGTTCTTCCAGGTAGCCGAGGTCGGTGGTGTCGCCGCAGTGGCCGATGACGACGCGCGACAGGTCCACACCCTCGTCGGAGAAAATGCGTTGCTGTTCGAGGCCGCGGCGCGTCGCTGCGTGGGTGTGCGTGGAGATCGGCACGCCGGTCTGCCGATGCGCCTGCGCCACCGCCCGCAGCACCCGTTCCACACCCGGAGTCAGACCGGGTTCGTCGGTGGCGCACTTGAGGATCGCGGCCTTCACGGAGGTGTCGGCGATGCCGATTTCGATGTCGCGAACGAACATCTCGACCATCGGCTCGACGTCGCCGAGCATGCCGCCGGGCGCGGTGAAGTGGAAATACATCGGGACGTCGTTGTAGGTGTACACGCCCGTCGCCACCACGATGTTGATCTCGGTGGCCGCGGCGACGCGCGCGATGCGCGGAATATAGCGGCCCATCCCGATCACGGTCAGGTCCACGATGCTGTCGACGCCGACGGCCTTCAGCTCGTTGAGCCGGGCGATCGCATCGGCTTCCCGGTTGGCTTCGTCGCCCCACACCTCGGGGTAGTTGGCGGTGATGTCGGGGGACAGGATGAACACGTGCTCGTGCATGAGGGTGACGCCGAGATCGGTGGTGTCGACGGGACCCCGGACGGTGTTGAGCGTTGCCACCCCGCCGATGCTAGGACCTTTCCCGGCCGTTCGGCGCCGTATGGACCGTCGAGGCCGCGACCATCGCCAGCGAGGTGAGCGCCAGGAACTGCACCCCGGCCGAGTGGCCGATGTAGCCGTCGACCGAGCGCCACGGGTTCTGGCTCAGGATCGCCCCCGCCAGGATCAGGCCACCAGCCGACACCCCGACTGTGACGCCGTCGCAGAGCTTTTCGCGGTCGCGCAGCACATGCCGGACCAGCAGCGCACAGCCGACCACCACGACGCCGACCGCCCCGGATACCACCGCGCCGACGCCCAGTACCGCGACGGTGACCACGGCTCGACCCGGCTTCCACGCCTGTGCCGGGTCGTCGGGTTCGAGCCGCCTGCGCACCGGCACAAACGCGAGCAGCCCGAGCACGGGCAGCAATGCCAGGCCGCCGATGAGGCCGGCGCGGTAAACGGTGTTCGAGTCGAACGTGAGCGTGACGGTGCCGTGGGTGTGCGCGGGCAGCACCCAGCCCTGTTGCCAGCCGTTGACCGTGACCGGGGTCAGCACGGAGCCGTCGGCGCTGCGCGCGGTCCATCCCGGGTTGACGCTCTCGGGCACCACCAGCACCCGCCGCTGCGGCGCCGAGGACACCGTCACCTCGCGGTGATCAGCGTCCCAGACACCGGTGTGCGCGCGGACGGTGTCGGCTGAACGGATTTCGGCGGCCAGCGGCCCGGCCAGCTGCACACCGTCCACGACGAACGCGTCGCCGGGGCTGATCACCAACTCCTGCTGTCCCGCAGGCAGCTCGATCGGCCCGTCCCCGCAGGGCCGGGCCGGCACCGGCTCACCGTCGAGCAGCGCACCGACCGTGGTGGTGACCGAGGTCTGCACGAACTGGCCGGCCACCCCGATAATCGGCCCACGCCCGCATGGCAATTCGATGGTGCGGGCCCGGTTGCGCGCGGCGTCGGCCGCGGCGATCGGCATGCCGTCGGTGTCGAGCGCGACGACTTCGGCCAGGCCGGGAGGTTTGAGTTGGTCGAACCCGAGGGCAGTGCGGTCGATGATGTCGTCCCAGTCCAGGATCGACAGCGTCACCGTGTCGGTGACCCGGGGGGTGAGCTGAAGTGTCTGCCCGCCAGCGTCACCGGCCAGGCGCCGCACCTGCGGTCCGTCACCGAGGTCGACGGCCACCAGCGTCGGCGTTGCAGGCAGCACCGACGAACTCGGCGTCACCCGCAGCGCGGCGACCTCGCCGGCCTGCGGCAGTTTCACCGTCAACGTCGGCGGCGTCCGGTGCTGGACGACGCTCTGCGGCGCGGTCCACGCCGTCTCGGGGTCACCGTCGGTGGCGGCGTAGGCCGACCCGAGCACGTCGATCACATCCGAGTCCCCCATGGCGCGCACCGTGCCGGGTGCACTGATCAGATCCGCGAGGTTGGGCCCCTGCCGGGCGCGCACCCACACCGACGGTGTCACCGAGATCGGTTCGGGCACGGTCAGCGTCCTGCTCATGCTGACCGGCTCCTCCGGCGCCAGCGACATCGTCGCCGCGCACCGCACACCGGTCGGGCTCGGTGCGCAGCCCGGCCGGCCCAGCAGCTCTGCACCCAAATCCCATTGGGCCACAGCAGAACCCGCCGGCGGGCCGGGCACGGAAACAGTGCGCCGAAGCGTGACGGGATGGGAGAAGCCGTTGGCGTCGTACTGGGTGACCGCGAAGTCGGTGATGCCGAATTGCACACCGGGTGAACCGTCTTCGGTGCCCACCGCGGTGATCCGCACCCACGGTGACTCGCCGTAGGGCAGCGCCGCGGTCAACGGCTTACCGGGTTCGTCCACGCGCAGGGTGCTGGTGCCGTTGACGGTGGACACCTCGATGCGGTCGACCTGGGCGCCCACAGCCGTGGCGCTCGGGGTGATCGTGATGGTGGCGTTGGTGACCGGATGGTCGAAATCGACCCGTAGCCATTGGCCGATCGCCGCCTGCAGCGCGTTGGACACCCAGGCCGTAGAGGAGTCGGCGTCGACCGCGGAGGCCGGACCGCTTGCGGGTGCGACGTGGGGCAGCGCGGTGGAGTCGGCCGACGAACTCGACACCGAGATCCGTCCGCCGTTCCACTTTCCGTACACGAGGTCGGCGCCGGGGGCGGGGTAGTCGATCACCCGGTTGAAGGTGTGGCGGGCGTCGTCGGGGGTGCGGATCGCCGACGAATGGTCGTCGACGCGGCCGTAGTCGGTTTCGCGGGCCAGCGGCGTGTCGGTCACCGTGACGAGCGGGGCGGGTAGGCCCGCGCGGTCGGCGTCACCGGTCAGCAGCATCGGGCCCAGCGGCGGCTGGTCGAGCAGCCGGCGCCGTTCGTCGAGGCGCAACAGCGCCTCGGGCGCACCGTCGACGCGGGCCATCGCGTCGGCGTCGACGAGGTAGGGCACGACGGGCATGGTGGCCTCGACCCGGTAGATCTGCACCGCCGGATAGCGCGGCCGCAACCCGCTGTCGGTGACGAATCCCGCGAGCGTGCCCGGCCCGACCGGATCGCCGAACTGCGCGACCTTGATCAGCCCCGGTGAACCCTCCACGGCCCGGTGCACCAACAGCGGGCGTGCCGATCGCGACGTCTCCGGGTCCAGATCGTTGCGTACCACCACATACGAAATGCCTTGGCGCGCAAGGGTATCCGCGAGGCCCGCCGACGGGCGGCCTGCGGCGAACAGCCGCTGAACGGAGTCCAGCGCCCGGATGGTCTGCGGCGGGGTCAACGGAATCGAATCCCGTACCCCCCAGGCGTTTTCGCCGAGCACCTGCAGCGGTTCGTCGTGGCTGTTACCCCACACCTGGGTGGCGAACGGCGCGCCGGGGGCCACCAGCACCCGGCCTTCGGTGTTGTGTTCGTCGAGCCACGCGGCGGTCTGATGCCAGTACTGCGGGATCGCGTCGAAGGTGCCGGGCGGGGTCAGCCGTCCGGTCCAGGCCAGCGATGTGGCGGCGATCAACGCGGTCAGCACCACGACGCCGACGGCCACCCGTTTGTCCCGCTCGAGATGGGCGAACGCGTCGGTCCACTGCTCGCGCGGTGCGCTGCCGGGCAGCGGGATGCGGCCGAGCAGGTGCGCCAGCCCCAGCGCCAACGGCAGCCGCAGCAGCGGTTCGAGCTTGTGCAGGTTGCGCAGCGGTGTTCCGGCGTCGTCGAGGAAAACTTGAACATAGTGCGCCACCGGGGATCCCAGGCCGCCGGAGTATCCGGCCGCCAGCAGCACGACGCCGATCAACAGGATGGTGATGAGCCGTCCGCGCGCTGGCATCGACCGCATCGCCAGCCCGGCCAGCCCCGCCGCGGCGACCAACGTCGTCGCCAGCACCGCGACCGAACCGGTCACCAGCGACGCACCCGCCGTCGCGTTGGGCGCCACGAACGGTGTCCACGCGTCCGTGCCGCGCAGCATCTCCGTCAACGACATCCACCGGGTGGTGACCCCGGAGGACTCGATGTAGTCCAGAAACGGCGGGCTGATACGGCCCAGCAGCAGCAGCGCCACCACCCACCACGACACCGCCAGCGCGACGCACAGCGCCCACCATCCGGCGAACCGCCACCACAGCCGGTTCGGCCGGTGACAGGCCAGCCAGATCAGCGCCGCCAGGCACCCGGTCAACGTCGCTACGGCGTTGACGGCACCCATCAACGCGATCGCCACCGCCGACTGTGCGGCCAGCACCCGTGTTCGCGGGTCGCCCCTGTGCTTTCCCACCCCTTCGGTCCCGCCCTGCAGCGCCAGGATCACCGGCAACAACACCCACGGCGCCAACATCATGGGCAGGGTCTCCGAGGAGATCGCGCCCAGCGTGGTGAGCACCCGCGGTGACAGCGCGAACGCCGCGGCGGCGATCACCCGCGAGGTGCGGCTGCCGATGCCGAGGGCCTCGGCGACACGCAACAGCCCCCAGCACCCGGCGGCCAGCAGCAGCGCCCACCACAGCCGTTGGATCACCCACCCCGGGATGCCGAGCAGGTCGCCGGCCAAGAAGAACGTGCCGTGCGGAAACAGGTAGCCGTAGGCCTGATTCTGCGCCTGCCCGAACGGCAGCTCGCTGTTCCACAGGTTGAACGCCCGGGCCAGGAACCGCAGCGGGTTGGCGGTCAGGTCCAGCTTGGTGTCGGGCGAGATCTGGCCGGGCGACTGGGCGAACGTCAGGACCAGAGCCGCCGCAGCAGCCACCCACAGCCAACGCCGCCGAAGCGGCGTGACCTCAGCTTCTGTCGCCGTACTCAACCCGGTTGAGCACCGATGACGCCGGATCGCCCGCCTGCAGCGGAGGCTTCGTGTCCTGCTGCACCATCAGCGTCACCCCGAATACGGCAGCCGCGCCGAGCAGCAGGCCGACGACAATACTGGCGCCGGCAGGCACGAGGAACCGATCCATGCGGCCAAAACTAGCACGGGATACGACGTGGCCCCGTCCGCTGCCACGGTCGGCCACCGCAGTCCGCTATCGTCGAGGCCCATGGCCTTGCCCCGAGCGCTGTGCGCTGCTGTGACGATGTCCGGGCTGGTGCTGGCCTGCACGCCCGCCGAGCCGCCCGCGCCGCCGCCGTCGAGCGTGGTGACGCAGCATAGGGGCGACGTTCCCGCCGCACCGGCGCCACCGGCGTGCGGGGATCCGCAGGCGATGCTGGCCGCGATGTCGACGCGCGACAAGCTCGCCCAGCTGCTGATGGTCGGTGTCTCCAATGCGGCCGAGGCCCGCACGGCCGTCAACAATCACCACGTCGGCGGCATCATGATCGGCAGCTGGACCGACCTGTCGATGCTGACCGACGGCGCGCTGGCCGAGATCGCCGCGTCCGCAGGCCCGTTGCCGCTGGCCGTCAGCGTCGACGAGGAAGGCGGCCGGGTGTCGCGGCTGGCGCCGCTGATCGGTACGCAGCCCGCGGCGCGGGTGCTGGCGCAGACGCAGACCCCCGAGCAGGTGTACGACATCGCCCGCCAGCGCGGCCAGGCGATGCGCAACCTGGGCATCACCGTCGACTTCGCGCCGGTGGTCGACGTCTCCGACGCCGCTGACAGCACCGTGATCGGTGACCGGTCCTTCGGCTCGGATCCGGCGACCGTCACCGACTACGCTGGCGCGTACGCGCGGGGTCTGCGCGACGCCGGTGTCCTGCCGGTGCTCAAGCACTTCCCCGGCCACGGCCGCGGCTCCGGCGACTCGCACACCGGCAGCGTCACCTCACCGCCGATCACCGAACTGCAGAGCGTCGACTTGGTGCCGTACCGCACGTTGACCGGCCAGGCTCCCGTCGGCGTCATGATCGGTCACCTGCAGGTTCCCGGGCTGACCGGCAGTGACCCGGCCAGCCTGAGCCCGGCCGTCTACGGGATGCTGCGCTCCGGTGAGTACGGCGGCCCGCCGTTCAACGGGCCGGTCTATACCGACGACCTGTCGGGGATGCAGGCGATTTCCGACCAGTTCGGGGTGGCCGAGGCGGTGCTGCGCGGGCTGCAGGCCGGTGCCGACACCGCGCTGTGGGTGAGCAGCGCCGAGGTGCCTGCCGTGTTGGACCGGCTGGAGAAGGCGCTGGAGGCGGGCGAGCTGACCATGGGCAACGTCGACGCCTCGGTGCTGCGGATCGCCGGGGTCAAGGGCCCGAATCCGCGCTGCTAGTTCCCGCCCACCGCCCGCTGCTAGTTCCCCGCTGCTAGTTCCCCGCTGCTGACCCCTTCTCGGCGGCCGTTGCTTACTCTTGACTAATGGCCGGAGGCACCAAACGTCTACCTCGCGCGGTGCGCGAGCAGCAGATGCTGGATGCCGCCGTGCAGATTTTCTCGGTGAACGGCTACCACGAGACCTCGATGGACGCCATCGCCGCCGAGGCGCAGATCTCCAAACCGATGCTGTACCTGTACTACGGCTCCAAGGAGGAGCTGTTCGGCGCGTGCCTGGACCGCGAGCTGTCCCGGTTCGTCGACGAGGTCCGCAGCCAGATCGACTTCACCCAGAGCCCCAAGGACATGCTGCGCAACGCCGTGCTGGCGTTTCTGACCTACATCGACACCAACCGAGCGTCGTGGATGGTGCTCTACAACCAGGCGACCAGCAGCCAGGCGTTCGCCCACACCGTGCGTGAGGGCCGCGAACGCATCATCGACCTCGTCGGGCGGCTGCTCACCTCGGGCACCCGCAACCCGGACCCCGACACCGACTTCGACATGATGGCCGTCGCGCTGGTGGGTGCGGGTGAGGCGGTCGCCAGTCGGGTCAGCACCGGCGACGCCGACGTCAACGAGGCCGCCGACATGATGATCAACCTGTTCTGGCGCGGCCTGAAGGGCACGCCGTCCGACCACCCCATCGAGACTGTGGTCAGATCGCAGAACTGAGCCGAATCGCGATCTGTACGCAGGCTCGACCCACCTACAGCGGCCTGACCGTGCCCGTCAGATGCAGGTCGCCCTTCTTCAAGTGCCGCAACGTCAGATCCCACCCGTCGGATACCCGGTCCACGTAGAGCCCGGCGCTGGCGGGCAGCACCACCGGCTTCGCGAACTTCACCGAGTACTTCACCGCATCCGGCAGCGGGCCCTCGATGTTGGCCAGAACCGCTGCCGCGGTGAACATTCCGTGCGCGATCACCGTCGGAAAGCCGAACAGCTTGGCCGCGACCGCGTTGGTGTGAATCGGGTTGTGATCGCCGCCGACCGACGCGTACTGCCGGATCTCGCCGGGCGTGATGCGCAGCACCGCATTCGGCGGACCCAGCTTCGGCTGCTTCTGCGGGGGTGGCTTGGGTTCATCGGACAGGCTGGTGCGCTGCTGATGCAGAAACGTCGTCACCTGATGCCACGCCTGCTCGTTGCCGACATTCACATCGGTGATGATGTCGACCAGCAGCCCGCGCCGGTGCTCGCGCATGTTCTCGGCATGCACCCGCACCGACACCGTATCGGTGACCTTGATCGGCCGGTACTGCGTGATGTGGTTCTCGATATGCACTGAACCCATTGCCGCAAACGGGAAGTCGAAGCCGGTGATCAATTCCATCACGGTCGGGAACGTCAGCGCGAACGGGTACGTCAGCGGCACCGTGTCACCGAACTGCAACCCGGTGACGTTCGCGTACGCCGCGACGTTCGCGGCGTCGATGTCCACGTCCTCGACCGTGAGCGTCCGGTCCGGGAGCTTGTCATCGCGCGGGATGAACGGCAGGGCGCCGACGACCGCGCGCAGCATGTTGTTCACCTGATCAAGCCCCCAGCCATGCTTGTCCGCACACCCGAACCGTATTGCCGGTGACGGCATTTGACGCCGGACTCGCGAAATACGCGATGGTTTCGGCGACGTCGACCGGCTTACCGCCCTGATACAGCGAGTTCAGCCGGCGACCCACCTCCCGGGTGGCTACCGGGATCGCCTCGGTCATCTTGGTCTCGATGAAGCCCGGCGCGACGGCGTTGACCGTGACGGCCTTGTCCGCGTACGCCTCGGCCAGTGCGTCGGTCAGCCCGATCATGCCCGCCTTGGTGGCCGCGTAGTTGGTCTGGCCGCGGTTGCCCGCGATTCCCGCCATCGACGAAAGGCCGACGACACGGCCACCGTCGCCGATCACCCCGTTGCCCACCAGGCCTTCGGTAAGTCGAAGCGGCGCAAGCAGGTTCACCGCGACGACGGAGTCCCAGCGGCTCTCGTCCATGTTGGCCAACAGCTTGTCGCGGGTGATGCCGGCGTTGTTGACCAGGATGTCGGCGCGGCCGTCATAGTTGTCCCGCAGATGCTCGGTGATCTTGTCGACGGCGTCGTCGGCGGTGACGTCCAGCGTCAACGCGGTGCCGCCCACCTTCGTCGCGGTCATCCCGAGCGGCTCGTGCGCACCTTCTACATCGATGCACACCACCCGCGCGCCGTCGCGGGAAAACACCTCGGCGATCGTCGCACCGATGCCGCGCGCCGCCCCGGTGACGATCGCGACCTTGCCGTCCAGCGGCTTGTCCCAGTCCTCGGGCGGCGACGAGTCCGCCGCGCCCACCGAGAACACCTGTCCGCCGACGTAGGCCGACTTGCCCGACAGGAGGAAGCGCATCGTCGACTCCAGGCCAGTGGCGGCCGGTTTCGCCTCGGCCGACAGATACACCAGGTTCGTCGTCGCGCCGCGACGTAACTCCTTGCCGAGCGAGCGGGTGAACCCCTCCAGCGCACGCTGCGCGATGCGCTCATGGGGGCTGCCGGCCTCCTCGGGCGTCGTGCCCACGACGACGACGCGCCCCGACGGCCCGAGGTTGCGCAGCACCGGGGTGAAGAACTCGTAGAGCTGCCTCAACCCGGCCGGGTCGGTGATGCCGGTGGCGTCGAAAACCAGCCCGCCGAACGAGTCGGCCCACCGGCCGCCGAGGTTGTTCGACACCACCTCGTAGTCCTCGGCCAGCGCGGTGCGCAGGGGTTCGACGACCCGGCCCTCCCCGCCGATGAGCAGCGTGCCCGCCAGCGGCGGCTCACCCGGCTGGTAGCGGCGCAACGTCTCGGGTTGCGGGATGCCGAGCTGCTTGGCGAGGAACGATCCGGGCGTCGAATGGACGATTTGCGAATACAGATCGGTAGCCATGTGAACGAACTTACTCCAGAGTAAGAAGGGTGGGTACTATGGGTTTCATGGCTAGTGATACCCACCGACGGGTCGCCATCCTCGGCGGCAACCGAATTCCCTTCGCCCGCTCGGATGGCGCCTATGCAAACGCCTCCAACCAGGACATGTTCACCGCTGCGCTGGGTGGGCTGATCGACCGGTTCAACCTCGACGGCGAGAGACTCGGGGCCGTGATCGGCGGCGCCGTGCTCAAGCACAGCAGCGACTTCAACCTGATGCGTGAATGCGTGTTGGGCAGCGCGCTGTCGTCGTACACCCCGGCGTTCGACCTGCAGCAGGCGTGCGGCACCGGGCTGCAGGCCGCGATCTCGGCGGCCGACGGCATCGCGGCCGGGCGCTACGACGTCGCCGCGGCCGGCGGGGTGGACACCACCTCCGACGCCCCGATCGCGTTCGGCAACGACCTGCGCCGCGTGCTGCTGGGGCTGCGCCGGTCCAAGTCCAACCTCGAGCGGCTCAAGCTGGTCGGCAAGCTGCCCGCAGCGATCGGCGTGGAAATCCCCGTCAACAGCGAACCCCGCACCGGCATGTCGATGGGTGAGCACGCCGCCGTCACCGCCAAGGAGATGGGCATCAAGCGCACCGATCAGGACGAGCTCGCCGCGGCCAGCCACCGCAACATGGCCGCCGCCTACGACCGCGGCTTCTTCGACGACCTCGTCACCCCGTTCCTCGGGCTGTACCGCGACAACAACCTCAGGGCCGATTCCTCTGCAGAAAAGTTGGCGAAGCTCCGACCCGTGTTCGGCGCCAAACAAGGTGACGCGACGATGACCGCGGGCAACTCGACGCCGCTGACCGACGGCGCCTCAGTCGCGCTGCTCGCGACCCCGGAGTGGGCCGCCGAACGCGGCATCGAACCGATGGCCTACTGGGTCGACGCGGAGACCGCGGCGGTCGACTACGTCAACGGCCGCGACGGCCTGTTGATGGCGCCGACGTATGCGGTGCCGCGGCTGTTGGCCCGCAACAATCTGGCGCTGCAGGATTTCGACTTCTACGAGATCCACGAGGCGTTCGCGTCGGTGGTGCTCGCGCACCTGCAGGCGTGGGAGTCCGACGAGTACTGCAAGGAGCGGCTGGGCCTGGACAAGGCGCTGGGCGGCATCGACCGCTCCAAGCTCAACGTCAACGGCTCCTCGATCGCCGCGGGACACCCGTTCGCGGCTACCGGCGGGCGCATTGTGGCGCAGATGGCCAAGCAGCTCAGCGAGAAGAAAAAGGAGACCGGGCAGCCCGTGCGCGGCCTGATCTCGATCTGCGCTGCCGGTGGACAGGGCGTCACCGCCATTCTCGAGGCGTAGAAATTCTTTTCGCGGGGCTGTAACGGTCCGCCTGCGTCGGTCGATAGTCCTGGTAGCTCCGTATTGCCGTCTGACCCCCCGACCCGATGGCAATACGGGGCTCTTAACTTTTCTGCCGTGCTTCGATGGTGGGATGCAGACCAGCGTCGCTCTCACCGGACTCCTCCAGCCCGACGCCGACGGCCGTTCGCCGGGCCGCTCCCTGGTTGATGCCACCGTGGCGCGGCTGGCGTCGCTGCGCGACGACGGGTTCCGTCGGGTGTGGATGGCGCAGCTGCCGTATGACCCCGACCTGCTGACCGTGCTGACGGTCGCGTTCCGCGAGATCGACACGCTCGAGATCGCCTCCGGTGTCATCCCGATCCAGATCCAGCACCCCACCCAGTTGGCGCAGCGGGCGCTGACGCTGAACACCATCGCCGACGGCCGCTTTCTTCTCGGCATCGGGCTGAGCCACCGCATGGTGACCGAAGGGGTGTGGGGCATCTCGTATGACCGGCCGGTGCGCCAGATGCGGGAATACCTCGACGCGCTGCTGCCGCTGTTGTCTGGTGCGCCCGCCGACGCGACCGGCGAGTTCTGGACGACGCGCGGCTCGGTGAAGGTGCCCGGTGCGCCGACGCCCGACGTCTATCTAGCGGCGCTCGGCCCACAGATGCTGCGCCTGGCGGGGCGGCGCAGCGCGGGCACGATGACATGGATGACTGGGCCCAAGACGCTGGCCGACCACATTGTGCCGACCCTGCGCACGGCGGCCGTGGAAGCCGGTCGCGACGAGGCGTCGGTGCGGGTGGCCGCGTCGCTGCCCGTCGCCGTCACCGACGACGTCGACGCCGTGCGGGCGCGCGCCGCCGAGGAGTTCGCGATCTACGGCCAGCTGCCGTCGTATCGGGCGATGCTTGACCGCGAGGGATACGCCGGACCCGAGGACGCGGCCATCATCGGCGACGAGAAAACAGTGTCCGACCGCCTCGCTGAACTGGGCTCATCCGGCGTCGACGAGTTCGTCGCCGGCATCTTCGACACCGACCCCGAAGCCCGGGCGCGCACCCGCGCGCTGCTGCGGTCGATCGACTCCTGAAGTCCCGAAAAAGCCTCTGGTGTGACGCCGGACACCGGCGTACGATCGGTCGCACGACGGGTTCGGGAGTGACTGATCCGAAGAGCCGGCAAGGGTTGAAAGCCGGTCGCGCGAGACTAAACGCGGCGCACCTGAGTGTCCTCCCGAACCCGCCCTTTATTCGGTGCCGCGCGCTCCGCCGGTGCGGCCGTTGCCGATCTTGACCCGCGGCGAGCTGTTGCCGGTGTCGGTGCCCGTTGCGCGACTGCCGCTGCTGCTGCCGCTACCGCCGCTGCTGCCGGTGCGAACACCGCTGGATCCGCCGGCGGAGACCGAGCCCGCCGAGGACGAACCCGATTGCCCGGTCGGCGAGCCGGAGCGGGTGCTGCCGGCGTTGCGTTCGGCCCAGGTTTGAGTGGACGGCTGCTCCGGCACGGATTGCGTGGTGCCAGAACCGCTTTCGGCTGGGCCGGTGTTGGTTGGGCGGGCCACCGCGCGGGTGCTGCCGACCGGCCGTGTCGGCCCGGTGATCGGCGGCAGGTACCCCGGCGGGGTTCCGGCGGCGTATGCCTCGCTCCACCCCAGCACGTTGAGGGTGTAGGGCATCGAGTTGTTGTACCGCAACACCGCGGTAATCAGCTGGGACCGATCGCGAAGGTCGAGTCCTCCGCTGCACAGGTAGCGCGCCGCGGCCAGGGTGGCGTCGAAGAGGTTCTGCGAGTCGGCGTGCCCGTCGCCGTTCCCGTCAGCGCCGAACAGCGCCCAGGTGCTGGGCAGGAACTGCATGGGGCCCATTGCCCTGGCGTACACCGTGCGACCGCTATTGCGGGCCGCCACGATGATCTCGTTGCCGGGCAGCGAGCCATCGAGTGTCGGGCCGAAGATCGGCTCTACGGCCGTGCCACGGTGATCGGCCTTGCCGCCGAACGCGTGCCGCGATTCGATCTGCCCGATGCCGGCCAGCAGGTTCCAGCTGAGGCCGCAGCCCGGTTCGGCGCGCGCCATCAGGCCGTCGGCGTTGCGGTACGCGGTCAGTGCGATCGCGGGGATGTGCACGGCGCCCGGTGCGTTGAGGGCGGCGGGCGGCGGCGGCCCGACCACCTCCGACACGGGCGACGGGCTGGTGGGACGCGCCGCCGCCAACGGGCCGGCGGGAAAAACCGGCTGCGGCGCGACGGCAGCCAACGGGCGGATATCCGGCTCGTCGTGCACCGCCACGATCAGGCTCGGCGCGGTGGCGACCGCGCTGGTCACGACCATCCGAGCGATCACGCTCGCCCCAGCGGCCGGGCCGCGCACGGCTCGGCTGAGCCGGCGACGAATCAACTCCATGGTCGTACGGGCCCGGGCGTTGCCCCCTATCTGCACTGGCCTCGTCCTCGTCGTTGCGTTGTCGGACCCATCATAGGGTCCGGTGAGCCACCCGCCCGGTGCCCCGTGCAACGCAAATGGCCCCCGGGAAGAGACCGGGGGCCATTTGGTGCGAGACGACCAGGAAGGCTTTAGAAGGCCGCCTCGTCGAGTTCCATCACATCGTTGTCGAGGTTCTCGATGATGTGGCGGGTGCTGGTCAGCATCGGCAGGTAGTTCTTCGCGAAGAACGACGCCACCGCGACCTTGCCCTCGTAGAAGGCGCGATCATCGCCCTCGGCGCCGGCGTCGAGCTTGTCGATCGCCACCGCCGCGTGCTGCTGCAGCAGCCAACCGATGACCAGGTCGCCGACGCTCATCAGGAAGCGCACCGAGCCCAGGCCGACCTTGTACAGCTCGGCCGGGTTCTCCTGCGCCGACATCAGATAACCGGTCAGCGAGGCGGCCATGGCCTGGACGTCCTCGAGCGCGGTCGCCAGCAGCTTGCGCTCGGCCTTCAACCGCCCGTTGCCGGATTCGTTCTTGACGAACTGCTCGATCTGCCCGGACACATGCGACAGCGCCACACCCTTGTCGCGGACGATCTTGCGGAAGAAGAAGTCCTGCGCCTGGATGGCCGTGGTGCCCTCGTACAGCGAGTCGATCTTGGCGTCACGGATGTACTGCTCGATCGGGTAGTCCTGCAGGAAGCCCGAACCGCCCAGTGTCTGCAGGCTCTCGGTCAGCTTGGCGTAGGCCTGCTCGGAGCCGACACCCTTGACGATCGGCAGCATCAGGTCGTTGACCCGCACCGCCAGGTCGGCGTCGACGTCATGTAGCGCCTTGGCCACCGCCGAGTCCTGATACGTGGCGGTGTAGAGGTACAGCGCGCGCAGACCCTCGGCGTAGGCCTTCTGGGTCATCAGCGACCGCCGCACGTCCGGGTGGTGCGTGATGGTCACCCGCGGTGCGGTCTTGTCGGTCATCTGGGTCATGTCGGCGCCCTGCACCCGCTCCTTGGCGTACTCGAGCGCGTTGAGGTAACCGGTCGACAACGTGGCAATCGCCTTGGTGCCGACCATCATCCGGGCCTGCTCGATGACCTCGAACATCTGCGCGATGCCCTCGTGCACCTCGCCGACCAGCCAGCCCTTGGCGGGCACGTCGTGCTGGCCGAACGCCAACTCACAGGTGGCCGAAACCTTCAGGCCCATCTTGTGCTCGACGTTGGTGACGAAGACACCGTTGCGCTCACCGAGCTCACCGGTCTCCGGGTCGAAGTGGAACTTGGGTACGAAGAACAGCGACAGGCCCTTGGTGCCCGGGCCTGCGCCCTCGGGGCGGGCCAGCACCAGGTGCATGATGTTCTCGAACAGATCATCGGAGTCGGCGGACGTGATAAACCGCTTCACCCCGTCGATGTGCCACGAGCCGTCGGGCTGCTCGACCGCCTTGGTGCGGCCCGCGCCCACGTCGGAGCCGGCGTCCGGCTCGGTGAGCACCATGGTGGCGCCCCAGTTGTGCTCGGCGGCCATCTTGGCCCACTTTTTCTGCTCTTCGGTGCCCAGGTTGTAGAAGATCTGGGCCATGCCCGGACCCATCGCGTACATGTACGCGGCGGGGTTGGCGCCGAGGATGTGCTCGATCAGCGCCCACTGCAGCGCGCGAGGCATCGGCATACCGCCGAGCTCCTCGTCGATGCCGGCCTTGTCCCAGCCGGCCTCGAACAGCGCGCGCATCGACTTCTTGAACGACTCCGGCAGCGTCACCGAATGGGTCTCCGGGTCGAACACCGGCGGATTGCGGTCCGCGTCGGCGAACGACTCCGCGATCGGGCCTTCGGCCAACCGCGCCACCTCAGCCAGCATCTCGCGGGCGGTGTCGAGGTCCAGGTCGGCGTAGTCGCCTTCGCCGAACGCCTTGTCGACGCCATATACCTCGAACAGGTTGAACACCTGGTCGCGAACGTTGCTCTTATAGTGGCTCACGGTTCCTCCTCATCGAGACGGCCACTTGCGGTTGGGTACTTAGTCCTAAGTTACCCACCAGTAACTGGCCCAAACTATACCGTTCAGTAACTTCAACACAAAGCAGGTGTGAGCTATTTCAATCTGCTAGCCATCCGGCCCAGGCCGCACGGTGCCAAAGTGCCAGTTGACACGTGTATGACCTGGGGTTTCCGAGTTCTGTGACGATGATCACCGACACGCCCGCTAGGGTGTCCGGGTGCAGCGGGTGGCGGTGTGGGGAACGGGCAACATGGGGTCGGCGGCCATCAGGTCGACGGTGGCGTTTCCGGGGTTGCAGTTGTGCGGGGTCATCACCTCGTCGCCGGACAAAGCCGGCCGGGACGCGGCGAGCTTTGCCGGGTTGGATCGCCCGACGGGCGTCACCGCCACCACCGACGTCGATGCGGCGCTGGCCGGCTGCGACGCCGTGGCCTATATGGCCTCCGGCGACATCCGCGCCGACGACGCCGTCGCCGACATCGAGCGCTGCCTGCGTGCGGGCAAGCACGTGGTGACGCCGTCGTTGTACTCCCTCTACGACCCGCGTTCGGCGCCGCCGGACTGGGTCGAGCGGATGACCAGGGCCGCCACGGACGGCGGGTCCACGCTGTTGGTCAGCGGCGTGGACCCCGGCTGGGGTAACGACGCCCTCGCCGTCCTGGCCGCCGGGCTGTGCACACGCATCCGGACCATCCGCTGCCAGGAGATCTTCGACTACTCGACATATGATCAGCCGCACGCGGTGAAGGTGCTCTGTGGTTTCGGCGGCCCGATGGAGGAGACGCCGATGATGCTGCTGCCGTCCATCCCAACGATGGTGTGGGGCGGCAACCTCCGGCTGATCGGACGGGGTCTCGGGCTGCAGATCGACGAGATCGCCGAGGACATTCAGCGCCGGCCGCTGGAATCGTCCGTCGACACCGTGATGGGCCGGTTCGAGAAGGGCACCCAGGGCGCGTTCTGGCTCAAGGTGATCGGCAAGGCCGACGGGCGCGAACGCATCGTCATCGACCACATCACCCGCATCCATCCCTCGTGCGCACCGGACTGGCCCCAACCCGACGAGGGCGCAGGCGATCACCGCGTGATCATCGACGGCGACCCGCAGTTGACCATCGTGAGCCGCGCCGACGTGCCGGGCGGAACCCGCGCCGACGGCGGCAACACCACCGCGGCCAACCGCCTGCTCGGTGCGCTGAACTGGCTGGCTGACCAGAAACCCGGTATCTACGACGGCCTCGACGTGCCGATGCAGTCGGCGCTGCCACCGGGGGTGGAAGCGCAGCGCTGGGCTGACTGAGTCACTGCGCGGCTGGCGACTGCTTTCCATCGGGCATCTGGCCCACCAGATACTCGGCGAGCGACCCGATCGTCGGATAGTCGAAGACCGCGGTCACGTCGATCGTGAACGCATCACCGAACTGGCTGTGCAGCCGGTTGCGGAGTTCGATCGCCATCAGGGAGTCGGTGCCGAGGTCGAGGAACCGGCTGGTCGCCGCCGGTGGTTGTGCCAGCCGCAGGAAGGTCTGCACCTCGCGTTGGAGGAACTCGGTGACGAAACCGGCCCGCTGAGGCGCGGGGATCTCGATCAGTTGCGCAAGCATCTCGCTGTCACCGTCGGCGTCCCCGCCTGCACGCGGCAACACCAGGTCCAGAATCGGTGGCCGCGAGGCACCCAGCATCTTCGCCGCGCGCTGCCAGTTGGCGTTGATGACCGCCGCCTGCCCGGTGCCGTTCGCGACGACCTCGGCCATCGCCCGCAGCGCGGACGAGGGCTCCAACGGAACCAGTCCCTGGGCTCTGATGTTGGCGCCGGCCGCATCCGAGGACGCCATCCCGCCCTGCGCCCACGGGCCGAAGTTGATACCGGTGGCCGGCAGGCCCTGCGCCCTTCGCTGCGCGACCAGACCGTCGAGGAACCCATTGGCCGTGGCGTAGTTGGCCTGACCGGGCGAGCCGAACAGGCTGGACACCGACGACGACACGATGAAGAAGTCGAGGTCGTCATCCCTGGTCAAGCGGTCCAGATGGCGGGCGCCGAAGGCCTTGGGCGCCAACGTCTTCCGGAATCGCTCGACGCTTTGCGCCGACAGCAGCCCGTCATCGAGCACACCCGCCAGGTGGGCCACCCCCGCGAGCGGCGGCAACTCCGCGCGGATCCGCTCGAGCAGTTCGGCCGCCTCGGATTCGTCGCTGACGTCTGCTGATCTGATGTGGATGCGGCACTTGTGCCGCTCGCTGATTGCGTCGATCGCCTGTTGGGTCTGGGTGTCGGGTTCGCGCCTACTGGTCAACACAATGTCGCCGGCACCGAGTTGGGCGAGGTGGGCGGCCGTGTGCAGACCGATCGCGCCCAGCCCACCGGTGACCAGATAGGTGCGGTCCGAACGCGGCTGCAACGGAGCGGGTATCTGCAGCACGATCTTGCCGATGTGGCGTGCCTGCTGCATGCGGCGGAACGCGGCCCTGGCCTCCGTCAGCGGGTAGACCTCGGCGGGCAGTGGCGCCCACTCGCCCTTGCCCAGCCCCTCCGAGATCTCGCCGAGCAGGCCGTGGATGCGCACCGGGTCGTCAAACGTCACGGTGTCCAGCGCGACGATCTCGTAGGCGATATCGGGTCGGATGGCCGCCATCTGCTCCGGTGTCCAGATGTCGCGTTTGGCGATCTCGGCGAAGCGACCGTTTTGTGCGGTGGCCCGCACGGTGGCCTCGATAAACCCTTCGTTGGTCAGGCTGTTGAGCACCACGTCGACGCCCGCGCCTTCGGTGTCGGCCAGGATCTGGTCGGCGAAAGCCGTAGTCCGCGAGTCGTATACGTATTCCACACCCATCTTGCGCAGCGTCGCGCGCTTGAAGGTGCTTGCCGTCGCGAAGACCGTGGCGCCGTGCTGGCGGGCCATCTGGATGGCGGCCATACCGACACCGCCGCTGGCGGCGTGGATGAGCACCCGGTCGCCGGGGCGCAACTGCGCCCAGTCGAACGCCAGGCGCGCCGTCAACGCCGCAGCCGGGACGGTGGCGGCCGCCACGGCGCCCACGCCCTCGGGTGTCGGCGCGAGCAACTGCGCGGGCACGTTGAACCGGCTGCAGAACGCCCCCTGCATGGCGCCGAACACCCGCTGACCCACCTCGAGTCCCTCGACGTTGTCACCCAATTGGGTGACAACGCCGGCGAAGTCGCCGCCGATCGGACCCGGGTCGCCCGGATACAGTCCGAGCACGTTGAGCACGTCGCGGAAGTTCAGGCCCGCAGCCTCCACCCGGACCTGGACGCAGCCGGGCTCCGGCGGCGGCACATCCGTCTCGGTCAGCCGCAGGTTGTCGATCGCACCGCGTTCGGTGGGCGCCAGCACGTAGTCGGTGGAGCGCGGCACCGTGAGATGCCCGCCCCGCGCCCACGGCAACAACCGCGACGCCAGCAGCTTTCCTTGGCGCACAGCCAGTTCCGGTTCGTCGACCGGCGCCGCGATCAGGTCGGCGAGCACCTGCACCGCCTCCGGTGATCCGTCGCAGTCGACGATCCTGCACCGCAGTGCCGGTTCCTCGTTGATGGCCGTGCGCCCGAAACCCCACATCGCGGCCTGGACCGGGTCGACCGGCTCACCTGAATCGGTGGCCACCGCCTGCTCGGTGACGATCCACAGCCCGCCAGGCAGTTTCACCTCCCTCTGCTGCACCGTGTGCACGGCGTCAAGGAGGTTGGCGATCTCGTTCTCGATCCGCGCGGCGGCATCGATGCTCGACTCGTCGGCCCCCTGTGCGGCGCAGCGCCAGACGACGCCGGAGAACGCCTCACCTCGCGCATGCGCCTGGGTCAGCAGCTGTCCCAAGGGCTGCTGATCGGTGTCGCGGTCCAACGGCACGCAGCCAGGCAGCAGGGTGGCCAGTTCGTCCATCCCGGCCACCAGCCACGTTCCGTTCACCGCTGCGGGTTCCGGCGCCGGGGCCTCGTGCCAGCCGAGGGTGTACAGCGTCCGGGTGGCATCGCCGCCCAGCCCGCGCAACAACACTTCGCGGGGTGCGCGTTTGACGGTGAAGTCGCGGATTCCGCCCAGCCGGCGGCCTTCTCGATCCAAGAAATCCAAATCGAAGATCTGGGTTTCGGCATCGACGGCGCTGGTATGCCACTTCGTGTGGCAGTAGAACCGGCGGGGCATCTTCTCCTGCACGGTCAGCTGCCCGTAACGCAGCGGCAGGAGCAGATCGTCGACGCCCTGTTCCATCGCCTCCCGGGTCGGGAACGCCGGGAAGGTGATTCCGGTGCACAGGTCCAATAACACCGGGTGCATGGGCTCGGTGCCCAGATGCTCGGCCAGTTCCTCGCCGACGAGGATGTCGCCGAGCGCCTCAGCCTCACCGACCCACAGCGACTTCAGCGAGCCCGACCAGGTCGGGCCCCACTCCAACTCCGCGTCGGCAACCAGTTCGAACAACTCCTGCGGACGCGAACGCGTGCACCGCTCGATGATGTCCTCGATCGACTCCTCGTACGACGCCGGATCGTCGGCGATGCCGGCGTCGTCGCTGGTGACGGTGCCGTCGGCGTTCAGCGACCAGTCGCCGCCGCGTTCCCCGTACGGGCGGCTGTGGATCTGGAACTTCCACTCGGCACCGTTCTCGCCCGCGTTATCCAACGGATGCAACGTGAGTTGCACCTCACGAGAGCTCTTCTCGGGCAGGATGATCGGCTCGTAGAAGAAGATGTTCTGCACCCGCGCGGGCGGACCCGCCGCGGCCAGCGCCATCGTCGCGTACGTCGCGCCGGGCACGACCACCGTGCCGTAGATGACGTGGTCGGCGACCCACGGCAGGGATTTCACCGACAGCCTGCTGGTGTAGACGGTGTCCCCAGATGCGAGTTCCTTTGCGCTACCGAGTATTCCCGAAACCGGGGCGCCGTCGACGGCGATGCTGGTGGTCTGCGGCCAGAAGCGGCGACGCTGGAACGGGTAGGTCGGCAGCTCCAGCCGCCGACGTCGCCGCCGGTGCAGCGCTGCGAAATCGGGCAGGTGCCCACCGACGTAGGCCGAGGCCAACGCGTCGGCGATCTGGCGCCGGTCACCGACACCCTTACGCAGCGACGCGATCGCCCTGGGCGCCGGCACATGTTCCGGCCATACCTGCACCGCCGCACCGGTCAACACCGGTTGCGGCCCGATCTCCATCAGGACCGAGCACCCCAGCGCCGCCACGGTGCGCACGCTCTCGGCGAACTGCACGGGCTGGCGTGAATGCCGCCGCCAGTACGACGCGTCGAGCGGGGTCTGCGCCGTGAGCACCGTGCCGGTGCGGTTGCACACCAGCGGCAGGGTCGGCGTGGCGAACGTGAATTGCCCGGCGTAGCTCTCGAATTCGTCGAGTATGGGATCGAGCAGTTCGGAGTGGAAGGCGTGGCTGGTCTCCAGCCAGGTGCAGCGGATCCCGTCGTCGGCGAACCTGGCGACGATCTGCTCGAGATCTTCGCCCGGGCCAGACAACACGGTGTTGGGTCCGTTGTAGGCGCCGACCGACACCCGGCCGAACTCGGCGGCGACTTCCTCGATGTGCTTGGCGTCGGTGAATACCGCCACCATGCGCCCACCTTCGGGCAGGCTGCCGAACATTCGGCCGCGTTCGGCCATCAGTCGTGCGCCGTCTTCGAGGCTGAACACCCCGGCCACGCACGCCGCCGCGTACTGGCCCACGCTGTGCCCCAACACCACGTCGGGTTCGATGCCCCACGACTGCCACAGCCGGGCCAACCCCATCTCGAGGGCGAACAACGCCGGCTGCGCATACGACGTGTGCCGCAACCGCTCGGTGGACTTGCCGGCGGTCTCCCGGTCGGTGGCGAACAGTACCTCGAGCAACGGCTGCGGCAGGATGTCCTTGACGGCTTCCGCGCACCGTGTCACCGTCTCGGCGAAAACGGGCTCGGCATCGAACAATTCGCGCGCCATCCCGGGATACTGACTGCCCTGCCCGGTGAACAGCCACGCGGTCGTCGGCGGGTGGGTGTGCTCGCCGCGCACCACACCGGGGCGGGTGCGGTTCTCGGTGACGTCGGCCAGACACTGACGCACGGCGTCGACGGAATCGACCACCAGCGCGGCGCGGTGCTCGAAATGCGAACGGCCGGTTCCCGCGGTCTGGCACACGTCGGCGAGGTCGAGGTCGGCGTGGGTGCTCAACCACCCCTCATAGCGTCGTGCCAACTCCACCAACGCTTCCGGCGACCGGGCCGACAGCGGAAGCACGTGCACGGACCTCTCGTCCCCAGCCTCGAGTTCGGCGGCGGGCTCGGACGGCGCCTCCTCGATCAACACGTGTGCGTTGGTGCCGGTGAACCCGAACGAGCTCACCCCGGCGCGGCGGATTCGCCCGTTGGTCTGCCACGGCAGCGCCTCGTCGACGACGCGCACCGGCAGCGCATCCCACGGGATGTGCGGCGACGGCTCGTCGAAGTGCAGGCTCTGCGGCAGCAGCCCGTGCTGAAGGGACAACACCACCTTGATCAAACCCGCGGCCCCGGAGGCCGATTCGAGGTGACCGATGTTCGTTTTCACCGATCCCATCAGCAACGGCCGGTCCGCATCGCGCGAGGCGCCGTAGGCGGCCGCGGCGGCCTGCACCTCGATCGGATCACCCAGTGGCGTACCCGTGCCGTGCGCCTCGAGGTAGTCGATGTCACCGCCGGACAACCCGGCCCGGTTCAGCGTCGACTCGATAAGCCGTTGCTGCGCACCGCCGTTGGGCACCGTCAAACCGCTCGATGCGCCGTCCTGGTTGACCGAGCTACCCACGATGACGGCCGAGATCCGGTCGCCGTCGCGCACTGCGTCGCTCAACCGCTTGAGCACCAGAACCCCGCAGCCCTCGCTGCGCACGTATCCATCGGCGGAGGCGTCGAACGTCTTGCATCGTCCGGCGGGGGAGAGCATCCGGGCCCGTGACGCGGCGACGGTGGTCACCGGGCTCAGCAAGACGTTCACCCCGCCGGCCAGCGCCAGATCGCAGTCACCTGACTGCAGCGCCTGGCGTGCCTGATGAACAGCCACCAGCGCCGAACTGCATGCGGTGTCGACGGCGACCGCGGGCCCCTCGAGACCCAGCGCGAACGCGACCCGCCCGGACACGGCGTTGAGGGCGTTGCCGGTGATGAAGTGCGGTTCGATCTTGTCGATCGACTCGGTGGACAGCAGATGCGCGTATTCGTTGGCCGCGACCCCGGTGAAGACCCCGGTTCGGCTGCCCCGCAAGGCTGATGGTGCGTATCCGGCTCTCTCTAAACCCTCCCACACCGTTTCGAGCATCAGCCGCTGCTGCGGTTCGATCCAGACCGCCTCGCGCGGGGAGATCCCGAAGAACTCGGGATCGAACTCGTCGATTGCGTCGAGGAAACCACCGCAGCGGGTGTAGGTCTTACCCCGGGCGTCGGGGTCGGCGTCGTAGAACTCGTCGATGTCGAATCGGTCCTCGGGAACCTCCCGGATCGCGTCGACCCCGCCGGAAAGCAGTTCCCAGAACGCTTCCGGATCGGATGCGCCGGGGAAGCGGCACGACACCGCGATGATCGCGACCGGTTCGTCGGTACGCGTCGGCGCCACAGCGACGGGTCGACGCTCGATGTCGACGGGCGCCTGCTCGGCCAGCTCGAGCACCTCACCGAGCAGGTAGTCGGCCGCGTCCGACAGCCGGGGATGATCCATCACCAGCGTGACGGGTATCTCCTTGCCCGTCGCTGTTTCGAGGCGGCGCCGAAGCTCGACGGCCATCAGCGAGTCCATGCCGAGGTCGAAGAACCCGGTGTCCTCGCGGATCTGGGCGGCCTCCACCCGGGTCACCTCGGCGACAGCGTCGCGCAGGTAGTTGGTGACCAGCCGCTTGCGCTGCTGCACCGGTGCGTTGATAAGCCGCTCGACCAGCTGCGTCTTGCCGGACGGCGCCACCTCTGCGGCCGCGGCCTGGCTGGGCACCTCACGCTCCAGCTCGGCGAGGAACGCACGCCTGCCCGCCTGCTGATACAGCGGAAGGAAGCGTGCCCAGTCGATCCGGGCCACCACCGCCTGGACCGGACCGTCGGACGTCGAGATGACGTCGGCCAGGCCGGTCAGCGCGTCGGCGGGTGACATCGTTTTGACGCCGCGTTCGTCAAGGCGCGCACGGGACTCCGCATCGGCCATGCCCGCGGACCACGGACCGAAGTTGACGCTGATCCCGGTGACGCCCTGCTCGCGCAGTCGCCACGCCAGCCCGTCGAGGAACGCGTTCGCCGCACCGTAAGCGGTCTGACCGAACCCACCCCACACCGAGGCGATCGAGGACGTGCTGATGAAGAAGTCGAGCTGCAGGTCCAGTGCGGCCTCGCTCAGATACCAGGCGCCCCAGACCTTTCCGGCGAACACCCGGTCGACTTCGGCGTCGTCCAGGTCGCTCAGCCGGGTCGTGCTGACCTCGCCGGCGGCGTGCACGATACCGGCCAGCGGGGGCAGTTCGGCAGCCACGCGGTCCAACAGCCGCGCGACATCGTGGGCGTCGGCGACGTCGGCGGCGATGATGCGGAACTCGCAGCCGTGCTGTTCGGTCAGCGCGTCGATGCGCTGCCGGGCGGCCTCGCTGGGCGCCCGTCGGCCGGTCAGCACCAGTTGCTTGGCGCCGTGCTCGGCTAGGTAGCCCGCGATCTCCAAACCCAGGGACCCGAGCCCGCCGGTCACCAGATACGTTGCGTCAGCACGTATTTGCAAGGGCTCCGTGCTTGGCGGCGAGGTGCGCCGGACCAGGCGCGGGACGAAGAGGGCCCGGTCGCGGAGCGCGACCTGGTCTTCGACGACCCCGGAGTCGCGCGGGGTGGCGATCCGGTCGATGAGCCGCGACCATTCCCCGCCGGTCGACTCGGACAGGTCGGCGAGCCCGCCCCACACCTGCGGCAGCTCCAACGATGCGGCCCGGCCGAAGCCCCACAGGCAACTCTGATCCGGTGCGACGGTGTCGGCGTCGGTGACGCGCTGTGCGCCGCGGGTCACCACCCAGATCGGCACCCGAAGCTCCGCGGCGCCGGCAGCACGGAAGAGCCGGCGTGTTCCGCCGAGCACCCGGTGCTGGATCCGCAGCAGCGAGCGCATCGACGCCGAGGGCCGACGGGCCGGGTCCGTGTCGAGGGCAGCGACGTGCACGATCCGCAGCTCGGTTTGGGCCGCGGCGCGCAGCATGTCGGTGAACTGTGTCTCGTCGGCGTCGCAGGTCGGCAGGCCGACGATCTCATACCGGTGACCCCGTGCGCTCAACTCGTCCACCAGCGGTGTGACGGCGGGGGTGGGGTCACCGACGAGGATCCAGGTGGGCCCCTCGCCGGTATCGGCTTGCGGGCTTCCCACAGGTGGGGCGGGAACCTCTTCCCAGCGGATCTCGTAGCGGTCGTCTGCGATGGTCTGCGTCGACAGCTGCCGGTTGTGCTGTGCGGCGAAGCTGGCCAGCACGTCGCGGGTCTGCTGATCGGCACCGGAGCCGTCGAGGAGGGCCGCCAGTTCCTCGATGCGGCCGTCCTCCAGAAGACCCAAAGCCTCCGTGCGCGCGGCGGAATGCCTCGGCGCGTCGACCTCCAAGCGGTCGTCGGTCTGGCGCTCCGGCCGGTTGTCCAGGAACCAGTACTGCCGGTGTTCGAACGGATAGGTCGGAAGATCGACCTTGCGCGCGGGCCCCGGCCCGACCGCGGTGAACTCCGGATGGTGTCCGAGGACGTAGGCGTCGGCGAGGGCTTCGGTGATCTGCCGGTGGTCGGCGGTGTTTTGGCGCAGCGAGGCGATCGCGCGTGGCGCGGTGGCGGGCTCGGGCCAGGCGCCCATGGCCGCGGCGGTCAGCACCGGCCGCGGGCCGATCTCGAGTAACAGCTTGCAGTTCATCTCGGCGAGGGTGCGCACGCTCTTGGCGAACTCCACCGGTTGCCGCGCGTGGCGGCGCCAGTAGGCGCCGTCGAGTCGCACGCTCTGGCCGAGTGCGGTCCCGGTGCGGTTGTCGATCAGAATGCGTTGCGGCACACCAAATTCGAACCGGTTCGCACAAGCTTCGAACTCGTCGAGGATCGGGTCGAGCAGCGCGGAGTGGAACGCGTGGCTGGTGTCGAGCCAGTCGCACCGGGTCCCGTCGGATTCCAGCGTGGCGACAGCCTTCTCCAAATCGGCCGCCGGCCCGGACAATACGGTGTTGGTGCCGTTGTAGGCGGCGACCGACAGGGTCGGGTACTCGTCAGCCAGGTTATCGACGCGCTGGGCCGCGGTGAAGATCGCCGCCATTCGCCCGCCCGCAGGCAAGCTGGCGAAGAGCCGGCCCCGTTCGGCCATCAGCAGCGCGCCGTCCTCGAGGCTGCAGATTTCGGCGACGCAGGCCGCCGCGTACTGGCCGACGCTGTGGCCGAGCACCACATCGGGTTCAAAGCCCCACGACTGCCACAGCCGGGCCAGACCCATTTCCACCGCGAACAGGGCCGGTTGCGCATATGAGGTCTGCCGAAGCGTCTGTTCGCAGTCGGGGCTGTCCACGTCGAAGATCACGTCAAGCAACGGCTTTTCAACGACGTCGGCGACCGCGGCCGCGCAGCGCATCAGCGTCTCGGCGAACACCGGCTCGGTGTCGAACAGCTCCCGCGCCATACCCGGGTACTGGCTGCCTTGTCCGGTGAACAGCCACGCCGTCTTCGGTGCGGCCTGCGTTTCGCCGCGCACCAGGCCGGGTGCCGGGCGGTCGTCGGCGAGCGCGCCGAGCAGTTCGATGGCCGACTCCCGCGAGTTGACCACCAGCGCGGCCCGGTGCTCCAGATGCGCGCGCGCCACCCCGGCGGTGAAGCACACGTCGGCCAAGGTGGCGTCGGTGTTCTTCGTCAGCCAGCCGCGGTACTGATCAGCCAACTGCACCAGCGCGGTGGGTGTGCGCGCCGACAGGGGCAGCAGCGCAAACCGTGCAGGGTCGACGGGTTCGACGACGAGGCCGGGCGCGGCAGTGTCGGCTATGGCCGGGGCCTCTTCGAGGATCACGTGCGCGTTGGTGCCGGCGAACCCGAACGAGCTGACCCCCGCGATACGGGCACGCCCGTTGCTTTCCCACGGGACGGTCTCCTTGACCACCTCGATGGGCAGCCGATCCCACGGGATGTGCGGTGACGGGTTCTCGAAGTTGAGATGTTTGGGCAGCGTCTTGTGCTCGAGCGCCAGGATGACCTTGATGACGCCCGCGATGCCCGCGGCCGCTTCCAGGTGCCCGATGTTCGTCTTCGCCGACCCGATCAACAGTGGATCGTCGGCGTTGCGTCCGACGCCGAGCACCTCGCCGGCGGCCTGGGCCTCGATCGGGTCGCCCAGCGATGTTCCGGTGCCGTGCGCCTCGAGGTATCCGACGGCGCTGGGGTCGAGGCCGGCCCGCTTGAGCGCATCGGCGATAACCCGTTTCTGGGCAACGCCGTTCGGCACCGTCAACCCGCCCGACGCGCCGTCCTGGTTGATTGCGCTGCCGCGGATCACGGCGCGGATCGGATCGCCGTCGCGGATCGCGTCCTCGAGACGCTTGAGGACGACGACGCCGCACCCCTCGCCGCGCACGTAGCCGTCCGCGGCCGCGTCGAACGTCTTGCAACGGCCGTCGGGTGCGAGCATGCGGGCTTGTGAAAAGGTGACCATGGTGGCCGGGGAGAGCAGCACGTTGGTACCACCGGCCAGCGCGACGTCGCATTCGTCCAGGCGTAGCGCTTGGCACGCCTGATGGATCGCCACCAGCGACGAACTGCAGGCCGTGTCGACGGCGACCGACGGGCCCTGCAGGCCCAACCGGTAGCTGATCCGGCCGGCCGCCGCGGCGTTCGAGGTGCCGATGGCCATGTAGGCCTCGATCTCGGGATAGTTCAGCTCGTCGGAAACCATGCCCAGGTAGTCGTGGGTGGAGATCCCGACGAACACGCCGGCGGTGGTTTCGGCCAAGGCGCTGGGCGCAATGCCGGCATGCTCCACCGCGCGCCACGCCGTCTCCAGCAGCAGCCGGTGCTGAGGGTCCACCAGCCGCGCCTCACGGGTGGAGATCCCGAAGAACGGCGCGTCGAACCCCGTGGAGTCGTCGAGAAAACCGGCCCGACGGGTCACGATCTTGCCGGGCGCTCCCGGTTCCGGATCGAAGAAATCGTCGACGTTCCAGCGGTCCTCGGGCACCTCCGATATCGCGTCGCGGCCCTCGCGTAGCAGGTCCCAGTAGTCGTCGACGTCCTGGGCGCCTGGAAACCGCGCTGCGTAGCCGACGATTGCGATGCGAGCAGTCGGCTCGTTGAGATGTCCCGCGGATACCATGCCGTTGTTGTCCTCCCTTGACATCGGCGGCCAGAACACGCCCCCCTGGCAAAGTGTCGTGCCCGTCAATTGAGCGTGGCCCCCCGGCAGACTATGGCATGTCGGCGCGCGGCATGGTTGGATCCGCTAACGACTGGGATTCGGACGGTGCGGCGGGCCTGCAGACGTATGTTGGTGCGGCAACGACTCGATGCCGGATCGGCAATCGGCAGAAGCAGTATGGATTGGGGGCCGGGTTGCAAATCGGCAAAATCACGATCGGCGCACTCGACGATTGGACGTTGAAGCCCGGTCATCTCACGTCTTGGCATCCGACCCCTGCGGCCGCCGAGAAAGCGCTGCGCGCTCCGGTCAGTTCGACACCCGTCAGCTACATGCAGGGCCAGCATCTGCGCAACTACTACGAGCGCACCGCTGCGGGGTTGAGTTTCTCGCGGCAGATGATCACTAGCTGCGAGGTGAACGGGCAATGTGACATTTCGGCAATGGATCAGGCCGTCAATGCCTACCTGCGTCGGCACGACACCTTCCGCAGCTGGTTCGAACGCACCGGTGACGGTGAGTTCATCCGGCACGCCATCGAGAATCCAGCCGACATCGAATTCGTGCCAATCCAGCACGGCGCGATGACCGTCGACGAAATTCGCGCGCATGTGGTGGACATTCCGAGCCCGTTGGAATGGGGCTGCTTCACTTTCGGGGTCATCCAGAACGAAGACCACTTCACCTTTTTCGCGGCCATGGACCATGTCCATGGAGACGCCACCTTGATCGGCACCACAATGCTTGAAGCCAACGGCATGTATTCGGCGTACAGCGGCAGCGGTGAGGCGCTCGCACTACCCGACGCCGGTAGTTATGCCGAATTCTGCATCCGCGAGCGCGAGCGCACTTCGCCGTTGACCGTGGATTCGTCTGATGTAAAGGCATGGATTGATTTCGCAGACAGCAATGGCGGTGGATTTCCCGAATTCCCGTTGCCGCTAGGTGATCCGACGGAGTCGACCAGCAGCGATATCACCACCGAAATCCTGATGAACCCGGCCCAGACCGAACGCTTCGAAGCGGCGTGTTCGACGTCCGGTGCGCGCTTTGTCGGCGGTCTATTCGCCTGTCTGGCCCAAGTCGAGCACGAACTGACCGGTGCGCTGACGTATTACGGGCTCACCCCTCGCGATTCCCGCTCCGCCGCGGACAATTTCATGACGCAAGGGTGGTTCACCGGATTGATTCCGATCACCGTGCCGATAGGCGCGGCCACATTCGGTGATGCCGCCTGGCTCGCACAAGATTCCTTCGACGCGAACCTGAATATGGCCAAGGTGCCCTACTACCGCGTTCTGGAGTTGGCGCCGTGGCTGAGTTGGCCGCAGCCCAATTTCCCCGTGTCGAATTTCTTTCATGCCGGTGCCGCTCCGCTCAACGCGGTGCTGGCCGCCGCCGACATGGGCATCGCAGACAATATCGGGGTCTATTCGGATGACCGGTACTCATATCAGCTCACCATTTATCTCTTCCGATACGGCGAGGGCACGGTCATGGCGATCATGCATCCCGCCAATCCGGTCGCCGAAAAGTCGGTTGCGCGTTATATGGCGACAATGAGGTCGGTGTGCGGGCTGGTCGCCGACCGCGGTAACTGGGGGCGTGTCGCATAGCGTGGATCGACTCGGTGGCCGTGCGGTGGTGAGGGCGTCATGCGGCGGTTAGCAGACGTAGTGGTGCGGTGGCCCTGGGCGGTGATCGGCGTCTGGGTCGCCATGGCGATCGCCCTGCCGCTTGCGCTGCCGTCGCTCGGCGAGATGGCGCAGAAACATCCGCTCAGCATCTTGCCCAGCGATGCACCGTCGAGCATCACCGCGACGAAGATGGCGGAGGCTTTCCCGGAGCCGGGTTCGGACAACCTTCTGGTCGTCGCGTTCATCAACGAAACCGGTCTCACGCCCGCCGACGAAGCCATCTATCGCAACGTGGTGGACGTGGTGCGCGACAACACCTCCGACGTGGTTTCCGTGCAGGATTTCGTCAGCACACCGCAGCTGCGGCCATTTCTGACCAGCGACGACAAAACGACCTGGGTGCTGCCGGTCGGCCTCGCGGGGGAGCTGGGTACGCCGCGGGCCTATGACGCGTTCAACCGCGTGGCCGACGTCATCAGGCACGAGATCCTCGACGGTCCGCTGGCTGTGCACCTCACCGGGCCCGCCGCCACCGTCGCGGACCTCACCGTCGCTGGTGAGAAGGATCGCCTGCCGATAGAGATCGCCATCGCCGTCATGGTTCTCGGCGTGTTGCTGCTGGTGTATCGCAACGTGGTGACGATGCTGCTGCCGCTGGTGACGATCGGGTCGTCGCTGCTGATCGCCCAGTCGGTGGTGGCCGGGTTGTCGGAGCTGACCGGCGCGGGCGTCTCCAACCAGTCGATCGTGTTCCTCAGCGCGATCATGGCCGGAGCCGGAACGGACTACGCGGTGTTTCTGATCAGCCGCTACCACGACTATCTGCGATCAGGCGACGATTACGATCGCGCGGTCAAGGCCGCGATGATCTCGATCGGCAAGGTGATCGCGGCATCCGCGGCCACCGTCGGACTGACCTTTCTGCTCCTGAACTTCGCGCAGATGGGCGTGTTCAAGACCGTCGGCGCGTCGGCGTCCATCGGGATCGGCGTCGCCTTCCTCGCCGCGGTGACCCTGCTTCCCGCGATCATGGTGTTGGCCGGACCGCGCGGCTGGATTCAGCCGCGGCGCGAGCTGACCGCGCGGTTCTGGCGGCGTTCGGGCATCCGGATCGTGCGCAGACCGGTGACGCATCTGGTCACCAGCCTGATCGTGTTGGCCCTGCTGGGTGGGATCGCGGTGATCGCGCGCTACAACTACGACGACCGCAAGGTCGTCCCGGCGTCGGCGCCGAGTTCGGTCGGGTACGCCGCGCTGGAACGCCACTTCCCGGTCAGCCAGTCCGTTCCCGAATACGTGCTGATCCAGTCCCCGCACGATCTGCGCAACCCGCGGGCGCTGGCGGATCTGGAACAGCTGGCGTCACGCATCGCACAACTGCCCGGCGTCGGTTTGGTCAGCGGCATCACCCGGCCCCTCGGCGAAGTGCCTGCCGAGTTCCGGGCCACCTACCAGGCCGGCCTCGTCGGCGATCGGCTGGCCGACGGCTCCGACCGGATCAGTGATCACGCCGGGGATTTCAACCGGCTGACCGACGGCGCCAGCACGCTGGCCGACAGCCTCGCCGACGTACGGGGTCAGATCAACGCGGTCGCGCCCAGCATCCGGGACCTGGTGACGACGTTTTCTGCGATGCGGACCGAATACGGCGGAGACAGGCTGGTTCGCGACGTCGAGATCGCGGCCAAGCTGGTCGCCAGCGTCAACGCACTCGGCAACTCGATGGGCTTCAACTTCAGCGCCGTCAAGGATATGTTCGCCTGGATCGGCCCGGTCTTGGCCGCGCTGCAGGGCAATGCCATCTGCGACGCCAACCCGTCCTGCCGGGACACCCGGATGCATTTTCAGCGCCTCGTCGCCGCGCGGGAAGACGGAAGCCTCGCTGAGATCAACGATCTCGCCCACCAGCTCCAGGATGTCGACGACCGAAAAACCCTCAACGAGGCGGTGGCCAAGCTCAACGCGGCCATGGCCAACGTGGCCAAGGCGGTCGACGCGATGGGGCTGGACCAGCCCGGCGGCCCCGAAGCCGGGTTGACCGAGCTACAGCAGGGCGCCAACCGACTGGCCGACGGAAGCCGCGAAGTCGCGGGCGGCGTCGACCAACTCGTCGAGCAGGTCAAGGTGATCGCCGCCGGGCTCAATGAGGCGTCGACGTTCCTGCTCACGCTGAGATCCAACGCCGCCGACCCGGCGCAGGCGGGCTTCAACATTCCGGTCGAGGTGCTGAACCTGCCGAACTTCAAGGACGCCGCCAAGGCCTACATCTCACCTGATGGCCGCTCGGTGCAGTACCTGATCCAAACCGAACTCAACCCCTACAGCCCCGAGGCGATGGACCAGGTCAACGAGATCTACGACGTCGCGCGGGGCGCCCAACCCAACACCATGCTGGCCGACGCCACGATCTCCATGGGCGGGTTTCCCGTTGCGCTGCGCGACACCCGCGACTACTACCAGCAGGACATCCGGTTCATCATCGCCGCGACCATCATCGTCGTGCTGTTGACGTTGATGGTGCTGCTGCGCGCGATCATCGCGCCGCTGTACCTCGTCGGCTCCGTCGTGGTCTCCTACTTCGCGGCGGTCGGCCTCGGGGTGCTGGCGTTCCAGGTGGTCCTCGGCCAGGACCTGCATTGGAGCGTGCCGCCGTTGGCATTCGTGGTGCTGGTGGCCGTCGGCGCGGATTACAACATGCTGTTCGTGTCGCGGCTACGTGACGAATCACCGCACAGCGTGCGCTACGGCGTCATCCGGACGCTGGGCTCGACCGGTGGTGTGATCACCGCGGCGGGGCTGATCTTCGCCGCCTCGATGTCGGGTCTGCTGTTCTCGAGCATCGGCATCGTGGTGCAGGGAGGTTTCGTGATCGGGGTGGGAATCCTGTTGGATACCTTCGTGGTCCGCACCATCACGGTCCCAGCCATCGCCACCCTGGTCGGGCGCGCGAACTGGTGGCCGTCGCGCATCGGGCCGCGCCGGGCCGAGCGTCTGCAACCGAGCCCGACGAGCTGATCGGACATAGCGTGACAACAACAACGTCTGAGTCGTCGATCCTGTCGATGCTGCACGGGCGCGCCAGCCTGCGCCCCGACGAGGTGGCGTTCACGTTCATCGACTACCGCCGCGACCCGACGGGCCGCGCCGAGAGCCTGACATGGTCACAGCTGGCCCGTCGAACGATGAACCTGGCCCGCGAGATCGCGCGGCACGGGTCGGTCGGGGACCGGGCGGTGATCCTCGCCCCGCAGAGCCTGGAGTATGTGCTGGCCTTCCTGGGCGCCATGCAGGCCGGGCGGGTGGCGGTGCCGCTGCCGCTACCGCATCCCGGTGCCGGCCACGAACGGGTGAGCGCGGTCCTCGCCGATACCGAGCCCACGGTGGTCCTCACGACCGCGGACGCCGCCACCGGAGTCGACGAGCTCGTCGCCGCGGGCACAGCGCCGACGCCGACGATCGTCGTGGTCGACGCGCTGAACCTGGACATTCTGGAGAACGGGACCGAGACCGACGCCGAGCCTGGCTTCGCGCCGGCGCAGTGGCCGAGCATCGCCTACCTGCAGTACAGCTCGGGATCGACCAGGACACCGGCGGGAGTCATGCTCTCGCATCGCAACCTGACGGTGAACTTCGAGCAGCTGATGCGCGGGCTGTTCGCCGAATCCCCGCTGCCGCAGGACGCCACGCTGGTGTCGTGGCTGCCGTTCTACCACGACATGGGGCTGGTGCTCGGCGTCTGCGCGCCGATCCTGTGCGGCCGTCGCGCCCACCTGATGAGCCCGGAGGCGTTCCTGGAACGGCCGGCCCGGTGGGTGCGCGCGCTGGCCGAGAACACCCCCGCGTTCTCGTCGGCGCCGAACTTCGCGTTCGACCTGGCCGCCCGCAAGACCACCGACGACGACCTGGACGGGCTCGACCTGGGCGGCGTGGTGGGCATCGCCAGCGGCGCCGAACGTGTCGAGCCCGCCACATTGCATCGCTTCGTGGACCGGTTCGCGCACTTCAACTTTCGCGACCACATGATGCGTCCCGCATACGGTTTGGCCGAAGCGACGGTGTTCGGGGCAGCGGGCACCTGGAGCGAATCCGCACCGGCGGTGCACTTCGACACCACAGAACTGGGCGCGGGCCGGGTCCGGCCCTGCGCCGGTAACGGCACGGCGCTGGTCAGGTATCGGGTGCCGCACGGTCCCACGCTGCGGATCGTCGACACCGAGACCCACCGCGAATGCGGACCCGGCCAGGTCGGCGAGATCTGGTTGCACGGGGAGAACGTCTCGGAAGGATACTGGCGCAAACCGCCCGAGGAGCAAAGCTGCTTCGGCGCAACGCTCGTCGAACCATCAGCCGGGACGCCGGATGGGCCCTGGTTGCGCACCGGCGACCTCGGCTTCATCCACGACGGCGAGCTGTTCATTGTCGGGCGCATCAAAGACCTGCTGATCGTGCGCGGCCGCAACCACTATCCCGAGGACATCGAGGCGACCGTGCACGAACTCACCCGCGGCCGGGTCGCGGCGATCGCGGTGCCGGTGAACGGGACCGAGACGCTGGTGACCGTCATCGAGCTCAAGAAGCCGCCAGATCCCGACGGCGACGCGATGCGGTGGTACAGCGCGGTGAAAAGCGATGTCACCTCCGCGATCTCCAACGTGCACGGCCTGAGCGTCGAGGATCTCGTGCTGGTGGCGCCCGGCTCGATCCCCACGACGACGAGCGGCAAGATCCGGCGCGCCGCGTGCGTCGAGCAATATCAGCAGGGCGGATTTCCCCGGCTCGACACCGCAAACGGGGTCCGCGTGGATGCGGCGGAGTAGGGTGTACGCGAGTGGCGCGGGGAGGGCTACGACAGGCATGAAGCGACGGCTGGCATTCGGCACTGCGCTGGTAACTCTGTGTGCCACAAGCTGTTTCGGTCTTGGGGTCGCATCCGCCGACGAACCGCCGGACCCGGTCCCCTCCGATGGCCAGCCGGCGCTGGGCACCCCGGGCCGCGGCTATGCGCTGGGCGGTGCCCACGTCTCGGGTATCCCCTACGACGAATACATCATGCGCACCGGCGCCGACTGGTTCCCCGGACTGGACCGGTCGATCGTCGACTATCCCGCGGGGCAGGTACAGGGCCACACCCTGGAACGCTTCTTTCCCGGCATCGGCGCATTCGGTGAGCGCATCATGCCCGGCCTCGGCCTCGACGGCCCGAGCGTCGGTGAGTCGGTCGACGTCGGCACCCCCAATGTGATCAACGCGGTCCGCGACGGCGGCCAAGGCACGGTGATCGGCCTGTCCGAAGGCGCGATGGTGCTCAACGACGTGCAGGCGAAGCTCGCCTACGACCCGGCCGCGCCGCCACCGGATCAACTGAGTTTTGCGATGTACGGGGACCCGGTGGCCCGGCACGCGTTCGGGGAGAGCTTTTTGACCCAGGTGTTCCCGGTCGGCAGCGTCGTGCCGTCGCTGGACTACCGCGTGCCGGCGCCGGTGGAAAGCCAGTACGACACCTATCAGTTCGTCTCCGCCTACGACAGCATCGCCGACTGGCCGGACCGGCCCGACAACTGGATCTCGGTCGCCAACGCGATCGTCGGTCTGGCCACCGGGCACACTGCGGTCGCGTTCACCGACCCGAGCATGGTGCCGCCGCAGAACATCCGCACGACCATCAACTCCAGGGGCGCCAAGACGACGACGTTCATGATCCCCGAGGAGCACCTTCCGCTGGTGATGCCCTTCAAGTACCTCGGGGTGCCCCAGGAGACGCTGATCAAGCTCGACGCTGTGCTGAAGCCCTACGTGGACGCCGGCTATTCGCGCCACGACAATCCGTTGACGGCGCCCATCACCGTGGACCCGGTCAACGGCTATGACCCCGCCGAGATCACCGCCCCCGCCACGCAGGCGGCCTTCGGCGGTGGCGCGGATCCGGTGTCGCAGCTGCTGTCCGGGCTGCAGTACGTGCTGAACAATCAGCCCCAGCCCGGCTCATAGACCGGCCCAGCCCACGCCGAGCAGCACGCACCCCACCACGGCCAACAGCAACGCCACCCCGCGTCGGCCCTGCGCGCGCAGCCAGCCGTGCAGTGCCGCCAGCGTCGCGCGGGTGCGGTCCGGGGCCACCAGATAAAACAGCAGCGGAATCTGAACGAGCGCGAACGCCACCACGTTGAACACCAGCAGCGCGCCGAGTTGCACCGCCGTCGCGGCGCCGGAGGCCGCGATCAGCGCCAGCGCCGCCAGGTAGTCGACGGACGGCAGCGCGGTGCCGAGACCCACGACCCCGGCCGTCCAGAGCGAACCACCGCTGAGCAGTTGCCGGGCGCGGCCCGCAATCGTGGTGAACACCCGGCCTGCGACACCCACCGGCCCGTCAGGGCCGCGCTTGGAGCCAAACACGCCGGTGGCCACCACCGCGGCGTAGACCAGGACCACCGCACCGACCGCGATCTGCACCCGCGGCAGGGTGAAGTGGGTGGACCCCAACGCGGGCCGCAACAGAAACAACACGAGCACGCCCACCGTCAGGCCCATCGCGTAACCACCGGTGAGAAAGGCGACCAGTTGCAGCAGCGGTCGGGGCCGGTTGAGCATGAGCACCGTCATACCGATCCGGAACGGCTCGAGGCTGACGGCAATGGCCATCGCCAGGAGCGGTATCCACATGACGAGCGTCAGGCTACCCGGCGGCCACCGCCCGGGCGTGGCCTGCCAGCAGGTCACATGTGAAGATGGTCAAAGTATGAGTGCAACCAACTTGAACCCCACGTCGCTTCGCGAGGCGTTCGGACACTTTCCGTCGGGGGTCATCGCGATCGCCGCCGAGGTGGACGGCACCCGGGTGGGCCTCGCTGCGAGCACCTTCGTCCCGGTCTCTCTGGAGCCGCCGCTGGTTTCGTTCTGCGTCCAGAACACCTCGGAGACGTGGCCCAAGCTCAAAGACCTGCCAGCACTTGGTATCAGCGTGCTGGGCGAGGCGCATGACGACGCGGCGCGCACGCTGGCGGCCAAGACCGGGGACCGGTTCGCCGGGCTGCGGACGGTGTCGCGGGAGTCAGGCGCGGTGTTCATCGACGGGACCGCTGTCTGGTTGGAGAGTTCGATCGAGCAACTGGTCCCTGCGGGTGATCACACCATCGTGATTCTGCGGGTCAGCGACATCATCGTGCGCGCTGACGTGGCCCCGATCGTGTTTCACCGCAGCACGTTTCGTCGGCTCGGTACGTAGCTGTACCCAGCCTCAAGCGGTCAGGGCCGCGTGGCGAGTTCCTCGCGGTAGGACTGAATGCGCTGCTCGATCTCCTCGGCGTCGGCGATGCGGCCCTCCTTGCGGGCCAGCCTGGCTCGGCTGCTGAGTTCGCGGATGGCCGTGCGGATTTCGGTAATGCTGTGACGCTCGCGTAAGGGCATAGCGCTGCCTTTCGTCGTTGATTGGCCGCTGTGCCTAGAGGCTACCCCCGATCCTGCCGTTCTCAACCCCCGGCGAAGATCCTGCGAGGAGGTAATATATCCCGGATGCATACACGTTGGGCTCGACAGATGCCGGGCTCAGGCGGGGAACTGGGACTGGTGTCGTGGAGTACGAGGCTGTCGACAAGTCCGTTGCTGTCGTTCGGATCAACCGGCCGGAGTATCGCAATGCGCAGAACAGGGCGATGACGTGCACGCTCGACGGATCCACACGTTGGTTCATAGCCGGCTTCCTTAGGCAAGTCCCTGATGAGCGAAGGGTGTGGTCTGAAGTTGACAGCAGGGACGCGGCTCCGCAGCGCGGTGGACGAAACTCAGGTCGTGGTCATCCGGGCGCCAGACAGTCCGATCGAGCTCACTTGCAGTGGCCACTCATTGCTGCCCTTGGGAGCTGAGCCCGAACCAGGACTGCCGATGGTGGTCGGACACGACGGCGGAACGGATCTCGGTAAGCGTTACCTGCACGCGGACTCCCGTCTCGAGTTGCTGTGTACCAACGCGGGCGCAGCTGCCCTCTTCGTCAACGACAACGCAATGCCGGTCAAGACCGCCAAGCCATTGCCCGCATCGGACTAGTACTTAGTGCGGTGACGGCGGTTGTGCACCGCGCGAATATCATCAGAGGCCCATTGACTTCGCGATGATGGTTTTCATGATTTCGCTTGAGCCGCCGTAGATCCGGCTTACTCTAGCGTCTGCGTACATCTTCGCGATCGGATACTCGAGCATGTATCCGTATCCACCGAACAATTGCAGGCAACTGTCCACCGCGCGTGCCTGCACTTCTGAGCAGAACAGCTTCACTCGGGCTGCATCGGCTACCGACAGTTCCTTCGCATCGAGTTCAGCGACCGCACGCTGGAGCAGCGAGTCTGCGGCCTCGATCTCAGCCGACACCCCCGCCAGCACGAACTTCGTGTTCTGAAACTTCGAGAGTCGACGACCAAACACTTCGCGCTGGCTGACATACGCGACCGTGTCGGCCAGTGCGGTCTTGGCCATTGCCACCGAACCCGCGGCCACGCTGATGCGTTCCTGCGCGAGATTGCTTGTCAGGTACTCGAACGCCCGACCTTCTTCACCCAACATGTCGTCACAGCTGACAGCCACGTCAGTGAAACTCAACTCTGCTGTATCCGCGTAGTGCATTCCGAGCTTGTCCAGATTGCGGGCTTTGGTGTAGCCGGGCGTGCCGTCCTGCACGACGAATAGCGAAAGGCCCTTACGGCGATCCTGGTGCTGCGAAGTGCGCGCGACAACGATCACCAGACCGGCGTTGATCCCTCCGGTGATGAACGTCTTCGCGCCGTTGATGACGAAGCAATCTCCATCGCGCCGAGCCGAGGTCGCGATACCACCGAGGTCCGAACCCGTTTCCGGTTCGGACATCGCGATGGACGCCATATTCTCGCCGGTTCCCAGGCTGCGCAACCACCGGTGCTTCTGGTCCGCCGTGGCGTAGCTGAGGAAGTACGGAATGACGACGTCGATATGGACCCGCACCGGCGATAGCGACAGATGCGCACCAATCAACTCTTCGGCCACCACAAGGTTGTAAGTAAAGCTGGCCTGACCGGCCCCTCCGTATGCTTCGGGAATCTGCAGACTGAGAATGCCGAGTTCTCCAGCCTTGCGGTAGAACTCGACATCCACCCGGTGCTGTTCCTCCCACTTTGCAACATTCGGTACTGCCTCCCGCTGGATGAATGCGCGAACAGCGGCGCGAAACTGGTCGTGGTCTGGGCCGTAGAGCGAATTGCGCATGATGGTGATCCGATCTGTAAGGGGTGTCGAGCGTTCAGTTGCAAGCGTCAAGTAGGGCGGAGGCCACGACGCTTTCGTGTGCGGCTGCGACTCCCCACGCGGTACTCAACGCCCACACTCGCTTCATCCACAGGTGCAGGTCGTGCTCCCAGGTGTAACCGATGGCGCCATGGCATTGCAGCGCCGTCTTCGCCGCCAAATTCGCTGCACGAGTTGCATAGATTTTCGCGAAACTGATCGCAAGGTCCGGATCAGCGGCATTGGCGGCCAGTACCCATCCGGCGCGGTAGACGACCGGCCGTGCATGTTCGAGGCTGACGAGTGCGGCCGCGAGTAGATGTTTGACCGACTGTTGGGAACCGACAGGGATCCCGAATTGCTTTCGCACTCTGACATATTCGCTAGTCATCGTGATTAAGCGGTCGGCCAGACCGAGGAGCTGAGCGGCCGCTGCCACGGTGGCCCGGCGCCCGCCCAATACGGCGTCGGATCCCGGTAGTTGTCGCGGCCGCACCGGCGTGACGATCGCCGATGTGACCGAAAGATCGACTGACGGCGTCGCCATGGTGATGTTGAGGTCTGCCCTCGCCGTCACTTCAAGTCCACCGCGGCCGGGGTGGACGAGCAGATCCGCCGTGGTGATCCAGCGCACCCGGTCGGAAGTCTGCTCCTGGACGGCGACCACCAGTTCACCGGTCACGGCGGCAACCGCTTCCGGTGCTGCGGCTGCCGCCAGTGCGGGCACCGCTGCCGCGATGTGCTCACCGAGCGGCCCTGGAACGGCGAATCTTCCGCATTCCTCCAGCAACAGAACGAGTTCGACCTCGGACGCTTCCATCCCACCGGCCTCAGCGGGGGCAAGTAGTCCGAGCAGACCCACTGCGCCAAGTTGTTTCCACAACTGGGGAACAGGACTCGACGATTCCGACCATGCGGCGCGCACCACTGCGGGTGGGCATGTCTCGACTAGAAGGTCACGAAGACCGCTACGTAGCTGGATCTGGTCGGTGGTGAATGCGAAGTACACAGTCATAGCCTCGGCATGCCCAGCAGTCGCTCAGCAACTATGTTGCGTTGAATCTCGTTGGTACCTGCGTAGATCGGGCCGGACAGAGCGAACTCGAATCCCTTGATCCAGTGGTCATCGAGGTCAGCGTCAATGCCTTGCAAGGCCAATGCAGCCTGGTGAAGTTCGATATCCAACTCAGACCAGAACAGTTTGCTCAGGCTGGCCTCGGCACCCAGCGGAACATCATCGAGCAGCCGGGTAACTACCCAATCCGTAGCCAACTTGTAGGCCTGAGCGCCCATCCAAGCGTTCGCAACGGCGCCTCGATACCGCGAATCGGCACGCACCGTCTCCGGTGAAGCGTAGAACTGCTCGATCAACCTCTCGGCAGTCGCCAGAAATCGGCCGGGGCTGCGCAGCGCAAGACTGCGCTCTGATCCCGTCGTCGCCATCGCGACCCGCCAACCGTTGCCGACTCCGCCCAGCACATCGCGGTCAGCGACAAAGACGCCGTCGAAATAGACATCAGCGAACCCTTCCGTTCCGTCAAACTTGGCGACTGGTTTGACAGTCACGCCCGGTTGGTCGAGGTTGATCAGGAAGTAGGTGAGGCCGCGGTGGCGTTCGGCCATTTCGCCGGTACGAAAAATGCCGAACATGTGCGTGCTGACTGCTGCGCGCGTGGTCCAGCACTTCTGCCCGTGTAGACGCCAACCGCTGGAATTACCGTCACGTACGGCCCGCGACCGCAGGGAGGCCAAGTCACTGCCCGACTCGGGTTCTGACCAGCCCTGGCACCAGATGTCTGTGGCCGACGCGATTCGTCGGAGGAACCGCTCTTGTTGGTCTTCGGTACCGAATTCCAATAGCGATGGCGCAAGCAGGAAGATACCGTTCTGCGCGACGCGTTGCGGTAGACCGGCTCGGTAGTACTCCTCCTCGAAAATCAACCAGTGCCACAGGTCCAGGTCGCGACCCCCGAATCGTTGTGGCCAGCTGACGACAGCCAAGCCGGCGTCGAAAAGCCGCCTTTCCCAGTCAAGATGCAGGGGCGCTCCATCGAGGGTGTCACCCGACGGCATCGGTAAGGCCGGCTTGTTGTCAGTCAGCCAGTCGCGTACCTCTGCGCGAAACGCATCATGGCCGGCGCTCGGCGTGAGATCCATTCCTTCTCCCGTATTTCGCAACGGACGTGCCACCGCTGGCAGCTATGAATCCAGGATTCGCAACCCTAGGTTTCTGAGCTCCGTCGTGTCAAACACGAGGTATTGACGGACTTCCACCACCACCGGGAAGAGGCTTGAGGCCGGGCGCGGTCCGTACGCTTCGTGACGGCCCCGTACCGCAGGTTGCGTTACGAGCCCCTAGGCCGAAAGCTTTTCAACCCTTGTTTTGAATCGGAGTAACGTGCCGAACGAGGCCGCAGGATGCTTGACGCACCGGACAAGCTCTGCGTTGACTTCTCACGCCGCGACCTATAGATTCCTCGTGAATCCTGGATACAGAATCGCGGCGGTCACGCCCGCCGGTGGTATAGGAGGCAAGTGTGGCCGAGGAGTTTGTTCCCCAGCTTCTGATCGACGGGCGTCTGGTGGCGGCTCGCTCTGGCAAGACCTTCGCGAACATCGACCCGTACTTCGAAACCGAGATCGGACAGACCCCCGACGCGGGCATCGAAGATGTGGACGCAGCGGCCACCGCGGCGCACCAGGCGTTCGCAAACACCTCCTGGTCCAAGGACCACGCATTCCGGGCTCGCTGCATCGGTCAGCTTCGAGAGGCGATGCAGCGTCATATCGAGGAGTTGCGCGAGCTTCTCGTCGCCGAGGTCGGCTGCCCCATTTTCATGACCAAGCAATTTCAGCTCGACGATCCGATCGACGAACTTACTGACTGGATGGAGCTGGCCGAAAATTACACATTCGAGCGGAACCTTCCGCCACACCCGGCGATGGTGTCGCCGAATGAGCGGCTGCTGATCAAGGAGCCTTGGGGCGTCACGGCTCTGATCACGCCGTACAACTATCCCATCCAACAGCTCTGTTACAAGGTCGGACCGGCCCTGGCGTCGGGCAATACCGTCGTTGTCAAGCCGTCTCCGCTCACTCCGTGGACCGCCAACTTCGTCGGCAAGTTGGTTGCCGAGGAGACCGACATCCCACCCGGCGTCTTCAACGTCATCACCAGTTCGGACACCGAGGTCAGCGAGGCGCTGGTGGCGCATCCCTGCGTCGAGATGATCAGCTTCACCGGTTCCACGGCGGTCGGAAAGCGGATCATGGCCACCGCGGCGGAACGGGTGAAGAAGGTCGCGTTGGAACTCGGTGGAAAGTCGGCGACCATCGCGCTCGACGACGCCGACGTTGAGGCCGTGGTTCGATTCAATGTCCCACGTATGTCCCGACATTCGGGACAAGGATGCACAAACCTGACTCGCCTGCTGCTCCCCAGGGTGAAATACGAGATGGCTCTCGAGCTGGCCGCGGAGGTTGCATCGCAGGTGATTTGGGGCAATCCCCGCAACTTTGATACGCACATGGGACCGCAGATCAGCCGAACGAATCAGCAGCGCGTGTTGCAGCACATCGAGAAAGCCCGCGCCGAGGGCGGCCGCATCGTCGCCGGCGGCGGGATACCGGAGGCCGCTGAGACCGGCTACTTCGTTGAGGCCACGGTGATCGCCGACGTCGACCCGAACTCGACGATCGCTCAGGAGGAGACATTCGGGCCGGTCCTCGCGGTGATTCCGTACGACACGGAGGAAGAAGCCGTGGCGATTGCGAACAATTCGCTGTTCGGCCTGTCCGGCGCGGTTTACGCGGCGACCGATGAGCGTGCGCTGGCCGTCGCCAAGCAGGTCCGCACCGGCACAATGGATGTCAATGGAGCGACCTGGTTCGCCCGCGACACCCCGTTTGGCGGAATGAAGCAGAGCGGGTTGGGCCGCGAGTGGGGCCTGGCCGGCTTTGAAGAGTTCCTTGACACTCGGGTCATCGGCTATCCGACCCCAAAGGCATGATGGTGCAACGTCATTTACGGACTGCTCCGGCGATCGGCACATACCGATGAAGGTGTTCGAGGGTGTCCGTGTGGTCGAACTGGCCTCGTACCTGTTTGTTCCGGCGGCCGGAGCCATTCTGGCGGACTGGGGCGCGGATGTGGTCAAGATCGAGCATCCCGAGCGACCCGATCCCCAGCGCAACTTCGTGATCGCGGATATGAGCGTCGGCGATGCCCCGTTCGATGCGCTCATGCAGCAGACTAACCGCGGTAAGCGAAGCCTCGGTCTCGACGTCAGTACGGCGGATGGCTACCGGCTGCTCACCAAGCTGGTGGCCACGGCCGATGTGTTCCTGACCAACTTGCTACCGGCCAGCCGAAGGCGACTCCGATTGGAGGTCGATGACGTTCGAGCGATGAACTCGGGCATCGTCTACGTCAGGGGGAGTGGTTACGGCCCGTTGGGTGAGGATCGCAACATGCCCGGCTTCGACGGGACGACTTTTTGGGCCCGCGGCGGGGCGGCGGACAACCTGACCCCGGCGGGGGCTGCGGAGCCGACGCCTATGCCGCCGGCGCTCGGTGACCTACCCGGCTCCACCTCCATCGCCGGCGCCATCGCGGCCGGCCTGTTCCATCGGGTACGCACGGGTGAGCCGCCGGTGGTTGATGTTTCGCTGCTCGGCGTCGCGGTCTGGGGTAACTCACCGGCCATTATCGCATCCGCTCAGCGTGGTGAACCGATCCGCAAGACACCTCGTGAGGAAAACCTGAATCCGGCGTCGTTGGCGTATCGCACCCGTGACGGCCGGTTCATCAAACTGTCGCTGTTTCAGTCGGATCGCTATTTCGGGCGGCTCTGCGAATGCCTCGGCGTGGCAGAAATCGCGGCCGACGCGCGGTTCGCCGACTCGGCGTCGCGGGCGGCCAACGGTAAAGAATGCATTGCGGCCTTGGATGAGGCTTTTGCCCGGTTCGATCTTGCTGAAGTCACGGAGCGGCTGGCCGACCTCGGCGGACCGTGGTCCGTCGTGCAAACCACGTATGAGGTGAGCCAGGACCCGCAGGTTCTAGCGAACCGCTACTTGGCGGACCTGGATGTGAACGGCCAGAGAATCACCGTTGCCGCATCGCCTTGGCAGTTCGGCGAAACACGCTACCCGCTGTGGCCCGCACCCAGCCATGGCGCCGATACCGACGACATACTGCTCGAACTCGGACTCGACCATGACGAGATAATCGAACACAAGGTGTCGGGAACCGTCCTGTGACGTCGGCCTCAGCAATGGGCTCAGATGTTTCGGACAGGCGTCACGCCGAGACTCGAAGGGTATCCTGGATTCGTGACTGGCGGGGGGCGCGCGAGCGCACGTAGGAAGAGCAAGCCGGCGGCGAAGCCACGCATCGCCGGTGGCCGGCTCGTTGACGGGATCACCGCGCAGCTGCGAGAGATGATCCTCGACCACACGATTGCGCCAGGCACGGTTCTGCTTCAGAACGAATGGTCGGAGCGGCTGCAAGTCAGCCGCACGCCGTTGCGTGAAGCTTTCCGGATTCTCGAGCGGGATGGTTTGGTCCGCGTGTCGAACGGCAATCGCACCATCGAGGTCGTGCACTTCGCCAGCCGTGAACATGAGTTGCGAGGGTTGTACGAGGTGCGCGAGGTACTCGACGGCTTGGCTGCCCGACTCCTTGCGAATGAGGGTCTGCAGGACGAAACCGCACTGGAGCTTGACTCGCTACTGGAAGAGATGGACGAAGCGGCGCAGCCATTCGACTCGTCTCGCTGGTTCTCTGCCCATATGGCTTTCCACGTGCGCATCGCCGAGTCGTGCGGCAACAGTCGGTTGCGGCAGCAGCTGGATCTGATCAGGATGACGAGCCTCTCGCTGCACGCCTACCTCGGCGAACTGCCCTCTGCCGGCGACCGCCTGGCGGATGTGCTCACCACGGCTGCCAAGCAGCACCATGCGATTGTCGCCGCGATTCGCAGCGGTAACGGCGATCTCGCCGAGATGGCGGCGTGCCAGCACATCCGTACCGTGCTGGACTCCGACCTGATCGAAAGAGCTGCCGGGCTACTCAAGCCGACAACAGATTAAAACCGTTCTCGTCGCGGCGTTCGATCACTTGTTGACCATGCCCGCGTCGACCGGCAGCGCGATGCCGGTGACGTAGCGAGCTTCATCGGACACCAGCCAGGCGATCGCGTTGCTGACATCGCGTGCTTCGATCAACGAGACAGGCAGCGGGTTGCCCAAACCAGCAGAAAGCGCAGGGTCGGCGGCGGCAGCCGATTCGTGGAAGCCGGCGAGCATCGGTGTGTCGACCCCTGTGGGGTGTACCGTATTCACGCGGATGCTTTGGGACGCAAGGTAATTAGCGAACATCCGCATCAACCCGACCACACCATGTTTCGCCGCCGCATACCCAAAATTCCCTCCGTTGGTACCAGCGACCATGCCTTTCAAGCCGTTCACCGAGCTCGTGATGACAATCGACCCGCCCTGCTTCTGGCGCTCGAGCGTCGGCAATGCCGCCTGGATCGTACTCCACACGCCCACGAGCATTACGTCGATGGCGTCACGGAACGCTTCGTCATCGCGGCCCTCAGCGAGTCCTTGGAACATGATCCCCGCGTTGGCAAGCACAATGTCCAATCGCCCGAGTGCGGCCACTCCGTCGGCGACCGCTTTCTTGAGCGCCGCCGCGTCGCGGACGTCGACAACGAAGGACTCCATGCGTTGCCCGAGCTTCTCCACCAGGGCAACCGTCTCGGCGAGGTCCGCGGTGGTTGGCATCGGGTAAGAAACGGTTCCGATTTGTTCACAGATGTCGACGCCGACGATATCGGCGCCCTCTTCGGCCAGTCGGACCGCATGTTCTCGGCCTTGTCCGCGCGCCGCCCCCGTGATCAGCGCAACCTTGCCGTCAAGTTTTCCCATCGGGATTCCTCGCTTTCGTTCGGTGATCGGTAAGTGCATCCGCGGCCCGCGCAGGTTCCCACTGTGGAAGGGTCACACCGGCTTCGATGTCATCGAAGCGCACGCGCATCGGCATGCCCACGGACACCTCAGCCGCACCGGCCAAGTGGCCGATAAAGCGGATGGTGGGGTCTTCATCGAGCTGAACCAGCACGATGGTGTACGGCGTTGGGAACGCCTCATGAATAGTGTGATGTACAACGGTCCACGAATAGATCGAGCCGGTCGGCTGCACGTCCTGCCAGCCGGTCTTCCACGACCCACAATGATGGCAGTATGACTTGGGCAGATGGAGTTTGGCGCCGCACACTTCGCACACGCGCACAACGAGCCGATGTTCGGCAGCAGCCTGCCAGAATCCACCGGTTTCTTCGTCATCGACAACGGGAAGGGGCCGTTGGGGAGTGCCCGACATCAGGCCGCCCGCAGAATCATCGCACTGGTCATCGCCGGCGCCCCCGACGTGACCAAGCAGGTCTGTGCCCCGGGCACTTGCGAAGTTGAGTGGCCGCGCAACTGCCTGACGCCTTCCAGGATGTGGTTCATGCCGTGGATGTAGCCCTCCGAGAGATTGCCGCCTGCGGTGTTGATCGGGATGCTGCCCGTGAGGTCGATGGCACCGCTGGACGCGAAAGCCCCGCCTTCGCCGGGGGCGCAAAAGCCATAGTCTTCGAGCTGCAAGAGCACCGTGATCGTGAAGCAGTCGTAGAGCTGGGCGACGTCCAGCTCGGCGGGACCGAGACCAGCCCGTCGATAGAGTTCGCGGGCCACGGACATGGACGGGTTGGTCAACATATCAGGCCTCATCAAGGCCGGAAAGACTTTGCCGCCCTGTACTTCCGGAACGGTTCCCTGGGTAACTGCCCGCACCAGAACAGTGGGCTGTGGCGAGTCGATGGCCCGCTCGGTGGCGGTGACCACCACCGCGCATGCTCCATCGGACTCGAGGCAGTAGTCGAACAGCCGAAGCGGCTCGGCGATGATCCGCGACTGGAAATAGTCGGTGATCGACATTGTGCGGTTACTCATCATGGCGGCTGGATTGGCGTTGGCGCGTCTGCGGACTGTAACCGCAATGCTGGCGAGATCCTCAGCGGTGGAGCCGAATTGGAGCATATGCCGATGCGCATACAGCGCATAAAGCTGTCCAGGCGCCATGAGTCCATAGGGTAGGAAGAACTCATCGAGGGTACCGCGACCGCCTACTCGCTGTGCTCCTTTGGCCTGCTGAATCGCGGTTCCCTTACCGAATCTCACTCCTGACCGACCGTTGAGCGCACGATAAACAAGCACGTTTCTGGCCTGCCCGGACATGATCGCGGCGACCGCTTGACCGACCATGCCGCAAGGCGATGCGCCGCCCGTACCAGTGGCGCCCCAGTACGTCAGGTTGGTCAGACCGAGCCACTGGCCGATATCGCTGTGGTGAACTGTGTCGTAATCCGAGCGGACGACGCCGTCGATGTCTGTGGGCGTCATCCCGGCGTCGGCGATGGCGGCAAGGCCGGCCTCGGCGGCCAAAGCCGCGACGCTACGGCCAGACCGCTTGGAGAACTCCGTCGCCCCGATACCGGTGATCGCGCACCTGTCCCGGTGGTTGTAGCCGTCGTCCTTCACCCCGTGACTCCTAGGCTCTCCGGCGCGTGAAAGGCCGCAGCCTAGCCTTGTTCTGACTCGTCGGCGCGCACAATGGTGGCTTTTCTCTCGTATTCCCTGGCTTCGCGCCACTTCGCGAGAATCTCCTGATATTCGAACGTCCCGCCACCGTAGGCATCGACCCAGACCGGTCGACCGTGCTCGAAGTTGCCTGTCGAAGCGTCGAAGTCGCCCTCGTTGTTGAAATAGCCTGGGGTACAAGCTTGGACCGCTTCGGCGTTGAATACCTGGCCGACTTTGTCGTCCATTACGTCGCACCACTCCTGAACGGCGGCCTCGGTGATGTCGATCTTCAGGACACCGTCGTCGTGCAGTTGCTTGATGGTCTTGGCGATATGTCGTGCTTGGTAGGTGAACGCATACGTGTTGTTCACCGTCACCGCTGTTTGCCGAAGTCCTCCGACGACGTACATATTTGGGAAACCGTGGGTTTGGATGCCGTGCACGGATTTCACGCGCTGCTTCCAGGCTTGTGCGAGAGTCAGGCCGTCACAACCGATGACGTCGAACCCACCGGAGCGGTCCGGGGTGACTACGGCTTCGAAACCAGTGGCATAGACAATGATGTCGACCTCGTATTCTCTACCGTCGACTACGATTCCGGTCTTGGTGATGGCATCGGGCCCCCGTCCGTCGGTATCGATCAGATGGACGTTCGTCTTGTTGAATGCTTGCAAATATTCGTCGTTGAAACCAGGACGCTTGCAGTGTGTCGCGTACCAGGGCTTCAGGGACTCGGCCAGCACCGGATCCTTGACCACTTCGTCGACGCGCGCCCGGACTCGTTCCATCTGTGCAATGTCGTTTTCTTCGACCTTGCGAAGATAGGCGTCCATGTCGGGAGTCGTGCCGGCGTCGGGCACCTCAAGGGGCGGGATAGCCCAGACTCTCGTCCATTCGTCTTCGACGATCTTTTCCTCGACGGGGACGCCGAGCATCTGGGCCTCGAAGTTTGCCCAACGCTTTTCCTGCCAGCCCGGCTCCTGGCTGACGAACCATTCTTCGTCCGTCGGTGCGTTGTCGCGTGGCAACACAATCGTCGGTGTGCGTTGTATCAGGTAGGTCTCTTGGGCGCTCTCAGACACATGCGGGAACGCCTGCAGGGCGGTGGGCCCGGTGCCGATGATTGCGACTCGTTTGTCGGTGAGCTTGTGCAGATTGCCTCGCGAGTCACCTCCGGTCACGCCGAAATCCCATCGGCTGGAATGGAACCACGGGCCCTTGAAATCCTTCAGGCCGGGAATACCCGGTAGTTTGGGGCGATGCAGGATCCCGCCTGTCGCCAGCACGAGGTAGCGGGCACGGACCTCGTCACCGCGATCAGTGCCCACTGACCACAGCAACGCGTCGTCGTCCCAGGCGACACCCTGGACGCGGGCCTGGAAGACCGCGTTCTCGTAGAGGTTGTAGTGCTTGGCGATCGACTTGGCGTAGTCGAATATCTCGTCGCCGGGGGAGTATCGCATCGACGGTACGTAGCCTGTCTCCTCGAGCAGCGGCATATACAGGTACGAGTCGGTGTCACATGCGATGCCCGGATACCGGTTCCAGTACCAAGTACCGCCGAAGTCAGCAGCCTTGTCGATGACTGTGACGTCGTCGATACCCTCTTTGGCCAGGTGCACTGCCGTCAGCAGGCCAGCGAAACCGGCACCTACGATGGCGACCTCGGTTGTCTTCCTAACCGGCTCGCGTGGTTGGATTTTGGTGAATGGGTCGGCTTCGACATCGGAACCGATATCGATGGTGATGTATTGACCGGCGCCTTGGGCCCGGATTCGCTTATCGCGTTCCTCGGCGTATTTTCGAGCCAATTGCTGGGCGTCGGCCATGTTATGTATGCCTCCTACGGATGACTTGCGAGCGATGGGACCTTGGGCTACTTGACGGCGATGGGGTTCACGGGGGAGCCGACAGCGCCAGTGACTCGCAGCGGCGGTGCGACGAGCTGGAATTCGTACACACCGTCGGCGGCGCAGTCGGCGGCCAGGTCATCGAGGAACCAGAACTCGCCGAGCATCATGCCCATATCGCGCAACGTCAACAGGTGCAGCGGGTTGAACATGCCCTCGACACCCGACTCCATACTCTCTACCTGGACGTTGTCGGCCGCGACCGCTGCGACTTCGTGGTCGTGAAGCCAGGATGCGACGGTCCAGGACAGGCCTGAGGACGGTTCCAAGGGATTACCGGTCTGCCGGAACTTCGCGATCCATCCGGTGCGAACCGCGATGACGTCTCCCCGCTGCACCCGCACGCCCTGAGCGGCGGCGGCCGCGTCGAGTTCGGCTCCGGTGATGTCGTTGCCGGGTTCGAGGAAGTCGACGCCACGATGCTTGCACATGTCGATCAGCACGCCGCGGGTTGTCACGCCTTTGATGTCGACCTTGTCGATTGAGCAGTAAAACGCACCGGCGCTGGTGACTGAGGAGGCGGGGAAGCCGTTGTAAAGAAGGCCGTCGTAGTACGCGTGGGATAACGCGTCCCATTGCGTCGACGCCTGAAGCGGCATGATGATCATGTCGTCGTTGAAACGGAAGGCGCTGGCGCCGAAGTACTTGCTGATCTGCTGCGCAGTGCTGTTGTCCGGCCAGTTGCTGCCGTACCGCGCCCATTGCGTTTCGTCACCGCCGTCCACGGTCATCAGGTGGATCGGCTTGTTGCGGAAATCGAGGGCACCTTGCGGGCTCGACGTGCCGAACTCAATACCCAGCGGGAAAACCGTGCCTCGATTGACCAGGCTGGCAGCGTGCCGAACCTTTTCGTCGTCGATGAAGTTGAGCGTTCCCAGCTCGTCGGCCTGGCCCCAACGGCCCCAATTTCGCACCTGATCGGCAACACGGTGGAACTCGGTCAAACTGTCCACTGCAACTCGAATCTCTCGTTCGTAATGGCCCGCATCACTTGCGTTCCGACGGCCTCAGGCAGTATTGCATCCAGGATGCTAGACGACAAGGCCGTGCCCGGATTCTCTGCTTTACACTGGTGGGGCGAGTGTGAACCCCAGAAACCAGTCTGCTTGCGCAATGCCGGTCACTCCACCGGGTCGCCGGACCCGGGAAGGATCTGCCGGCCACGGGGTGCGATGCCCCGAAGGAGGAGCCAATGACTACCGACGCATCAACGAGGATCGAGTTGCTCCGCAGGACGCCTCGGTTGGTCGACGAGGTCATCAACCGGCTGCGGGAAAGCATCGTCGACGGCACGTTGCCCGCTGGTACGCCACTTCCTCAGGTTGCTCTGGCTGCGCAACTCGGCGTGAGCCGCACACCGCTGCGAGAGGCGTTGCGTGTCCTGGACAGTGAAGGTTTGGTCCGTAGTTCGGACAACAACCGGACCGTCGAGGTGGTGCAGATCGGGCCAGAGGATTTGCGTGAGATGTATGAAGTGCGCGAGGTGATCGACGGACTCGCAGCCCGCCTCGCGGCGCGTAAGGGCCTGAATGCCCAGGACGAAGCGCGCGCCTGTCAGCTGCTTGCAGAGATGGCCAGCTCGTCAGATCCATACGACCCGGTGCGTCGCAACCGTGCGCATGCCGAGTTCCACGAGCTGTTCGCGCTGGCCTCAGGCAACGCCAGAGTCCAATCTTTTGCCTCGATGATCCGCACCAGCTCGGCCATGTTGTATCTGCCGCTGGTGCGCGAAACGGCTGCGGCGAACCTTGCGGCCGCCAATCCGGAAAACACGTACAAAGAGTTTCTGGATGAAGCCCAGGCCCAGCATAAGAGCATCCTTGAAGCCGTCGTGGAGCGCAGGGCTGGTGCCGCTGAAGAGGAGGCCAGGCGACACATCCGCCGAACCTTGCGGCTGGCACCATATTTCGGGTGAGCTTGCCAGCACGGCAGCCAATGATTGACGAGATGTGCTTCTTAGCGGTAACGTCCACGTACTGTATCCAGGATGCTTCACGGTTTGGGATCGGCTGAACGGGCCTACGAAGCCCGGGAAGAACTGGGAACGAGGGACACCGACCAATGAAGGTTCAAATCGACGAAGAACGCTGTGCGGGCCACGGCCGTTGTTATGCCATCGAGCCGGACATGTTCGCTCCAATCGACGACGACGGGCATGCCGGCTTCCTTCTCGACGGGCAGCCGGTTGATGCAGCTGACCTAAAGGCGAAGCTGGCCGATGTCAGCGCGAATTGCCCGGAACAGGCAATCACGATCGAGGAGAGTGAGGGTCGGAAGTGATGACCAAGCCAACCGAACAAACCGTGTGCCCGGTGGGCTATACGGATTTCGACCATATGAGCACGACGCCGGACGGCGAATGCCCATACCCCGTCTATCAACAGCTTCGAGCCGACAGTCCGATCGGTAGAAGCGAGCATTACGGCGGCTTCTGGGTTGTCACCGGCTATCCGGAATGCTACGAAATAATCCACCGGCCAGAGGTGTTCTCCTCGCGCCGCATCACGTTCCCGGCGTTTCCGCAGGATGCGCCAATGATTCCAATCGAGCTCGATCCTCCCGACCACTCGCTGTATCGGTCGCTGCTGGCGCCAGTCTTCTCACCGCGCCGAACCCGGGAGCTGTGGGAGGATCCGATTCGCGCAGTCGTCAATCGACTCATCGACGGCTTCATCGACAGTGGGCGTTGCGACGCGTACAAGACGCTGGCAGAACCCATTCCGTGCTACATGGGCACAACGCTGCTCGGCGTGCCGAACGACGATGCGCCGAGGCTGCTGGAATGGGTGTCAGCGGTCGTCGACAACTCGCCAGCCGACCCAGAGGCGCCCAAAGCAGCGATGCAGAAACAGTACGAGTACTTCACCGAGAAGCTCGAGCAACGGCGCGCCGATCACTCCGGCGACGACGTCTTGTCCCGATTGCTTCGGGCCGAGGTCGACGGTAAGAAGCTGACGCAGGACGAACTACTGGGATTCTGCCTGCTGTTGTTGCTCGCCAGTATCGACACCACCCAAAAGGCGATGGGGTCGATGATCTGGCACCTCGCCAACGATGCGGACCTTCGTCACAAGCTAGCTGCCGATCGTTCCAAGATTCCGGCCGCGGTCGAGGAGATGCTGCGATTCTGGTCGCCATCACAACCCAGCCGACTAGTCCTACAGGACATCGAGTTCGCGGGCCAACAACTCAAAGCCGGTGACGTGGTGCTGATGATGATCGGCTCTGCGGACCGCGATGAACGGGAGTTCCCCTCGGGGGAGGAGTTCGTAGCAGACCGTAGCCCCAATCGACATCTCACGTTCGGCGGGCACGTGCACAAATGCATGGGAGCGCACATCGCCAGGCTTGAAATGCGAGTACTCCTCGAGGAGTTGTTGCGCCGCATACCAGATTTCGAGATCGAGGACGATACGAAGGTCCGATGGTGTCCCGGTCAGGTCCAGGGGTACGTCTCGGTGCCGATCAAGTTCAACGTCGGATGACCGCAGTGGGGAAACTGGACTCAAAGGTCGCTTTGGTCACCGGTGCAGGTAGAGGACTTGGAGCCGCCGTCTGCGAGTGGATGGTCAACGAGGATGCGACGGTGGTCGCTGCAGACATCAATGCGGCGAGCGGGCGCGAACTAGTCGATCGGCTCGGAGAGCGGGCCGTGTTCGTCAAACTGGACGTGACCAGCGAGCGATCGTGGGAAGCCGCGGTTGCTGAAGTGACAGCCCAATTCGGCCAGATCGACGTACTGGTGAACAACGCCGGCGTGCTGTGGATCGCACCGCTGATCGGCAGTTCGCTAGATGACTATCACCGGGTCGTCGCCGTCAACCAGACCGGACCCTACCTCGGCATGCGCGCCGTGCTGCCCGGCATGGTGCAGGCGCAAAGTGGTTCGATCGTGAATGTCGCATCGATGAACGGAATTCGAGGAATGCCCGGCGAAGCGGTATACAGCGCAACCAAACACGCAGTCATCGGTATGACACGTTCAGTTGCCCTCGAAGTGGCTGAATCTGGTGTGCGGGTGAATGCGGTCTGCCCTGGACCGATCGACACCCCGATGATCGCGGAGGCCGACATGGGGACCGTCGGCAAGTCCAATGCAGAAGCATTGAAACCGCTGGTTCCCTTCAAGAGACTTGCCGCTCCGGCGGAAGTCGCCGAAGTTGTGTGCTTTCTCGCCTCGGATGCCGCATCGTATTGCAGCGGAGCAGAGTTCGTTGTCGACGGTGCTTGGACGTCGGGCTTGTCATTCTCTTAGGAACGACAGTGATCGGAGTCGTCGACGATGGACAGCGTGCCTGTGGTGTTACCCGGACTGCCCGACTCGGCCCGGGTCCACGGCTGCTCGTTGCGTTGGGCAGTCACCATGGCTGGGCCATGGGGTCCCGTACCCTCGTCGCCGAGTACCTCAGCTCGAGCACCTTTGAAATGGCAAAGATCTCGAAAAGGGTTGGTTGAAAGCACTTCTCGGACCAACGCGAAGGATTGACGGCGTGTTCTGGCTACTGTACGTTGAGCCCACGCAATGTATCCAGGATGCTGATTGCGCGTTGGCGGTCATAAAGGAAGGACCCTGCTGGCATGGCAGCACCGACTGAGGTCCAAACCGGTCCACCCCTGGGGGGCGTACGGGTCGCCGCCAAGCCCGCACGCGCGCTCGGCAACTTCTTCTCGGTTTCGCTCGACATCTTGGTGCAGATGGGGAAACCGCCGTTTGCATGGCGGGAGTTCATCGACCAGACGTGGTTTGTCGCCCGGGTGGCGATCCTCCCGGCCGTCTTGTTGTCGATTCCGTTCAACGCATTCGCCGTCTTCTTGCTCAACGCACTACTTGTCGAGCTGGGCGCGGCTGATCTCGGCGGCGCCACCGCCGGCGTCGCGTGTGTCACTCAGATCGCGCCGATGGTAACGGTTTTGGTGGTAGCGGGCGCAGGCGCCACGGCCATGTGCGCAGACCTGGGCGCACGGACAATCCGTGAAGAGATCGATGCAATGCGGGTCATGGGACTTGATCCAGTCCGCGGGCTGCTGGTTCCGAGAGTCGCCGCCCTGACAGTAAATGCGTTGTTGCTCAATGCTATAACGACGACAACCGGTCTGGCGGCAGACTACGCATTCACCGTCAACTTGCAACACGTTACGCCCGGTGCATTCGCCTCGAGTCTGACTCTTCTGGTCGGACTGCCGGAATGCTTGATCGCCATCCTCAAAGCGGTACTCTTCGGCATCGCCGCGGGATTGATCGCCTGCTACAAAGGCATCACCGTAGACGGCGGACCGCAGGGCGTCGGTAATGCCGTGAACGAAACCGTGGTCTTTTCCTTCATGACGCTGTTCATGATCAACGTACTGCTGACCGCCATGAATGCGCAGATCGCGTCATGAGCGCTCCTACCCGCCACCCCTGGCCGCGGCTTGTCCGAATGTTCGAAAGGTTCGCCGACGAGTGGAACCGAGCCGGCACCCAGGCCGCGTTCTATGCAAGATCGCTCGCCCTGATTCCTAACGCGCTGGCCCGCTACAAGGTGGAGACGTTGCGCGTCATCGCCCAGACCAGCTTAGGCGTCGGCACGCTGGCAGCAATCGGCGGCACCGTTGTCATCGTCACGTTCTTGCTGATGTCCCTCGGCGCACTCAATGGGCTTGAAGCGCACCGATCACTGAGTCACGTCGGCGCGGACGCAGTGGGCGGATTCTTCTCCGCATATGTCACCACAAGGGTTTCTGCGCCCCTGATTACCAATATCGCCTTGGCAGCGACCATCGGCGCCGGCGCTACCGCACAGCTTGGTGCGATGCGAATCAATGAGGAGGTTGACGCTCTCGAAGTGATGAGCATCAACTCGATGGCGTATCTGGTTTCAACCCGAGTCATGGCCGGTGTAATCGTCACCATTCCACTATTTTGTCTGTCGGCCGAGGCAGCCTATCTGACAACGCGAGTCGTCTACATCTATGCCTTCGGGCAGTCGGCGGGCGTCTACGACCATTACTTCTCTACTTATCTCAGGCCTCTAGACCTGATTTGGGCGTTGACTCAAGCGGTTGGAACGGCTCTTGTGGTCATGCTGCTGCACACCTACTACGGGTTCACTGCCAAGGGCGGACCCGCTGGCGTCGGCGAAGCAGTTGGCCGCGCGGTGCGTGCATCTTTGATCGTGTCGGTCGCCACGACATTGATGATCGGCATGGCCGTATACGGGAAGACCGGCGACTTCAACCTAGCGGGATAGCGACGATGAGACCTAAATGGCGCGAGGCTGGTTTGCATCCGGCGATCTGGACTGTCATCGAATTGACGGTGATTGTTGGACTGGTCGTGTTGACGGTCGGCATGTTCAACCGAGACTTCAGGCCCTACGCGCGGGTTACCGTGATGTCCGACCGAGCTGGCCTGGTGATGGAGACCGACGCTAAGGTCAAGCTGCGCGGCGTGCAGATCGGTCGTGTCGCGTCGATCCAGTCGGACAGCCCGGTGCGGCTCGAGCTTGAACTCTATCCCGACCAGCTGAAGTACATTCCGGCCAACGTCGAAGCACAGATTGCCGCGCCAACTGCATTTGGCGCCAAGTATGTAGAGTTCATAGCACCGCAGGAGCCGAGTTCGAAGCGCCTTGTGGCCGGCGCGGTGGTGAAGTCACACAACGTCAGCATCGAAGTCAACACCGTGTTCCAGAACCTCGTCGATTTGCTCAAACAGGTTGACACCGCAAAGCTCAACGCGGTGTTATCGGCGTTGGCCGAGGGGTTCCGAGGTAAGGGCGAGGACCTCGGCGGCGCGATCACCGACCTCAACCAGGTGTTGACGACCATCAATCCCCGCAGGGAGACGATGCGAGAGAACTTCCGCGCGCTCAATGAGGTTGCGGACACCTACGGGGCAGCCGCCCAGGACATCCTGCAAGTGCTAGACGCGGCGAGCACGACAAGTGCGACCATCACCGACAATGCGCAAGCACTGGACGCGTTGCTGGTCAACCTGATTGGTCTCTCACATACCGGTATCGATCTGATCGCGCCGAACCAGGACAACCTCGTGCGGGCGATAAACGTGCTGGAGCCGACCACTCGACTGTTGAAGAAATACGATCCGGAAATCACTTGCACGCTGCTTGGGGCAACCAAGGCCATGGAGATGGGCTGGGGTGAGATAGCCGGCGGCCGCAATGGTAAGTCGATCATTTTGGACGTCGCCCTGTTGCCCGGTGACGACCCATATCGCTATCCCCAACACTTACCGATCAACGGCGCCAAAGGGGGCCCCGGCGGACAGCCGAGTTGTGGTTCGTTGCCCGACGTTTCGAAGAACTGGCCGCAGCGGTACCTGGTCACCGACACCGGATGGGGCACCGGCCTGGACCTACGTCCGAACCCCGGCATCGGGTTCCCAGGCTGGGAGAACTACTTCCCGGTGACTCGGGCCGTCCCCGAGCCTCCTAGCATTCGCAATCTCGGGGGGCCGGCTCCCGGTCCGATTCCGTATCCGGGTGCGCCCCCTTATGGGGCCCAACTGTACGAGCCTGACGGTACGCCGCGCTACCCAGGTCTGTCGCCGGCACCGCCGCCTGGTAGACCGCGCGACCCCGGGCCCCCGCCCCCGGGAGCGGAGCCGTTCCAGCCCACACATCCAGGTGGCGTGCAGCCGACCCCGGCGCCGGCGCTTCCCCCACCGGGATCCCGCTAATGGATGAGGCAGACGACTGATGCAAAAACGATTGCACGCGAAGGTTTTCCACCTTGCAATCTATGCGACGGTATGTTTGGTGTTGACCTTCGGGCTGATCGCCATCCTGGCGCAGTTGCGGTTTCAACCGCAGCAGACATATTCGGCAGTCTTCGCGAACGTCTCCGGGCTGCGGCCTGGCGACTTTGTACGAGTCGCCGGCGTGGAGGTCGGTAAGGTCAAGAAGATCACCGTTCGGCGTGACTCCACCGTGCTCGTCGAGTTTGGGGCGAACGACTCAGTCATGCTCACTGACAGCACCAGGGCCGCAGTGCGCTTCAAAGACCTGATCGGCGGCCGGTTCCTGGCGCTTGAACAGAATCCCGGTGACATCAAACGACTCGATCCAGGGTCGACCATCCCGCTGGCCCGAACGGAGCCGGCACTCGACCTCGAGGCGCTGGTCGGCGGGTTCCGGCCACTTTTCCGTGCGTTGGATCCGGACCAGGTGAACCGACTGACCGGCCAACTGATTTCCGCCTTCCAGGGTCAGGGGGTGACGATGAACTCGATCCTGGCTGAAACCGCGTCGTTGACCAACACCCTTGCGGATCGCGATCAATTGATCGGCGAGGTCATCGGGAACCTGAACACCGTTCTAGGTTCCCTTGGCGACCACACGAATCAGTTTGCGACGGCCGTGGATTCGGTATCGGAACTTGTTGCCGGCCTGGAGGATCGCAAGAAAGACATCAGCAGCGGCATCGCGTATGCCAATGCGGCGGCTGGGTCGATCACCGGTCTCTTGAAACAAGCCCGGCCGCCGATCAAGACGGTCGTACACGAGGCCGATCGGGTTGCGGCTGCAGTGGTAGCGGATCACGAATACGTCGACAATCTGCTCAAGACGCTGCCTGACGCCTACCAAATGCTGGACAGGTTGGCCCTTTCCGGCGATTTCTTCAGCTTCTACATGTGCGAAGTCGTGCTCAAGCTAAATGGTAAGGGCGGTCAGCCCGTGTACGTCAAGCTGGTCGGCCAGAAGTCCGGGAGGTGTACGCCCAAATGACGAGGTTCACCGAACGGAACCCCTACACCGTCGGCGCCATCGGCATCACATTGACCGTCGCCGCTGCCTTGATCACGTTGAATTATGGCAAGTTGCCGTTCTTCCACACCGGAAAGGACTACGAGGCGTACTTCACCGAGGCAGGTGGTCTCCGGCCTGGCAGCACCGTGGCCGTGTCGGGCTATGACGTCGGAGAAGTCTCCAGCATCGAACTCGAGGGACCGGGCGTGCTGGTCAAATTCCATATCGACGACGTACATCTGGGAGAACAAACCGAGGCCTCGATCAGGCTGGAGGGGCTACTCGGCACCAGGCACCTCGAGCTCACGTCGCGTGGCGACGGCGAGCTCACCGAGCCGATTCCCTTGGAGCGGACCACTTCACCCTACGAGCTTCCCCATGCCCTAGGAGACCTCACAGAAACCATCAGTGGTTTGGACACCGGCCAGCTGTCCGATTCACTGGCCGTCCTCTCGGAAACGTTCTCTGATACCGCACCTGCCTTGAAGGAGGCAGTGAAAGGCGTTGGCCGGGTGTCCGAGACGTTGGAGAGGCGCGATGAGCACCTCCGGAACCTCCTGACGAACGCAAACAAGGCGACTGCGGTGCTCGCCGAACGTAGTGACAAGGTGGTGAAGTTGGTGGGCGATACCAACGCCTTGCTGGTCGAGCTGCAATCGCAAAGTGCCGCTCTGGACAACATCTCCAACAATCTGTCAGCGCTTGGTCAGGAGTTGAAAGGCTTTATTGCAGAAAACAATCACGCGGTAAAACCTATGTTGGACAAACTGAATGGCGCGTTGACCATCGTCGACAACCGCAAAAGCGATGTGCAATTAGCGATTAAAAAGCTCAACCCATACGCGCTCGGTTTGGGCGAAGCGCTGGCATCGGGTCCGTTCTTCAAAGCTTACGTCGTCAACCTACTGCCGGGACAATTCGTGCAACCGTTCGTCGATGCTGCGTTCTCCGATCTTGGATTAGACCCGAACGTCCTCGCACCCACTGAGCGCGCCGACCCGCAAGTCGGCCAACCGGGAACACCTCCGCTTCCGGTGCCGTATCCGCGAACGGGCCAAGGCGGCGCACCGCATTTGACACTCCCCGACGCCATCACCGGCAAGCCGGGCGATCCCCGATATCCGTATCGGGAACCACTGCCTCCGCCCCCACCGGGCGGCCCGCCGCCGGGACCGCCCGCCCTCGGCGCAGGACCAGCGCCCGGAGCCGACGGGTCAGCCGGCGAACGACAACCAGCTGAAGAGGGTGGACAGTGAAAATCAGTAAACCGGCCGTCGCAGTCGCTGTGGCCTTGACGTTGGTTCTGGTCGGCGGAATCGTAACGGTTACTCGTACGGCCACCGAGATCGGCCGGACCAACATCGTTGGATACTTTGACAATAGCAATGGCATTTACGTCGGTGACCATGTCGTCATCCGCGGGGTGCCAGTCGGTGTAATCGAAAAGATCGAACCGGAGCCCGACCGGGTAAAGATCTCATTCTGGTACGAAAGCAAGTACCGGGTGCCGGCCGACGCCAAGGCAGTGATTCTATCGCCGACGTTGATCACGGCCCGCGCAATACAGTTGACACCCGCCTACAGCACCGGTCCGGTCATGCACGATGACGCGACCATTCCTCAGGACCGTACCGCCGTCCCGGTCGAGTGGGACGACCTACGGATCCAACTCGAAAAGCTCACCGAGACACTACAACCGACGAAGCCAGGCGGCGTCAGCACCCTTGGGGGCTTTGTCAGCACCGCCGCCGACAACCTGCGCGGCCAGGGTACGAACATCCGCGACAGCCTGACTAAGTTGTCGCGGGCCCTAGCTGCGCTCGGTGATCACAGCGACGATCTGTTCTCTTCGATCAGGAACCTCTCGACCCTGGTGTCAGCCCTGGAGAACAGCGACGACCTGCTGACGACGCTGAATCAGAACCTCGCCGCAGCGACGCGACTGGTGGCCAACGATCCCAACGAAGTTGGGAACGCGATCCGCGATCTGAGTGATGTTGCCGACGATGCCACCCACTTCGTGGTTGAGAACCGCGAGGCGCTGGGCGTTACTTCGGACAAGGTGGCGTCGGTTTCCAACGCGGTTGTCGAGAGCCTCGACGACATCAAGCAAGCGCTGCATGTGTTCCCGACCACTGCGCAGAACTTTGTCAATATCTACCAGCCGGCGCAGGGCACCCTGACGGGCATCTTGGCCGCCAACAACTTCGCCAACCCTGTGCAATTCTTGTGCGGTGCAATCCAGGCGGCGTCACAGCTAGGTGCCGAGCAGTCTGCGAAGCTCTGTGTCCAGTACCTCGCGCCCATCATCAAGAACCGTCAGTTCAACTTTCCCCCGCTGGGCATGAACCCGTTCGTCGGAGCAACGGCTCGGCCCAATGAGCTGACCTACAGTGAAGACTGGCTGCGTCCCGACTACATCCCACCAAATCCATTGCCTGCCGCACCAGCGGCACTGCCGGCCGAGGAAGGCGCGCAGCCTCCTCTCCACGGGTCAACGGTGACTGAACCGGTAGACGGGCTGCTGGGAATGATGATGCCGCAGGGGGCGGGGCAATGACCGGATCTGCCAAGCTTGGGCGAATAACCGTGAGGTCGTTGTTGGTCGTGGCCATTGCCATACTGCCCGCCTGCTCGGATTTCCAGGGACTTAATTCGGTGAAGTTGCCGGGGACCAAGGGGGGTGGCCCGGGTTCTTTCACCATTCAGGCGCAGCTCCCCGATGTGCAGAACCTGGAACGGAATTCCCGTGTTCGCGTCGATGATGTGACGGTCGGAAATGTCGCGAAAACCGAAGTTCAGGGGTGGCATGCGTTGGTGACGATGACACTCGACGGCGACGTCGAACTGCCGGCGAACGCGACGGCCACCATTGGTCAGACCAGCCTGCTGGGGTCTGCGCATATCGAGCTGGCACCGCCGACGGATGTTCCGCCGGAAGGCAAATTGACGGAAGGGGCGCTGATTCCCCTGTCGTCAGCGGAGGCGCACCCGTCAACAGAAGAGACCCTCGCCGCAGTTGCGATGGTGCTAAACGGGGGCGGTGTCGGGCATGTGCAAGACATCGTCACCGCATTGAGCACAGCGGTTACCGGGCGCGAGAACGACCTGAGAAGCCTCATCGAGCAATCCGATACGTTCGTCGGCTATCTCGATGACCAAAAGGATGACATCGTCGCGGCGACTGACAGCCTCAACAGCCTGGTCGGGCAATTCGCCGAGCAGAAGCCGGTGATCGACAAGGCGCTCGAGACTGTGCCGCAAGCGTTGACGGTCCTCAAGGACGAGCGGGAAGTTCTCGCGGATGCGGCGGCACAGGGCGGCAAGCTCAGTGCGTTGGTGACTGACACCGTTGACCAGACCAAAGAGAATTTGGTCAAGGAACTGCACGACTTGGGCCCGGTGTTGAAATCGCTCGCCGACGCAGGTCCGTCGCTGACCCGGTCCCTGGACCTGCTGTCGACGTTACCGTTCCCCAAACCGACACTGGAGAAGTGGATTCGGGGCGACTACGCGAACCTCACCGCCGTGGTCGACCTAACGTTGAGCCGTATCGACGCGTCGTTGTTCACCGGTACCCGCTGGGAGGGTGATCTGACCGAACTCGAGATCCAGTGGGGCCGCACCATCGGCCAGATGCCCAGCCCGTACACGGCGGCTAATCCGCTGGTTGCCCCCTACCGATTCGATCAAGGGCCGTGACATGCGTTTGAAACGATCAATCAGAATCCAATTAGTTGTTTTTGCGGTGATCGCAGTATTCGCGATTTCGGTGATGTTCTTCGGCTACATGAAGGTACCTGCAACGTTTTTCGGTGTTGGCCATTACACCGTGACCGTGCAGTTGCCGGAGGCGGGTGGGCTGTACTCGGAAGGTAACGTTACCTACCGAGGTGTCAAAGTCGGTCGCATAGTCGACGTCCATCTGACTGACACCGGAGCCGCAGCTGTGCTCAGTTTGACGTCAGGCATTGACATCCCTGCCGACCTCGACGCCGAAGTGCACAGCGTTTCGGCGGTAGGTGAACAATATGTGGCGTTGTTACCTCGCGATCGGAGTGCATCGCCGTTGAAAGATGGCGACGTGATTCCGGCGGACCGCACCAGCATTCCGCCTAATATCAACTCGCTGTTGGCTTCCGCCAACCGGGGCCTGGAGGCGATACCTCGCGATGATCTGAAGACCTTGGTCGATGAATCGTATGCGGCGGTCGGCGGTCTAGGGCCGGACCTTTCCCGGCTGCTCAAGAACACGATCACGCTGTCCAGAGGAGCGCGGGAGAACCTGGACTCGATCGTCAATTTGATTGACGATTCAAAGCCGGTGTTGGACACCCAGATCAACTCGTCGGACTCCATTCAGGCATGGGCATCCAACCTTGCCACCGTCACGGCGCAATTGAAAGACAACGACGCCGATGTAGAGGGCCTGCTAAAGAAGGGTAGTCAGTCGACCGACGAGGTGCGGTTGTTGCTCGACCGAGTGAAGCCGACCCTGCCGGTCATACTGGCCAACTTGGTCAGCGTCGGCGAAGTAGCGGTTGCGTACCGAGACAACATCGAGACACTGCTCGTAGCGGTACCGCAGGCGGTGGGAAACGTTCAAGGGATATTGGTGGCCAACGCGGGGACCAAACAAGATTACGCCGGAGCCTATCTGAGCTTCAACCTGAACCTGAACGCGCCGCCCCCGTGCACGACCGGGTTCCTACCCGCCCAGCAACAGCGCGCCGCCGTTTATGAAGACGCACCCGATATTCCGGAAGGCGACTTTTACTGCAGGATTCCGCAGGACTCACAGATCACCGCGGTCCGCGGCGCCCGCAACTTGCCGTGCGCGACGCGGCCGGGAAAGCGCGCACCGACGGTGAAGATGTGCGAGAGCGACGAAGAGTACGTGCCTCTCAACGACGGGGTCAACTGGAAGGGTGACCCGAACGCGACCATGTCAGGGCAGGGCATTCCACAGTTTCCGCCCGGTGAGGCCGCACCTGCGCCGGCCGCCGAACCACCGCCGGTTGCTGTCGTACCGTACGACCCCGCCACCGGTACATATGTCGGGCCCGACGGGCAGGTCTACACCCAACGCGACCTAAGCCAGGGCGCCGGGGAGGAGAAGTCATGGCAGCAGATGTTGACACCCCCAAGCGGAAGCTAAGCGATGAAAATGTGATGAAAAGGCGCTGCGCGGCTGCCGCGGTCCTCATCGTCGTGAGCACTGCCAGCTGTTCATCGGTTGCGGTGCAGCAGAAATCCGGACAACTGCCGCCCGGTACGGCGCAGCTCAGCGTCGGAGGCGAGGATGCCGGCAGGGCCGAGGACGCAAATTGCTTACCGAACAAGCACTTGACGATGATCACAATCGGAGACAAAACCCCGGTTGCTGTCGCCATGATTGCGAGTACCAATGAGCTAGCCGTCGAGTGGGTGAGGTTGCACGACGTCGCCGGCTTCAGCGGCAGCTACAACCACGGCCTTGGGGGCGAGGCGGATGTGACCCTCGCCGGCGCGACGTATCAGATCTCAGGGGTGGCCGATGGATTCGATAGCCAGAATCCCAGCAGACCGACAACCGAAACGTTTGCAATAAACGTTTCGTGTTAGCGGTGGTGCTGCGGCGCCGCGTAGCGTCAGTGTGCGGTTAACCCCGCCGGAACAGCTTGTTGCCCAGCCACACCACCGGGTCGTACCGCCGACCGGCCACGCGTTCCTTCATCGGGATGATCGCGTTGTCGGTGATCTTGATGTTCTCGGGGCACACCTCGGTACAGCACTTGGTGATGTTGCACAGGCCCAGGCCGGTTTCGTCTTGAGCGAGATCGCGTCGATCGGCGGTATCGAGCGGATGCATCTCCAGTTCCGCGGTCCGGATGAAGTACCGCGGGCCGGCAAACGCCTTTTTGTTCTCCTCGTGGTCGCGCATCACGTGGCACACGTTCTGGCACAGGAAGCACTCGATGCACTTACGGAACTCCTGGGAGCGGTTCACGTCAACCTGCTGCATCCGGTATTCGCCCGGCTGCAGCTCTTTCGGCGGCGTGAAAGACGGGATCTCCCTGGCCTTTTCGTAGTTGAACGACACATCGGTGACCAGGTCGCGGATCACCGGGAAGGTGCGCAGCGGCGTCACGGTGATGGTTTCGGACGGGTCGAACGTCGACATCCGCGTCATGCACAGCAGCCGCGGCATACCGTTGATCTCCGCCGAGCAGGAGCCGCACTTGCCGGCCTTGCAGTTCCACCGCACGGCCAGGTCGCCGGTCTGGGTCTGCTGGAGCCGATGGATGACGTCGAGCACCACCTCACCATCGTTGGCCTCGACCGTGAAGTCCTGCAGTTCTCCGCCGTCGTTGTCACCGCGCCAGACCCGCAGCTTTGCCTGGTAGCTCATGCTCCCCTCCTTGCTGAGTGGTTGGTGAGCTCTTCTGGGGTGAAGTACTTCTCCAACTCGTCTAGGTCGATCAATTCGAGTAGGTCCTCCCGCATCGGGACCTGGTCTTCATGGGTGATCGTGATGTCCGGTACGGGCGAATCTCCTTCCGCCCGGCACACCAGCAGCTTCTTGCGCCACCCCGACTCCATCGACGGGTAGTCGTCGCGGGTGTGGCCGCCGCGGCTCTCGGTGCGCTCCAGCGCAGCCATGGCCACGCACTCGCTGACCAGCAGCATGTTGCGCAGGTCGATGGCCAGATGCCAGCCGGGGTTGTAGTGCCGGTCGCCCTCCACCCGAACACGCTTGTAGCGTTCGCGAAGTTCCTTGAGCTTCTCGATCGCTTCGGACACCTCGTCGGCCTTGCGGATGATGCCGACCAGGGAGTTCATCGTGTCCTGAAGGTCCAGTTGCAGCGAGTAGGGGTTCTCGGTCGGGCCACCGTCGGCCGAATCCTCGAACGGCCACAACGCCAGTTCGGTCGCGCTGGCGACGGCCTCCTCGGACACCTTGGGCCGTTCCTTGAGGGCGCGCACGTAGTCGGCGGCACCGAGGCCGGCGCGCCTGCCGAACACCAGCAGGTCCGACAGCGAGTTACCGCCGAGCCGGTTGGAGCCGTGCATACCGCCCGCGCACTCACCGGCGGCGAACAGGCCAGTCGTCTTGGCAGCCGCGGTGTCGGGATCGACCTCGACGCCGCCCATCACGTAGTGGCACGTCGGCCCGACCTCCATGGGCTCCTTGGTGATGTCGACCTCGGCGAGCTCCATGAACTGGTGATACATCGACGGCAGCCGGCGTTTGATCTCCTCGGCGGGCAGCCGCGACGCGATGTCGAGGTAGACGCCGCCGTGCGGGCTGCCCCGGTTCGCCTTGACCTCGGAGTTGATGGCGCGGGCGACCTCGTCACGCGGCAGCAGGTCAGGGGTGCGCCGCGCGGAGTCGTTGTCCTTGAGCCACTGATCGGCCTCATCGGGGGATTCGGCGTACTGGCCTTTGAACACCGCCGGGATGTAGTCGAACATAAAGCGAGAGTTCTCGGAATTTTTCAATACCCCGCCGTCGCCGCGGACACCTTCGGTGACCAGGATGCCTTTCACGCTGGGCGGCCACACCATGCCGGTCGGGTGGAACTGCACGAACTCCATGTTGATGAGCGTGGCACCGGCGCGCAGCGCCAACGCGTGCCCGTCGCCGGTGTACTCCCACGAGTTCGATGTCACTTTGTAGGACTTGCCGATGCCGCCGGTGGCCAGGACCACCGCAGGCGTCTCGAACAGCACGAACTTGCCAGTCTCGCGCCAATACCCGAACGCGCCCGCGATCCTGTCTCCGTCTTTGAGCAGGTCGGTGACGGTGCATTCGTGAAACACCCGGATCCGAGCCTCGTAGTCGCCGAACTCGGCCTTGTCCTCCTGCTGCAGCGAGACGATCTTCTGCTGCAGCGTGCGGATGATCTCCAGGCCGGTGCGGTCACCGACGTGGGCCAGCCGCGGGTAGGTGTGCCCGCCGAAGTTGCGCTGGCTGATTTTGCCGTCCTTGGTGCGGTCGAACAGCGCACCGTAGGACTCCAGCTCCCAAACCCGGTCCGGGGCTTCTTTGGCGTGCAGTTCGGCCATGCGCCAGTTGTTCAGGAACTTCCCGCCGCGCATGGTGTCCTTGAAGTGCGTCTGCCAGTTGTCCTTGGGGTTGGCGTTGCCCATCGCGGCCGCGCAGCCGCCCTCGGCCATCACGGTGTGGGCCTTGCCGAACAGCGACTTGGTGATGACGGCCACCTTCAGGCCGCGTTCGCGCGCCTCGATGACCGCGCGCAGGCCAGCACCACCGGCACCGATCACAACCACGTCGTAGGAGTGCCGTTCAACTTCCGATGAGCCGCTTGCGCGACGAGCTCCAACTTCAGCCATCAATCCTCGCCTCGAATTAGTTCAAGAATTACGTTGTCAGCCAATGAATCGCAGGTCGGTGATCGCCCCGCTGGCCACCAACATGACGTAGAAGTCGGTCAGCATCAGGGAGCCGAGGGTGATCCAGGCGAACTGCATGTGTTTGGTATTGAGCTTGCTGATCTGGGTCCAAAGCCAATAGCGCACAGGATGTTTGGAGAAGTGCTTGAGCCGTCCACCGGTGACGTGACGGCACGAGTGGCACGACACCGTATAACCCCACAGCAGGATGACGTTGGCGGTCAGGATCACGTTGCCCAGGCCGAACCCGAAACCTTCGGGTGACCGGAATGCGTTGAGCGCGTCGTAGGTGTTGAGCAGCGTGATCGCCAGCGCCACATAGAAGAAGTAGCGGTGGCTGTTCTGGATGATCAGCGGCAGGCGCGTCTCACCGGTGTAGGTCGAATGCGGTTCAGCCACGGCGCAGGCCGGCGGTGACTGCCACACCGACCGGTAGTAGGCCTTGCGGTAGTAGTAGCAGGTCAGCCGGAACAGCAGCAGGAACGGCAGCGAGATGAACGCCATCGGGATGAACCACGGCAGGTCGCCGACCCACTGACCCAGGTGGCTGGACCCCGGCACACACGCGGTGCTGACGCACGGCGAGTAGAACGGCGTCAGGTAGTGGTAGTCCGCGACGTAGTAGGCGCTGCCCCAGAACGCCCGGACGGTGGCGTAGATGACGAATGCGGCCAGCCCGAGGTTGGTCCACACCGTCGGCATCCACCAGCGGTCGATGCGCAGGGTGCGCTGCGGAATTCGGGCTCGGCCCGGCGAAAAGACGCCGGTCGCCTTGCGGTCGGCGGTCGGTGCGCTCACTGTTGCCTTTCGGTGTAGAGGTATCCCGCTGGTGACACACGCCTATCGCGTGCCACCGATACCTTCGTCGTCGACCCCGCGCCAAAAGTCGGTGTCGTAGCTGGTGTCCGGGATGGGGATTCGCTCGGCGGGACGTTGCTGCTGGGTCACACCGCGGGTCAGCTCCAGCTCGTCGAGGTCGATGTCGAGGCGGTCGATGTCGTTGAGAAGGCGTTCAGCATCGTTGACGATGCGTCGGGTGGCAGGGGTGTCCCCGTATCTCGACGCCAGCGAAGTCGCACACCGCCGCATTCTGCCGATGAGCTCATGCAGCTCGGCAAGTTCGGTAGTGCTGGACAATTGACCTCCTTGGGCTGAAGGTGTCAGGAATCACCGTACGACACCTGATGCTAGCCACATCATGCGGTTCAGCGTGAGACAGATCACGTTGTCCGACCTGGAACGATGCCGACGACGGAGGGAAACCGATGCCCGATCAGATCCTGGCTCAACGGGCAGCTGCCCTGCTGGCCAAACACCAGCCCGGCAACCCGGTGATCCTGCCGACGGTGTGGGACGCGTGGTCGGCGCGCCTTGCGGTCGACGCCGGGTTTGCCGCGTTGACCGTCGGCAGCCACCCCGTCGCCGACTCGGTCGGAAAAGCCGACCGGGAGGGTATGACGTTTTCCGAACTGCGGACCCGAGTCAAACAGATCACCGGCGCGGTCGACGTCCCCGTTTCAGTCGATATCGAATCGGGTTACGGCCAGGAACCGGCCCGCCTGATCGAGGGCCTGCTCGACTCGGGCGGTGTCGGGCTCAACATCGAGGACACCGTGCACAGCGAAGGCGGCAGGCTGCGCTCGGTCACCGAACACGCCGCGTTCGTCGGCGCGCTGCGCCGCGCTGCCGACAGCGCGGGCGTGCACGTGGTCGTCAACGCGCGCACCGATCTGTTTTTGCGCAAGGACGGTGAGGAATCCGACCGCGTCGAACGTGCGATCGCGCGGCTGCAGGCGGCCGCCGCCGAGGGCGCCGACGTGCTGTATCCGGTCGGTCGACACGATACGGACACCTTGCGTCGGTTGGCATCCGAACTTCCGCTGCCGATCAATGCGATCGCGGTGCCGGACGCCGATGACCCCGCCTCGTTCGGTGCGCTCGGCGTCGGCCGGATCAGCTTCGGGCCATTCCTGCAGGGCGCACTGGCGGGGCGGGCCACCGAGATACTGCAGCGCTGGGCATAGATTACGGCCGTGCCAGAAAACCCGGAAAACGAGGAGGAGCCGGCCTGGCACGACCAGCAACCGGTCGTGCTGGCTGCCGGCGCGGCGGCGTTGATCCTGCTGGCCGTGCTCGCTTACGCGGTGATGCGGACTTCGGACGCGGCGAAAACCCCGGAGACCATCCCACCGCCTGCGCCGTCGACGCCGGTGTCGACCTATACGACTTCGCCGACGTCCACGACCAGCTATTCGCGGCCCAGTGTGCAGACCAGTGAAGACAACCCGGGCCTGCCGCCGCCCACCACCACGACCACCACGACGACCACGACAACGACGGCGACAACCACGACCACCACCAGACTGAGGACGACCACCCCTACAAACGACGAATCCGGTGGAGACTGAGCTCCACCGGATCCCGTTGCCGGTAAGGGTTACTTGTGTTCGATCGCGATGCGCTTGGTGTGCGCGTCCCGGTGGGCACCCGCCACACGGACGTTCAGTACGCCCCTGTCATACGACGCGGAGATGGCGTCCTCGGTGACGTGCGCCGGTAGCTTGAACGACCGGCGGAACGATCCATAGCGCACCTCGCGTAGGGCTCGACCGTCCTTGTCCTCGGCGCGCTCGTCGCGCCGCTCACCGTGAATCACCAGGTGACCGCGCTCCACCTCGACGTTGACGTCCTGCTCGACGTCGACGCCCGGCAGTTCGACGCGGACCACCGCGTCATCGCCGTCCCGAACGATCTCGGCGGCGGGGTCGAACGCCCCGGCGAACCATTCGTCGGCAGTGGCGGGACTGAAGAAGTCGCGTACCCAACGTTCGATGTCCCAGGTGGGTCGGGTGCGTAATGCCAGAGTATTCATCTGTTGCCTCATTCCTTTCTTCCCGGTAGGCCGGGCCCAGCCGGCATCTACTCAATAGAACTTGAGTCGACCACGCTCATATTCCATGAGCGGTGTAGCGGTGAGGAAACCTACTCACAGGGTCGTCCGCAAAGACGTGAGCACACCGTGATGGGCGCTTCACACGAGGCGACATCGCGGCAATATTGGCTCCCTACCGTCTGCGCCATGGCATCTAAAAACGTCGTGGTCGTCGGCCATGGGATGGTCGGTCACCGGTTCGTCGAGGCGCTGCGCTCGCGCGACGGCGACGGCTCCTGGCGCGTGACCGTGCTGGGCGAGGAGGCCGACGCCGCCTACGACCGCGTCGGGCTCACCAGCTACACCGAGCACTGGGATCGCGGACTGCTGGGGCTACCGGGCAACGGTTACGTCGACGACGACCTCGTCGACCTGCGCCTGGGTAGCCGCGTCACCCGGATCGACCGCGCCGACAAGACCGTGTCGACCGCCGACGGCGGACGGTTTGACTACGACGCGTTGGTCCTCGCGACCGGCTCCTATGCCTTTGTTCCTCCGGTGCCGGGCCACGACCTGCCGGCCTGCCACGTCTACCGCACCCTCGACGACCTCGACGCGATCCGCGGCGACGCCGCGCGCGCCGCAGAGCAGAGCCGTGCCCCGGTGGGCGTGGTGATCGGCGGGGGACTGCTCGGACTGGAGGCCGCCAACGCGCTGCGCACGTTCGGCCTGCGCGCCCACATCGTCGAGATGGCGCCGCGCCTGATGGCCCAGCAGCTTGACGAGGCCGGCGGTGCACTGCTGAGCCGGATGATCACCGAGCTCGGCATTTCGGTGCACACCGGCGTCGGGACCGAGTCGATCCGCCCCGCCCAACGCAACCGGCCCGTGCGGCGCTCCGCAGACGACGACTCGCTCCGGGTGAGTTTGAGCGACGGCACCTACATCGACGCGGGGCTTGTGGTCTTCGCCGCGGGCATCCGTCCCCGCGACGAACTGGCCCGCGACGCCGGCCTGGACATCGCCGACCGTGGCGGTGTGCTGACCGATCTGGGATGTGTCACCACGGATCCCGATATCTTCGCGGTCGGTGAGGTGGCTGCCATCGACGGTCGCTGCTACGGGTTGGTCGGGCCCGGGTACACCAGCGCGGAGGTGGTCGCCGACCGTCTGCTCGGCGGGTCCGCGGAGTTCGGCGAGGCCGACATGTCGACCAAGCTCAAACTGCTCGGCGTCGACGTCGCCAGCTTCGGCGACGCGCTGGGCGCTACGCCGGACTGTCTGGAGGTAGCCGTCAACGATGCGGTCAACCAGACCTACGCCAAGCTCGTGCTGTCCGACGACGCCAAGACGCTACTGGGCGGCATCCTGGTCGGCGACGCCTCCGCCTACGGCATCCTGCGGCCGATGGTCGGCGAACCTCTGCCGGGCGACCCGCTGGGTCTCATCTCGCCGACCGGGACCGACGGCGGCACAACGGGACTCGGCGTCGGGGCACTGCCAGCCGCCGCCCAGATCTGCTCCTGCAACAACGTCACCAAAGGCGACCTCACCGACGCGATCGCCGGCGGCTGCTGTGACGTGCCCGCCCTGAAGAAGTGCACGCTGGCGGGCACGTCCTGCGGTTCGTGCGTCCCGCTGCTCAAACAACTGCTGGAAGCCGAGGGCGTCGAACAGACCAAGGCCCTGTGCGAGCACTTCACCCAGTCGCGCGCCGAACTGTTCGAGATCGTCACGGCGGGGCCCTCGGACTCCACCCGCACGTTCTCCGCGCTGATCGAGCGGTTCGGCACCGGAAAAGGTTGCGACATATGCAAACCCGCCGTCGCGTCGATCCTGGCGTCGACGAGCTCGGAACACATCCTCGACGGTGAACAGGCCTCGCTGCAGGACTCCAACGACCACTTCCTGGCCAACATCCAGCGCAACGGCAGCTATTCGGTCGTGCCCCGGGTGCCCGGCGGGGACATCACTCCCGAACAGTTGATCCTGATCGGGGAGATCGCACGGGATTTCGACCTCTACACCAAGATCACCGGGGGTCAGCGGATCGATCTGTTCGGTGCGCGGGTGGATCAGCTGCCCGAGATCTGGCGGCGTCTGGTCGACGGCGGCATGGAGTCCGGACACGCCTACGGCAAGGCGCTGCGCACGGTGAAGAGCTGCGTGGGCAGCGACTGGTGCCGTTACGGGCAACAAGATTCGGTGCAGATGGCGATCGACCTCGAGCTGCGCTACCGCGGGCTGCGCGCACCGCACAAGATCAAGATGGGCGTGTCGGGTTGCGCGCGGGAATGCGCGGAAGCCCAGAGCAAGGACGTCGGCGTCATCGCCACCGAAAGAGGGTGGAACCTCTACGTCGGCGGCAACGGCGGCATGTCGCCGCGGCACGCGCAGCTGCTGGCGGCTGATCTCGACGACGACACCCTGGTGCGCTACATCGACCGGTTCCTGATGTTCTACATCCGCACGGCCGACCGGCTGCAGCGCACGGCGACCTGGCTGGAAGCACTCGACCACCCGGATAGGTCTGGGCTCGACCACCTACGCGACGTGGTCTGCAACGACTCGCTCGGCCTGGCCGCCGAGTTCGAGGACGCCATCGCCCGCCACGTCGCAGGTTACGCCTGCGAATGGAAGGGCGTGCTGGAAGACCCCGACAAGCTGTCGCGGTTCGTGTCGTTCGTCAACGCGCCCGAGATGGCGGACCCGACAGTGGAGTTCGCCGAAAGGATGGGACGTAAGGTCCCGATCGGAATGCCGAAGGTGCCCCAAACATGACACTGCTCAACGAGGTTCAGGTGTGGACCGCCGCATGCCCCTATGACTTCCTGATTCCCAACCGCGGCGTCGGTGTCCTGCTGCAGGACGGTTCACAGGCCGCGCTGTTCCGGTTGGACGACGGCTCGCTGCACGCGGTCGGCAACATCGACCCGTTCTGCGGCGCGGCCGTGATGTCGCGCGGCATCGTCGGTGACCGTGACGGCCGCGCGATCGTGCAATCGCCGATCAAGAAGCAGGCGTTCGCGCTCGATGACGGAGTCTGCCTCGACGACCCGGAGGTTTCGCTGCCGGTCTATTCGACCCGGGTGACCGACGGCCACGTGGAGGTGGGCATTGGCGAGATTGGCCCAAAGGGACAAACGGGCGGTTAGGCCGCCACCCGCAGCCGCCCGTACCGGAACCGGGCCGCGATCAAGCGCACCAACCCGCCATGGGCGCCCAGCGGCGCGGTGACCACATCGGCACCGCTGCACCGTAACCGGTCCTGAAACAACCCGTCGGACAACAGATACGACGCCACGACCACCCGCCGGGCGCCGCGCCGGCGCAACATGTCGACCGCATCAGCCACCCGGGGCTCGCCCGCGGCGAAGGTCAACTCCACCCGCGAACTCGTCATCGCCGAAGCCCAGGTGGCCATCTTGCGCAGATCCGACTGCGCGCGCGGATCAGATGTCCCCGCAGCCGCCAGCACCACAGAATCCCCGGCACGCCACCCGGATTCGACGAGACGGTCGGCCAGCACCCGCGCCAACTGCGGGCTGGGCCCCAACGCCTCGGTGACCGTGACGTCGGAACGCCCGCTGGCAGCCACCTGCGCGGGGATGTCTGCGTTGACGTGATGGCCGCGTGCGAGGAACGCGGGCACCACGACGGTCGGTCCGGCCAACCCGCGCAGTACCTCGTCCGGTGTCGGACCGACCACGTCGACGAACGCCACGTGTGCCGGCGAACCCAGTGTCACAGAGACCCGTTGCGCCAACTGCTCGACCAGCGCGACGCCACTCGCCTTGCGGGTGCCGTGCGCCACCAGCACCGCGTTCACCATGCGGTATCCGCGTCGTCGTCGACCGTCAGCCGATAGCCGCGTTTGACCACCGTCGATACGATGTTCTTGTCCCCCAGGGCAGTTCGCAGTCGAAGCACCGCGGTCTCCACTGCGTGGGTGTCGGTGCCGCTGCCGGGCAGCACCCGCAGCAGGTCGTGGCGCGACACCACGGTGCCCGGCCGGTGCGCGAGCGCACGCACGATCGCCATACCCGCAGGCGACACCGCCATGGCCTCACCGTCGACCAGCACGCAGGTACCGCGGATCTCCAGCAGATGACCGGCCACCCGCACCGTTCGCGTGCACAACATCGGTAGCTCGTCGGTGATGTGACGGGCCAACGCGCCCAACCGCATTCGTTCAGGCGCCGACGTCGGCACCCCGAGGCGCACCAGCGGCCGGGCCGTCACGGGTCCGACACACATCGCATGCACGTCGCCGCGCAGCGCCGCCAGTAACCGGTCCTCGAGGCCCATGTCGGCGGCCCGCAGCAGCAGCGCCGCGACGGCAGGCGCCGACGTGAACGTCACCGCGTCGAACTTCTCCTCGGCGATACCCGCGACGAGTTGGTCGAAGTCCCCGTTGCGCGGCGCCGGCAGCCACCGGTACACCCGGATCGGTACGACGTCTGCCCCCGCGGCCCGCAATTCGTCGACGAACTCGGGAAACGGATCCCACTGCTCGGTGGCCCCGTGCAACTGGACGGCGATGCGCTGACCGGCGATGCCGCCGTCGACCAGATAGTGCAGCAGTTCGCGAGATGACTCCGACTCCGGCGACCATTCCTCTTTCAGGCCGGCGGCGCGTAACGCGCCGGTGGCCTTCGGACCGCGTGATACGACGCGCGCATTGGCCAGCGCGGCGGTCAGGTCACCGGCCAGCCCCCAGCCGTCGGCCGCCTCGATCCAGCCCCGCAGCCCGATGCCCGTCGTGGCGATCACGATGTCGGGCGGCGTGGCGATCAGCGCCCCGGTGTTCGCACGCAACGCGTCGTCGTCGGGCAGCGGGACCATGGTGATCGCCGCAGCGCTGGTCACCGCCGCACCGCGGCGTTGCAGCAGCGCAACCAGTTCGTCGGCGCGCCGGGCGGAGGTCACCGCCACCCGGAAACCGGTGAGGGGCGCCCAGTCGGGCTCGCTCATGGGAACTGTGTATTCAGTTCATGTTTCCGAGCGGTTAATTGACCATTGCCCCGACGTATCGACCGCGGGTGACGCCGCTCACCAGACGTCGCCGTCGCGCCAATCACAGGTGATCTCGGCGGTCGGATCGAGTTCTAGGCTCTTCGGTAAGCCGGTCGGCAGCACGAACAACGCGTGGTCGTCGTCGGGGGTGCGGGTAACGCCGTCGGGCGCCAGCACTGATGTCGGCCCCTGCCATGGCACCCACCCCCGCGCCATGTAGATGCGCCGGCCTTCCTCGGTGACGCTCAGCGCGCCGAGTTGATAGGCGCCGCGAAGCACCTGTTCCAGGGCATCCATCACTGCTTGGGCCAATCCTTGGCCGCGCCAGTCCTCGCGCACGGCGACGCCCTCGACGTAGCCGCAGCGCAGCGCGGTGTCGCGGTACAGAAGGCTGCGCTGAACCACCGCCCCGTGCGCGATGACGGCACCGTGATCGGAGATCACGGCATGCATGCCGCCGAGGGTGTGTTCCCAGTCTGCGTCGGTGAACTCACCGCCGAAGGCCTCCATCACCATCCGGCGCGCATCCTCGCGGGTCTCCGGGTCGAGATCGGCGGTGTGGATCAGGCGTGCGCTGTGAACGCCGCGCACGTGAGGAGGGGTGAAGACCTGTGGGTGCACACTGCCGTTCTACCAGGATCGGCCGACATTATGCGTCGACTCCGGCGAGCAGGTGGCCGTGGCCGCGGGATCAGGCCGCGAACGGCTGCCGCGGACGCGACCACCGCATCCGCACCGTCTGCCCCGGGCGGATCTGGGCCATCTTGTCGATGTCCTCGTCGGTCAGCACCCCGATCACCGGGTATCCGCCCGTGACCGGGTGATCAGGCCCGAGGATCACCGGAAATCCGTTGGGCGGCACCTGAATTGCACCGCGGTTCGCACCGTCGCTGGGCAACTGTACGCCGGGCTGGCGGTACTCCAGCGGCATACCGACCAGCCGGGTGCCGACCCGGTCGCTCTTGTTGGTGACGAGCCAGTTGGTGCGCATCAGCACGTCGGGGTCGACGAACCAGTCGTCGCGCGGGCCGGGCACGACCGTCAACTCCAGCACGTCGTCCTCGATGGCAGCCACCGGCGCCTGGTCGAGCTCGGGAAACTCCTCGGACTGCGCGCCGATCGGTACGACGTCACCGGCTTTGAGCGGCAGCGGCCCGATCGCCGACATGACGTCGTAGGACCGCGAGCCGAGCACCGGTTTCACGTCGATGCCGCCGCGCACCGCCAGATACGTCCGCAAGCCCGAACGGGGCGCCCCGAGCGAGATGACCTCACCGTCACGGGCATAGTGAACGCTGTTGGTGCCGAACGGAACCCCGTTCACCGCGGGGTCGGTGTCGGCGCCGGTGACCGCGATCGCGATGCCTTCCCTGCTTGAGTCGCGAACCCGTGCCGAAAAGCCGCCGAACGTCACCTCGATGGTGGCGCGGTCGTCGGGGTTGGCGACCAGTCGGTTGGCCAGCATGTGAGAGCGCCGGTCGGCAGCGCCGGAGCGGCCCACCCCCATGTGCGCCAGGCCGGGACGGCCCAGGTCTTCGATCAACGCCAGTGGTCCAGGTCGCAGGATCTCCAGTGTCGCCATGGCTCCTCCTAGCCGACCGCCCGGAATCGCACTGTCATGCCTGGCGTCAGCAGCGCCGGCTGCTCCCTTTCGACGTCCCAGAGCACCGTTCCGGTCCGGCCGATCAATTGCCAGCCGCCGGGCGATTCGCGGGGGTAGATACCGCTGAACTCACCGGCCAGACCCACCGCGCCGACGGGCACCTTGGTGCGCGGTTCCGCGCGCCGAGGTACCTCCAGGCGCGGATCGCCGCCCACGAGGTACGCGAAACCCGGTGCGAAACCGCCGAATCCGACCCGCCACGGGGTCGCGGTGTGCGCGGCGACGATCTGATCGGTGGCCAGCCCGGTCAGCCGGGACACCTCGTCGAGGTCGGGCCCGTCGTAGATGACCTCGATCTCGACGTCGGCGCCGGTCGGCTGGGTCAGGTCCGCCACGATGTCGGGGGTGACTTGGATCTTGGCCAGGCGCTGACGGGTCGGTGCCTGATAGCGGGGCCCGGCCAGTTTGATCAACACGGTGCGCGATGCCGGAACGATGTCGAGCACACCGAGCAGATCGGCGCGCCGGATCGCCTCGGTCCACGCCAAGACGTCAGTAGTGCGGTCGAACTCGAGCAGCAGCGCTTGGTCACCGTAGTCATGGACGGTGCCGAGAACGCCGGCTCCCATCACGTCGGCTGTCATGCTCATGCCCCGAACCTACCCGCGAGTAGCAACGAATGCTCGCGCTCTATGAGCCTTGCCAGAGGAGCCTTATCGAAGCCTCAAACGGCGGGCTGATACGTCGGCTCGCGGCGCTTGATGAATCCGATCACCCGGTACGTCACGGGCAACACCAGCACTTCGACGGCGGTCTTGTACACCCAGCCCAACGCCACATAGGTGGCGAAGTCGTCCCAGGTGTTGATTCCGATCGCTGCCGCGGCGATGCTACAGAACACCAAGGTGTCAGCAAACTCCCCGACGATCGTCGAACCGATCAGGCGAGCCCACAGATGCTTCTCCCCGAAGCGGGTCTTGATCCGCACGACCACCCACGCGTTGAGGGTCTGGCCGACGATGAAGCCGGCCAGCCCGGCGATGACCAGTTGGGTGAATGGTTTGACGACCGCCTCGAAAGCGGCCTGGTTCGGGTAGAAGTCCGCGGCGGGTAGGTAGGCGGTGAGCCAAAACGTGACGGCGGCGATCGCCTCCATCACGAACGCGATATAGATGGCCCGCCGGGTGGCCGCGAACCCATACACCTCCGACAGCACATCACCGATCACGTAGGTCAGCGGAAAGACGACGAACCCGCCGTCGGTGATCAGCGACCAGTCGCCGATGATCGGACCGAACTCGATGCCCTTGGTCGCTGCGACGTTGGAGATCAGCACCAGCCCGGTGAACACCGCGACAAGCGTCGGATAGTAGGCGGAGCCCGTTTTCGCGAAGCCGCGGTGCTCGAGCTCGCCGGTGCCGGTCACCCGGTTATCTTGTCAGGCCAGCACCCGCATCAGACGAGGTGGCAGCTGGTCGGCCAGCACGGGATAGGACAGCGGCGACGCGAACGCGATCGCCCCCGCGAGTTCCTTGCCGGTGAACACATTGCGTCTGCCGTGCTCAGCGATTTCGGGGTCGGCCAGCAGCGCCGCCTGTTGCTCGTCGCTTTCAGTGCACCAGATCAGCACGTCGGCCGCGTCGGGGTCGTCGGTGACGACGAACCCCATCTGGGTGAGAAATTCGGTGCGCCATGGCGGCGTCAACGGTTGTGGCCGGCCCTCGTCGAGAAGGCCGTGCAACAGCACGGTCTTCTTACCGGTGAACTGCGGATTGTCGGCGCCGATCGCAGTGAACCGTTCGTCGATGCCGGCGATCAGCGCCTGCATCTCGTCGTATTTGTACACCGCCTGGCCAATGGTGGTGGCCTGCTTTTTCCACGGCTCGAAGAACGCGTCTTCGCCACTCTGCGCGACGGTCGGCGCGACCTCAGACAGCCGCGCAAAGGTGTCGGCGTCCAGGCCGGCGTTGGTCGCGACAATCAGGTCGGGGTTCAACGACGCGATCTGGGCGACCTGGATGCCGTCGGCGAGGTTGAGCACCACCGGCTGCGCGCCGCCGAGTCTGGGTTGCGCCCAGGGCCATACGGCATACGGTTCGCCACCGAACCAGTCGGTCACCGCGATCGGCACGACACCGAGAGCCAACAGGTGGTCCTGTCCGGTGAGGCCGGCGCTGACGACGTGGGTGGGCGGCGCGGGGATTCTGGTCTCGCCGAACACGTGCTTGACGGTCACCGAGCCATCGTCGGCGACGGTACCGGGCCGCTCGGATCCGCACGCGGCGGCCAGCGCAACCGTCCCGGCCGTCAGCGCCAGGAAACTCCGCCGGGACAACGCAGCAGGCACCCGGCGAGAGTATCGCCTCATCCGCGATCGTCGCGCAGGCGCGCTCGCGCGACGGCGGCCGCACCGTCACCGGTGATCAGCCACAACGAGGTGAGTTCGGCGACGAGTTCGTCGACGGTGATCGTCACGGTGCCGTTGACGAACGCCAGGATTGCGTCGGCGGTGCCGCCGACCACGAACGCCGGTGCGAGCCGCGCGAGCGGGTCGTGTTTGAGCTCGACACCGTGCACGGTGCGCGCATGGTCGATCAACACCGCAGTGAGGCTGTGCATCACCGTTGCACGGTGCTCGCGCAGCGCGTGTGTCGCAGCCACGTCGCCCAACAGCACCCGGGCGCGGCGCGGATCGTCGACAAGGTTGTGCACCAGCGCCTCGACAACCGCGAAGGCCTGTCGCTCAAGGCTTTCCGCGTGATTGTCGAGGAATGCCTTCAGGGTGGCGTCGCGTACCGCCGTGGCAATGTCGTCGATCACCGCGCCTGCCACGGCGTCGACCTCGCTGAAGCTCTCGTAGAAGTAGCGCTTGTTCAGTCCTGCGTCCGCGCACAGCCGCTCGACGGTGATGTCGCGCCACTCGTCGCGACCCATCACGTCCAGTGCGGCGTCGAGCAGCCGCGACCGTCGTTGCCGCTGGCGTTCCGCGCCGGAAACTCCGCCGTAGCTGCGCGGTGACGAGGCCATGGCTCGATCGTCGCACTCGTCGCCCGACACGGGAACCGCACCGTTGACAGCGCTTCAGCGAAACTGGCACGGTTACGTACCAGATAGTCAACGAAGGGATCGACCGATGATCAACCTCGTGGACGCGGTCGCGCCGCCGACCTCGCTGACCGAGGCGCGACAGCAGGTCCAGGGATGGCTCCAGCGGTTCGGTGCGACGTTGGCAGACCGGTGGCCCAGCCCGGATCGTCCCCTGGCCACACCACCGCCCGGATCAGGCCTTGCGCCGGTGATGGGCAACTACGGTGCTCCGTACCTCGGGCACGTCCTGGCCACCCTCGTGGACCCGTTGGAGTTCGCGCGGCGCCGGTACGCGAAATACGGTCCGGTGTCGTGGGCCGGCGGGGTCGGGTTTCGCGTCGTCGCGCTGATGGGGCCCGAAGCGCTCGAGGCGGCGTGGGTCAACCGGGACAAGGCGCTGTCGAGCACCCGGGGTTGGCAACCGGTGATCGGCCCGTTCTTTCACCGCGGCCTCATGCTGTTGGACTTCGAGGAACACCTCGATCATCGGCGAATCATGCAGCAGGCCTTCACCCGCACCGCCCTCAACACCTATCTGGCCAGCACCGCCGACGGCGTCGACCGCGCGCTTCCGGCATGGCGCCCGTCGTCGAAGTTCCCGATGTATCCGTCGATCAAGCAACTGCTGCTGCAACAGGCCGCCGAGGTGTTCGTCGGAACGAAACTCGGCGCGGAGTCCGATCAACTAATCGAGGACTTCCACCGCACCGTGCACGGCGGTCAAGCGATCGTGCGCGCGGACGTGCCGGGTGGGACGTGGGCCCGCGGACTGCGGGCGCGAGAACGCCTGGAGCGCTACTTCGGTGCGCAGATCGCCGACCGCCGCCGAGGCGACGGCACCGACCTGTTCTCGATGCTGTGCCGCAGCGAATCCGATGACGGCCAACGCTTCTCGGACGCCGACATCGTCAACCACATGATCTTCCTGTTGATGGCCGCTCACGATACGACGGCTATCTCCTTGTCGATGCTGGTTTACGAGCTTGGCCGAAACCACTACTGGCAGGACCTGCTTCGCGAAGAGGCCGTCAACCAGCCGATCGACATACCTACCCTCGCGGACCTCGAGGCCTATCCGCTACTGGACTGCGGGTTCAGGGAAGCGCTGCGCATGTACGCGCCCGCGGGTTCCCTGTTCCGCCAGGCGGTCCGCGACACCGAGATATGCGGGCACTTCATTCCCCGGCACAGCCAGATCGCGATCAGCGTGCACGCGTCGATGAGGTTGGCCGACTGGTGGCCTGACCCCGACACCTTCGACCCGTCGCGGTTCACCGACGCGGCCAACCGTGCGGCGGTGCACCGATATGCCTTCGCGCCCTTCGGCGGCGGAGCCCACAAGTGCATCGGTCAGCAGTTCGCCGACATGACGGTCAAAACGGTCATGCACAAGCTGTTGCGCCGGTTCCGGTGGAGCGTCCCGGACGGCTACCGTGTCCCGCTCACCTGGGGCACCGGGCCCACGCCGGCCGACGACCTGCCGATCGAACTCGAAATGCTCTGAAACACTTGCGGTTCCTCACAGGATCACGTGGGTGCCGTCGAGCGTTGCGGCCTCGCCTGTGGAGGTGATGACGTCGCCACGGTTGATCTGGTCTTTGTCGATGCTCTTGATCAGCACGCCGACGTTCTCGCCGGCGGTTGCCTCGTCGCGTTGTTTGCGGAACTTCTCGATGGCGTCGACCGTGACGGTGTGACCGCCGTTGATGGAGATGGTGTCGCCGACCCGAAGCGTGCCGGCCTGCACCCTGCCGGTCGCGACGACCCCGCGGTTACGGATGACGAACACGTCTTCGACGGTCATCCGAAACGTCACTGGTGGGCCAATCGTTTGTTGATCAACCGCGTCAGCCACGCCGGGGAGAATCGCGAACCGACGGTGAGCGCCTTGGTCTGCGCGCCGACGGGGAAGTGCACCTGATTGAGGGCGCGGCGCAGAGCGGACGGTTCGATCGCCTTGTCGATGGCGTCGGCGACGTCCTGGGCGGTCAGCCGGATTCCGAGTGAGTCGGTGGTGCCGGTCTTGATGTTGTCGGTCATCGCGGTCTGTACGTACAGCGGCCAGATGGCGATGACGCGGATGCCGTAATGGCGCCATTCGATGTCGAGCGCTTCGGTGATGCCGCGGACAAAGAACTTGGTCGCGCTGTAGTTGGCGAGTTCGGCCTGCCCGTAGATCGCCGACGCGGAGGACAGGTTGACCACGACGGAGTCGGGGGTGTCGCGCAGGTAGGGGAAGGCCGCGTGCAGGCCGTTGACGACGCCTTTGGCGTTGATGTCGATTTCCTTGTGGTGCTGGCGGACGTCGCGGTCTTCGAATCGGCCCGCCAGCAGGATGCCGGCGTTGTTGATCATCACGTCGAGGCGACCGCCGGTGGCCGCTGCGAATTCGTTGACCCGCTGAGTCATTTCGTCGGCGTCGGTGACGTCGAGGTGCCCGACGACCGCCTTCGCGCCGAGCTGCTCGACCTCGTCGGCGAGCGACTTGAGCCCGACCTCGTCGATATCGTAGGCGCCGACGGTGAAGCCCTTCCGGGCGAAGGTGAGCGCGGTCGCGCGGCCGATGCCCGCGGCGGCTCCGGTGATGAACACCGATTTGGTGGATGTGGTCATGGACGAGACATACCCCTTTCGAGGCATGATTGTGTCAGTTCCGCGCCAGCGAGTACCCGCGAGGTCGACGCGGTGGCGAACAGGTTGGCGAGCCGGCGCGCCCGAGGCCGAGACCGGTGAACCAGACCGCGCCGGCGGTGAGTTTTGCGCGGCCAGCGAGTCCAATCAGTGGATCGGTTACCAACCAGGAGGAGCCCGTGGGCCAACTGCTCAGAGTCCAGAACTTCAACGTCTCGCGCGACGGTTTCGGCGCCGGCGAGAACCAGAGCTTCGAGCGTCCGTTCGGTCACGCCGACCCCGGCGACATGTTCGCGTGGGCCGGAGCGACGGCGAGCTGGCCGAACCGCACCGATCCGGGTGGGAGTCGCGGACTCGACGACTACTTCACCCGCGACTTCGCCCACAACATCGGAGCCGAGATCATGGGCCGAAACAAGTTCGGACCACAGCGCGGCCCATGGAGCGACCACGAATGGCAGGGTTGGTGGGGCGACCAGCCGCCGTTTCACACCCCGGTGTTCGTGATGACGCACTACGAGCGCCCGTCGTTCACCCTGTCGGACACTACATTTCATTTCATCAATGCCGACCCGGCCACGGTTCTCGAGCGGGCACGTCAGGCTGCCCAAGGCAAGGACGTACGACTCGGGGGCGGGGCGACGGTCATCCGCCAGTTCCTCGACGCCGACCTGGTCGACACCCTCCACGTCGCGGTGTCGTCACAGGTGGAACTGGGTGCGGGATCACGGCTGTGGGAATCACCCGAGGAATTGTCTGACCGGTACCACCACGAGGCCGTGCCCAGCCCGAGCGGCATAGTGCACCACCTGTTCTGGCGCTGACGCCGCCTCTTATACCGCCGCGGCCATCGCGGCGTTTTCGCATGGCCGCGGGCTACGCGGCGTCCGGTTTGTCCGGCGGCGGCTGGGGTCTTCGGTGGTATCGGTTGGCCCTGGGCTGTCGGCTGGAGTCGACGGATTTCGGTGGGTACCAAAGCGTTTGGCCGAGGGATTGTTCGTCGTAGCGGCGGCGGGCTTGCCATTGTTCGTCGGTGGGTCCGGTGTTGGCGTGGTCGGTGCCGCAGACCATGGTGAGGCGGTCGATGTCGGTGGTGCCTTCGGCGTTCCATTGGATGACGTGATGGACGTCGGCGTGGTAGCCGGGCTGGTCGCAGTCGGGCATGGTGCAGCCGGCGTCGGTCGCGTGCAGCACGATGCGTTGATCGGCGGAGGCCAGACGTTTGGAGCGGCCCAAAAACAGCGGGCGCCCGCAGTTCTGGTCGTAGATGTAGAGGTAGTGGTGGGCGTGGGCGGCCATGCGCAGCGCCACTTCCATGGGCACGGTGGAGCCGCCGCCGGTCATCGCCACCCCGGCGGCGGCTTCCAGCTGCTGCAGGGTCATGGTGACGATGGCGGTGACGGGCAGGCCGCGGTGTTGGCCGAGTTCTCCCGAGGCCAGCAGAGCGCGCAGTCCGGCTTTGATGGCGTCGTGGTTGCGTTGGCCGGTGGTGCGGGTGTCGGTGGCGGCGGCGGCGGGGTCGGGCTCACCATCGACAGCCGGTGACGGGTCCGCGGGGTTGCACATGCCGGGGCGGGCGAGTTTGGCCAGCAGGATCTCCACGTAGGCGCGGGCCTCGGGGTCAAAGCAGAACCGGCCCCGGGTCATCCCGTCGGCGTCCTGGGGGCCCATGACGAACTCGCTGCGGGCTTTGCGGCTCTGTTCTCTGCTGACCGGGTCGGCATGGGTCGCGTCGTATTCAGCGAGCAGCAGCGCAGCGTCGCGGCGCAGGTTTTCAGGGCGCTCAGCCACGGCGACACCGGTCAACTCCAAATCGAAGCGGGCCCGGTCGGCGTCGGTGGCGTTGTTCGGCAGTTTGGTGATGGTGTCGCGGATGATCTTGACGTGGTCGGCGCTGATCAGGGCGTGCCGGGCGGCGACGGCGGTCTCGGGCAGGGTGGGCTCGGTCGCGTGCAGATCGGCGGCCACCGCAATCCGCGCCCCGGCGTCGGCGGCCGACAGGTGCAGCAGGTTGGCCAGGTGCGTGCGCAGCTTGCTCACCCGCGTCGGCCACTGGGCGCGCAATCCGTTGACGGCGTCATAGCCCACGGTGGTCAGCTTGCGCTGAGCCGACTCCACCTCACACAGCACCGCATCGAGCACCTCAGGGGCCAGGTCGTCGAAGGGCAGTTCGGCTAGCTCTGCCACCGCGGCATGCAGGCGGGACAACCGCGCCGCCACGTCATCCGCGCCGAGCATCGTCACCTCCTCTATCGAACCTATGTTCGAAACAATAGACGAGGGGTCCGACAAAGCGCGGTCAGATACTCAGCCGGCGGTAGCGCTGTAGCCGACGAAGTCCGGCAGTGGGCACCGGGCCGTCGTGTGGCCGCAATGCGGCGTCCATCCGTGCGCGGACGTCGTCGATATCGAACCCGGCGCCGATGGCGACCAAGCTGTTGGCCCCTGTCGGCTTCGGAGCGGTCGCGATGTGCACCGACGTGCCGACCACGTTTACGACGTAGCTGCGCTCCCGCACGCCCGAGCGCACGCTGACCACGCCCTTGAGCCGGTACACGCCGGCAGGCGGTTTTTCGAGCAGGTCGACGAGTGGGCCCGGGTCGAGGCATCCCTCGCTGGTCGTGGTGACGGAGTCGGCCGAAACGTGGTGGTGTGCGTCGGCGACGAGCAGTTCGCGAATGGACAGCTGCCCGGTGTCCTCGCCGGCGTCGGCGACGTCGTACAACAACGCCGGGTCGACCTGCCCGGCGATCGCGCCGACGAGGTGCACCTCCGGATTGCGCTCGCGCACACGTCGTTCGATCCGGTCGAGGACGTCGTCGCGGCGCTCCGGCGGGATCTGGTCGAGCTTGTTGACCACGACCAGAGACGCCGCACCGTACCGCGCAGGTGGGGTCTGGCCGTCATCGACGGTGTCGAAGTGGGCGGTGACGTCGATGACGTCGACGATGCCGCCCGAGCGGATGCGATCGACCCCGCTGAACCGGATGATCCGGGAAATCGCCACCGGGTCGGCCAAGCCGCTGGCCTCGACGATGATCGCATCGAGGCCGAGGCGAGGGTCGGCAAGCTTGGCCAGCGCCTCGTCGAGCCCACCGTCGTCGGGTAGACAGCAGATGCAGCCGCCCGCGATCGACTCGGGCTCGTCGACCTGCCCGGTCACCAGCGCGGCATCGACGTTGAGCTCACCAAAGTCGTTGATGACTACGCCGATTCGTGCGCCAGGGGTGCGAAGAACATGGTTGAGCAGCGTTGTCTTGCCCGCGCCGAGATAGCCGGTCAATGCGATGACGGGTATGGCTCCCACCACGCTCCCTCCGTCCGGCCGAGGCCAGTGTAGGGGTCCAGCGCTCTCTGGTCACCGGCTGTCCGCTTGACCTACTGATTCGATATCTGTCAATATCGACGAATGTCGAATTCAACCCGATCCGCCGACGACAGTCGCTGTGCCGGCCCACCTCTGCTACGCGAACCCCTGTCGGCGGCGGAAGCCACGCAAATGGCGGTCACGCTCAAGGCGCTGGCAGATCCGACGCGGTTGCGGCTGTTCAGCGCGATCGCCAGCCACGCCGGAGCCGAGGCGTGCGTGTGCGACATCACGACCGATATCGACGTCTCCCAGCCGACGGTGTCGCACCACCTCAAAGTGCTGCGCGACGCCGGCCTGCTGACCTCGCAGCGGCGCGCGTCGTGGGTGTACTACGCCGTGGCCCCCGAAGCGCTGCACAGCCTGTCCGCGCTCTTCGACCTCACCACCGCCGTCGACGCATGAGCAGTACGGCCTCGACCGCGCCGACGGCACCGGTCGTCGGGAAACTGTCCACGCTGGACCGGTTCCTGCCGGTGTGGATCGGCGTCGCGATGGCGGCGGGCCTGCTCCTCGGACGCTGGGTGCCGGAGGTCAACACCGTGCTGGAAGCCGGTCAGGTGGACGGCATTTCACTACCGATCGCGCTGGGACTGTTGGTCATGATGTACCCGGTGCTGGCGAAAGTGCGCTACGACCGCCTCGACACCGTGACCGGTGACCGCCGGCTGCTGGTGAGTTCTCTGCTTCTCAACTGGGTGCTCGGGCCAGCGCTGATGTTCGCGCTGTCGTGGCTGCTGCTGCCGGACCTTCCGGAGTACCGCACCGGCGTGATCATCGTCGGGTTGGCGAGATGCATTGCAATGGTTATCATCTGGAACGATCTGGCGTGCGGCGACCGCGAAGCGGCGGCGGTGCTCGTCGCGCTGAACTCCGTCTTCCAGGTCGTCATGTTCGCGGTGTTGGGCTGGTTCTACCTATCGGTGCTGCCAGGCTGGCTCGGGTTGGAGCAGACGACCATCACCGCCTCCCCGTGGCAGATCGCCAAGTCGGTGCTGATCTTCCTCGGAATCCCGCTGCTGGCCGGTTACCTATCGCGCCGCGCGGGCGAGCGCGTCAAAGGCCGCGACTGGTACGAAACCCGGTTCCTGCCGAAGATCGGGCCATGGGCGCTGTACGGGCTGCTGTTCACCATCGTGATTCTCTTTGCGCTCCAGGGGGATCAAATCACGAGCCGTCCGCTCGACGTGGCACGAATCGCGTTACCGCTGCTGGCCTACTTTGCGATCATGTGGGGCGGCGGGTATCTGCTCGGCGCGGCGCTGCGGCTGGGCTATGCGCGTACCACCGCGCTGGCGTTCACCGCCGCGGGCAACAACTTCGAGTTGGCGATCGCAGTGGCCATCGCCACGTTCGGCGCCACCTCCGGGCAGGCGTTGGCCGGCGTGGTGGGTCCGTTGATCGAGGTTCCGGTGTTGGTCGCGCTGGTATATGTGTCGCTGGCGTTGCGACGCCGGTTGCTCGCCGACGTGCGGCCCACCGTGCTGTTCTTGTGCACGCACAACGCCGGGCGCTCGCAGATGGCGCTGGGTTACTTCAACCACCTCGCCGGCGAGCATGCCGTGGCGTGGTCGGGTGGCTCGGAACCGGCGGATCAGATCAACCCGTCAGCGGTTCAGGCAATGGCGGAGGTCGGCATCGACATCACTCGGGAATATCCCAAACCGTGGACCGACGACACGGTGCGGGCCGCCGACGTCGTCGTCACGATGGGCTGTGGAGACACGTGCCCGTACTTCCCCGGAAAGCGTTACGAGAACTGGGAATTACCCGATCCTGCCGGCCAGTCCGTGGAGACCGTCCGGCTGATCCGCGACGAGATCGAACATCGGGTACGCGGCCTGCTCGACAGCCTGGCGCCCCAGCTCACATCGCGAACGAGAACCCGCCATTGACGGGGATCGTTTGCCCGGTGATCCACGACCCGTGTTCGCTGCCGAGTAAGACCGCTAGCGCTGCGAGATCATCGGGATCGCCGGGTCGACGGATCGCATAGTTTTGCAGAATCGCCTTGGCCTGTGGGGAATCCGCGTGTTCGGCCCACAACGGCTCGGTCAGCGGGGTACGCATCGTGCCGAGCGCGATGTTGTTGGCCGTGATGCCGTAGCGCCCGTTTTCGACGGCGATGGACCGGATGAATCCGGCTGCGCCGGCCTTCGACGCCGCGTAGGCCGCCCCGTTGGCGTCGCCCGTGCGGCCCGCGTCCGAGACGATCGTGATGACGCGCCCCCAGTTGTTGGCGATCATCGCGGGCAGCACCGCGCGGGTGCAGTGCAGAACCCCGTACAGGTTCACCCGCAGGTACGCCTCCCAGTCCGCGGGCTCGGACTCGGCGAACGGGCCCCGACCGGCGAATCCCTCGGCGCCCGCGTTGCCCGCGTTGTTCACTAGGACGTCGACATCACCTTGTGCGACAACTGCGTTGGCGACCTCGTCGAAGTCCGTCACATCAAAAGGCACCGGTGCGGCGCGGCCGCCGCCCTCACGTAACTCGTCGACCACCGCGTCGGCGCGTGCCGGACGCAGGTCGTTGACGAGCACTTCGGCACCGGCTTTGGTGAACGCGTACGCCAACCCGCGGCCCACGCCCTGCCCCGCGCCGGTGATCAGGACACGGCGGCCGCCCAGGTCAATTTGCAACGTCACACCGTGCAGAGTTGATCATGAAGTGGGGTCTGTCAACTTGCGCTGCGCATCACGTGACGGCGATACCAACGACGGCCGTGCCAGCGCTGATAGTTCCAGACCACGCTCGGCAGCGGACCTCGAGGATGCAACCAGAATCCCTCGGGCACATCGAGTAACGGTGCGCGACGGCCGATTTCGATCTCTGCGAGAACAATGCCTTCGCCCTCCTCGGCGCGGCGCTCCGCGACGACGTTGCCGAGCGCATCGGTGATCAGCGTCGCCCCCTCGAAACGCCCCCGGTAGGTCATCGGCATCCAGGGCATCGGGCACGTCACCTCACCGGCGTGTGCGGCGTGCACGACCGGTGCGCCGACGTACTTGGCGAAGGAGGCCGCCGCGAGTCGTGCCGTGGCCGCGTTGCTGCGTTCCCAGCGATCGAAGACGGCCCGGGGTGGCCACGGCGGAATCGACCACCAGCCGGATCCGGTCATCACCAGATCGACGCGCGACCGCAACCGATTGACCGTGCCGGTACGCATCAGCTCCCAGCACACCGCCGCGCCGATATCGTGGTCCCCGGCCCGGAACACGCCGTCGTCGTCTCCGCCGACGTAGAAGGCGTTCTCCCACATCGTGGGCAGGTCCTTGTCGTGGCGGCCCACCACACCGCTGGCGTCCGCACCGAAATAGGCGTTGCGTACGTGCCCGTCGGCGTCCCGGCACAGAAACGAACCGCCGACCAGCGCGCGGTGCCGCCGGGCAAGGGCGGTGAGCAGTTCGGTCGCCTTCCCGTCCGGCGGCAGGGCGGCGTCTTTCAGCGCGTCGACGAACCCGATACCGGTGGTGAAGAACTCCGGCAGCGCAATGACCTCGGCGCCGGCCCGGCCGGCTTCATCGGCGAGGCGTTCGCAGGCAGCGAGGTTGGCGCTCACGTCACCAACTACCGCCTCTAGCTGAATCGCCGCCGCCAACACCATGGTTCAAACGCTACTACGAGGCGCGACGGGCGCTCCCCGCTAGTGTGGCGACCATGTCCCAGCCGCCGGGCGACCCCCGGCCACCGATCGAGCGCCTGCTCCTTCGTGCCGGCGGTGTGCGCGGTCTGGTGTCCACGGCGTTGCCGGTCGCGGCCTTCGGCGCGACGTCGGCGCTGGCGGATCTGCGAGCGGCGGTGGCCGCCGCCATCGTGGCCGCGACGGCGGTCCTCGGTTGGCAGTTGCGCAGGCGCGAGTCCATCCGGCCCGCGCTGCTGGGGTTCGCCGGGGTGGCGGTGTGTGCGGCGTACGCCTTCGTCACCGGCCGGGCCAAGGACTTCTATCTGCCCGGCATCTGGATGTACTTCGCGCTGGCCATACTGTTCACCACGTCGCTGGTGATCCGGCGACCGCTGGTGGGTGTCGTGTGGGCACGCATCACCGGCCGCGACGGCAGTTGGCGCCGAATTCCGCGGGTGCGCTTGGCTTTCGATATCGCTACCATCGTGATGGCCACCGCATCCTGGACACGGTTCCTGGTGCAGTTCTATCTGTACGACACGGATCAGGACGGCCTGCTCGCGGTGGCGCGCATCGCGATGGGTTGGCCGGTGTTCGTCGTCACTTCATCGGTGATCTTTCTGGCCGTGCGGACCGCTCTGCGCGCGGTGCCGCGCACCGCTTGAGGGGGCCTCGCGTTCAACCGATCTCGGTTTCGTCCGGGTTTTCAGCGGTGACGGCCGGACCGGAGGTCAGAGTGAGTTTCATGAAGCGGTCGTGGTTCGGTATGCGGACAGGTCCGTACGCGCCGCGGCCAGCAGGCGCTGGGTTCGCGGAAAGTCTTGGAGTTGGGCCGACAACAGTTCCAGCGTCAGCGTCAGCGAGATCGTCGGTACGCCGCGGGCGCAGAGCACCTCGGCGGTCCAGACCATGAAACCGGTGAACAGGTCGTCGTCGTCGACGTACAAAGCGGTCGCAAGGAAGTCGACGATATGGGCGATGTCCGCGGCGGTGTGCTCGCGTTGCGCCTCGCTGTAATCGCGCATCGCAGGGAAACGGTCCTGCAGGTCAGCAAGGCTCTGCTTGACCAGTTGCGCCTTGGTGCTGCTTACCAGCGAATACTCCTGGTCGGCCAGATGCGGCAGGTCCCCGGGAGTGTGGTGGCTCGCGGTGAGGCGAAGCCGGGTCAGGCCTTCGCTCAGCCACTGCGCGGCGCCGGGGGCATCCGGCGCCCAGGCATCGGCACCGAGCAGGCGCGCGTAACGGCCGTCGGTTCCGAATGCGGCACCACCGACGAGCACTGAGACACCTGCGGACTGGCAGGCGGCGATCGCGGCGTGTGCGGCAGGCAGTCGGGTCGGGATGGAACACGACAGCGCGACAGCATCGGGTGCGTGCTGGTGCAGGTGCGCGACCAGGTGCGGAGTCGGTACCTGGGCGCCGAGGAAGTCCACCTGCCAGCCGCGCAACCGCAGCACCTCGGCGAGCAGGCGGGCGGGAAGCGCGTGCCACTCGCCGTCGACGCATGCGACGGTGACGCGGCCGGCGCGAGCGGGGGGTGCGGCGGCGGGATGCTGCGACAGCGCCGCGATCACCCGGTCGTTGATCGCGGTCGCGGCGTGTTCCTGGGCGACCGTGATGCGGTTGGCTGCCCATTCATCGCCGACCTTGCGCTGGACGGGCGCGATCACCTCTAAAAGTGCATCCTCGGGTGCGACGCCCGCATCCACCGCCGCGCACACGACGTTGACGGCGGTGTACTCGTCACCTGCGAGGAGGAGATCCCACAACCGGGCTCGCACCTCGGCGGTGTCCTGGCTGCTCACGCGATGTACCTGCCTGGGCTGTGGCCGTCGACCGCGCTGAGGTGTGTCCGACGGGGAGCCGTGATGGCCACGACGGCCATGTCGTCATGTACACGGTCGGTTACCCACTGCGAGGCGAGCATCATCATCCGCTCGACGACCGCCTCAGCGGGCAGGCCGGCGCACTGCGCCAGCGCATCGATCAGCCGCTCGTCGCCGAAGAACTCGTGGCCCAGCGGGCCGCCGCGGGCTTCGGAGAGCCCGTCGGTGTAGAGCAGGCACGTCTCGCCCGGCGCCAGCACGACCTCGGTCGACTGCGCCTTGAACTGCGATTGGGCACCGACCAACATGCCGCGGGTGTCCGCATGCTCCACCGTCCCGGTGTTCCGCACGATCAATGGGGCGGGGTGCCCGGCACAGGTCAGCCGCAGCGTCAACTGACCGTCGCGGCGGGCGATGGACGCCAGCACCATGGTGGCGAACCGGCTGTTGTCGGGGGACAACAACGCGCGGTTCAGCAGCGTGAGAACTTTTTCGTGGTCATCGGCAAGGGGGGCCAGCGCCTGCAGCGTGTTCCTGATCTTGCCGCTGAGCACCGCGGCCTCAAGCCCTTTTCCGCACACGTCCCCGAGCACCACGAGTGTTTCGGCGTCGGGTTCCGTCGCGGCGTGCACGTCGTAGAAGTCGCCGCCGACCAGCTCATGGTCCGCCGACGCGCGGTACCCGCCCGCAAGCTCGAAATCATCGCGTCGTTGCAGCTGCGGAGGCAGCAGTTCGCGCATCAGCGTGCGGGTGATCGCCGATTGCTCGGCATAGAGCCGGGCCGCGGACAGCCCCGCGCCCGCGCGGACCGCGAACAACCGGGCGAACGTTTCCTCGCTGTCGCTGAACGGCGCCTTGGCGTCGCGGCGGAGCAGGACCAACGCGCCTGCAGGTACGCCGTGGCCGGGTAGGGGGGTGATGAGCACCGACCCCGCCGGCTTGTCGAAGTGCCGTGGGGTCAACCAGTCCGGCATCGTCGCGGGATCGATCCAGCGCGACGGGACCGGCGGAAAACCGCGGAGCGCTTCGCCCAGGCCTGACACCGCGGCGGTGTCGGCTTCGACGTTGCGATGTTCGGCGACTCCGTCGGGTCCACTGCAGACGACCGACAGATGGTCGTCGCGGGTGGTGGCGACGACGACCGCCGCATCCGCCAGATGCCGGGCCGCCATCTGCACCGTGGTCGCCATGCACCGGTCGACGTTCAGTGAGGCCATCAGCACCGTCGACGCGTCATCGAGGAAAGCCGCGCGCTCATGCTCCAGGGCCAACGCCTCTCGTGCACGCTGTAGTGAACGGTCGGTGTCCTCGACCAGCCACCACGCAACCTCGCCGCCCGACAGTTCTGTTGGCCTTGCTTCGAACTCGCGGCCGTTCACGGTGCCGGTCGCCACCGAAGCCCGCCGATCGTGTGCGCGCACCAGCCACGACGGCGCGGTGTCGGCCAGCCGGGCGCCGATTTCGACGTCGGCCAGCACCGATCGGGCGGGGGCACTCACTGCGTGGACCACCCCGGAGCGGTCGACCACGACCACCGGGTGGGGAACGGATTGCCAGCTCAACCCGTCGACAGCCGCCGATGCGCTCTGCACGCATCGGTCACTGCTCAACGGTCGGCTCCGCACTCAAAATCATCGCACCCCGGCAGACCTGGATATTCGCTGGGAGGCGTTGGGCTCAGCCCCTGATCATTCGACTCTACGCCCGTGCGCCGAATGACCTCATGGAAAGCTGATGACCCCGCGGACGTTCCTACCCGCGCGCAGATCGCGCATCGCCTCGTTGATGTCGTCGAGCTTGTACTTCTGGGTGACCAGTTCGTCGAGTTTGAGCGTGCCGGCTTCGTACATCGAAAGTAGTCGGGGCATCGCTTCGCGGGGGTTCATTTCGCCGTAGAGCACGCCCTTGAGCGTCTTACACGACGAGACCATGTCAGGCAGGCTCATCGGGACCATCAGGTCGCTGACCTTCGCCATGCCGGTCAGCACGCAGGTGCCGCCCTTACGCAGCAGCAGCATCGCCATCATCACGAGGTCGACCGGCACCACGCCCGGCGTCAGCACGACCCGGTCGGCCATCACACCCCAGGTGATCTCTTTGACGAGGTCTAGTGCGGCGCCGGCGTCGACGGCGGTGTGTGTCGCACCGAAGGTGGGTGCGATCTCGCGTTTGAACTCGTTGGGGTCGACGGCGACGATGTGCTTGGCGCCCGCGGCCTTCGCGCCTTGGACGGCGTTCATACCGATTCCGCCGACGCCGATGACCACGACGGTGTCACCGGCCTGGGTGCCCGCGGCCACCGATCCGGAGCCGAAACCCGTTGTCACACCGCAGGAAACCAAGGACGCGGCTTCCAGCGGAATCCAGTCGTTGATCTTGACGAGGGACCGTTCGGATGCGACGACGTACTCGGAGAAGGTGCCGACCTGCATCATGGCCATCAGGTCCTCGGAGCCGTTCGGCCCCGCAATGTGCCTGCGTCGGGTGCCGTCGGTGGTCATGGCCTTGCTGTAGAGATCGGCGCCGACGTCGCAGATATAGGTGTGCCCAGTGGCGCACCAACGGCAATTGCCGCAGGCTGGCAGAAACGAGATGGCCACGTGGTCACCGGGTTTGAGGTTCGTGACTTCGGGGCCCACCTCCTCGACCACCCCGGAGCCTTCATGTCCGCCGAGCATGGGGAACCATTCGGGCACGGCCACGCCGGAGGCCCGCATCATCTCCTCCATCTCGGGGCTTGGCACGCTGTCGCCGGTGTAGAAGTGCTCGTCGGAGTGGCAGATGCCGGCGTAAGCCATCTTGACCAGAACCTCACCGGCGTGCGGCGGGTCCAATTCGATGTCGGTGACTTCCCAGTCGACGCCCACTCCGCGTAACACCGCGGCTCTTGATTTCATCTACGACTCCTTAGGCCAGCCGACAGTCTTGGTTTCGGTGAAGATCTCGAGGCCCTCGATGCCGCACTGCCGTCCGACACCGGATTGCTTGTAGCCGCCGAAGGGTGCGTCGGCGCCGTACCACAGACCTCCGTTGATTCCGAGGGTTCCGGTGCGGATCCGGCCGGCGACGGACTTGGCCCGGTCGAGGTCGTTGGCGAACACCACGCCGGAAAGGCCGTAGATGGAGTCGTTGGCGATGCGCACGGCGTCGTCGTCGTCGTCGAACCCGATGACCGACAGCACCGGGCCGAAGATCTCCTCCTGGGCGATCGTCATCCGGTTGTCCACGTCAGCGAAAACCGTTGGCTCGACGAAGAACCCCTTCGGAAGGTGGGCGGGAACGTTTCCACCCGTGACCAGGCGGGCGCCCTCCTGCTTGCCCTTCTCGATATAGCCCATCACCCGGTCCTGCTGGCGTCTCGACACCTGAGGACCCTGCAGCACCGACGGGTCGGTGGGATCGCCGTACTTGTTCTTCTCCATCGCGACCTTGACGATCTCGACGGCCTCGGCGTAGCGGGAGTTGGGTACCAGCAGCCGGGTCGGCATGGCGCAGCCCTGTCCGGCGTGCATCGAGACGAACGCGCTGCCGCCCACCGACGCGCTGATGTCACCGTCGTCGTCGAGCACGAGATACACCGACTTGCCGCCGAGTTCCAGAAAGGTCGGCTTGACGGTCTCGGCGGCGGCGGCCATGATGCGTCGCCCGGTCGCCGTCGACCCGGTGAAGGCCACCATGTCGACCAGGGGCGAGGTCGACAGAACCTCGCCGACGAGATGGTCCGAGGAGGTGACGATGTTGACCACCCCGGGTGGGATGTCGGTCTGCTCGGCGATGAGCCGGCCGATGCGGGTGGCGTTCCACGGGGTGTCCGGTGCGGGCTTGAGCACCATCGTGTTGCCCATGGCCAGGATCGGCCCGATCTTGTTGAGGATGATCTCGAATGGGAAGTTCCACGGCGTGACGACGCCGACGACGCCGACGGGTTCCTTCCACACTTCGCGCGCGGCCAGCGTGCCCATGCCGAACGCATCCTTGTCGGGAAGCGAACGCTTCCAAGGGAATTGTTCGATCATGTCGGTCGGCCAGCCCAGTGCCTCCCTGAGCGGCACGTCGAGCTGTGGCCCGAACGTACTCAGCAGCGGGCAACCGGCTTCTGCGATGAGCTCGCTGCGGATCTCCTCGCGTTCGGCCTCCAGCGCCGCCTGCAGTTGACGTAGGCCGGCGGCCCTGGCCGCGGGGTTTCGCGACCAGTCGGTGTGGTCGAACGCGTGCCGGGCGGCCGCCACGGCGCGTTCCATGTCGGCGCGGGTGCCGTCGGCGGTACCACCGAGCACCTCCTCGGTCGCGGGGTTGATGTTGTCGAACTGCCGGCCCGTTTCGGATTCGACGAGCTTGCCGTCGATGAGCATGCGCGATTCGTGTGTCACCGAAAAGTCCTTCACCACTGTCGAAGTTCGGCCACCGCGCCGGAGGGCCGGGGAGCCAATGTCAGGTTGGGGATGAAACTGCTGTTCCCACAACAAAGTACGGAATGAACAACATCGACGAGGTGGTCGGCCTCCACGAGACCGCCCTGCATGTAGCCGTTGTCCATCCAGAACCGGATGGCGTTTTCCAACGCCTGGGGCTCCCACGTCTTGTTGAACTCAGTCTGAGAGTCGCCTTCGCCGCCGAAGCAGTCGCCGACCGCCAGCCGGGTGAAGCCGATGTTCGGATGTTCGATCCGCCAAGCCTCGACCAGCTTGTCCAGGGCGGCCTTCGACACCGCGTAGGCCCCGAGCAGCGGCCACGGATCGGAGTACGACGCACTCAGCGACGACAGGTAGACCGCCGAACCGGCGGTGGCCGCGAGGTGAGGTGCGGCTGCTGCGGTGACGAGTGAGGCTCCGGTGACGTTGGTGGCGAACAGGTTCGCCCACTGCTCGGCTGTCACCTGGGTCAGCGGGGCGAGGATGCCGACGCCGGTGGTGTAGACGAGTGCGTCCAGGCCGCCGAAATCTTCGACGACGGTTGCCATGGCGCGATGACAGGCGTCTGCGTCGGTGACGTCGCACGCGACCGCCGCCGATCCGTTGCCGGCCTCCTCGGCGGCCTTCTCGAGGCGGTCGCGACGCCGCGCGAGGAAGGCGACCCTCGCACCCTTGCCCGCCAGGCCGATGCCGATGCACCGACCCAACCCGGCGGACGCTCCGACTACGGCAACGCGCAATGGTGGCGCGTCTGACATCAGCTCTCCTCGAGACGGGGGCGAACAAACATTATCAGGTTGGTAGAAGAACGATAATCAAAAATGTAAACGGACGTTTCCGCACGTGCGCAGCCGGTCGGTTGGACATAGGCCATTAGCGTCGGGCGACTTTGCGGGGCTCGGTAGCGAAGCTGAGCAGAAGCCGGTCGAGTATGCGAGCCGCACGACCACGTGCCCGCGCCGGGCTTTTTGCGTGTGCCACCAAAAGCGCGCCCTCCTCGAGTGATGCGACCAGCATGTGCGTCAACTCGGCAACGGGCAGATCGTCGATGGTGCCCTCGGTGATGGCATTGCGCACCATTTCGTTGATCAACGCGATGCTGTTGTCTTCCTGGATCGCGCGCAGTGTCCGCCAGCCCAATACGACCGGGCCGTCGACCAGCATGATGCGCTGCACCTCGGGTTCGAGGGCCGACTCGAGGAAGCCGTGCAGGCCGGCGCAGAGCCGCTCCCAGGAGTCGGCGCCCGCCGGCGGTGAGGCCAGCGACCGCAGCGTGAGGTCCCGCTCGACCTGCTCGAACACGGCGCGGAAAAGCTCGGCTTTGTCCTTGAAGTGGTGATAGAAGGCGCCACGGGTGCCGGCGCCCGAGGTCGCGACCAAGTCACCGATGCTGGTGTTGAAGTATCCCTTCTCCACGAACAGCGTGCGGCCCGCGTCGATGAGGTCACGCCGGGTTTGATCGCCGCGTGCCCGCCGTTCGGAATCTGTGCCGCCGCGCTTGGCCATGGCGAACATGGTAGCAACCTTCATGTTGTATGTTGCTGGGTATGACAGACCGAGGTGTTCGCGCGTACGGTTCGGTGGCCCCCCTGAAAATCGGTCTGCTCAACGACTATCCGACCAGGTCCGGAGCCGAAGACGACACGCTGGACACCCTGCGGTTGGTGTTCGATGAAGCGGTCGCGTCCGGCATCGTCGACCGCCCGGTCGAGGTGGTGAGACGCGACGTCATCGGCCTGCCCAACGGTACGTATCATGCCGTTGAACGCGGATACGACGAGCTGGTGGCGGAAGGCTGCCTGGCCATCTTCGGCCCATATGTCTCCGACAACGCGGTACCGCTCACCGCGCACGCCAACCGGGTGGCCAAGGTTCCCAACATCATCCTGTCCGGGTCGGAGGGTGCGCTGGGCGAGTGGACCTTTGCGCTCAACAACGGGTCGATGCCCGAGGAGCCGGTGATGCTCGCGGCGGTGATGCTCGGCGACGGAAGATCGAGGATCGCTATCGCCTACGAGGCATCGCTGATCGGCAAGGAATACCTCGCGTTCGCCGAAAAAGCATACTCCGCTGCGGGTTTGAAGACAGTGACCACTGTCGCCATTCCGCAGGTCGAAGCCGACAAGGCAGTTGCGGTCGCCGAACTTCGTGCCGCCGCCCCCGATGCCCTTGTTCACGTGGGTTTCGGTCACGGACTATGGGGCTTTTCGGATGCGCTGGAAGCTGCCGGCTGGGATCCGCCGCGCTACACCACCACCGCCTTCGAGATGGCGCACATCAGCGACGAGTGGATGCGGCAGTTGCGCGGCTGGATCGGCTTGGACAGCTACGACGAACGCAACATCGTCGGCCAGGCGTTCCTCGACCGGTTCGAGGCCCGCTACGGCCGTCGACCAGCACACTCGATGCCCGGCCTCTGCCACGACGTCGCAACCGTGATCGCCAGGGGCTTGGCGGCTGCGCGGCCGTTGACCGGTGAAGGCGTCAAGGAGGGGATCGAGCAGGTGAAGCTCGTGCCGGCGGCCAGCGGAGCGCCCGGAACGTTCTTGCGGTTCGGTCGCTGTATCAGGCAGGGCTGGCTGGGCTCCGACTACCTGATCGCGCGCCGGATACTGCCGGACGGAAGCCGGCACGTATTCCACGCGGCGCCGAGTGACAACATCCCACGCGCGGTCGGTGCCCTTGCCGTCCGCTAGCCACCCCCTAGGGAACCGTGATGGTTGAAGCACATCCGATCCTCGAGAACGAGGGAGTGGCCGGATGACTCGTGTGATTCAGTGGGCCACCGGTGTAACCGGAAGGATGTCGCTGCGGCACGTTCTCGGCCGACCGGACCTCACGCTCGTCGGTGTGCGTGTCTACGACCCCGCGAAAGCCGGAGTCGATGCTGGCGCACTGTGCGGTGTTGAGGAGGCCGGGGTGCTCACCACCGACGATCGCGATGCGGTCATCAACACCGACGCCGACGTGGTGCTCTACATGGGCAAGGTGGAAACCGACACCGCTGGCTGCTTCGCCGACGTCTGCGACCTACTCGCATCCGGCAAGAATGTCATCGCCACCGGCAGCAGGTTCATCCATCCACGGTCACTGCAGGAATCCCTTGCAGAGAACATCGAGCGTTCTTGCAACGCAGGAGAATCAGTGTTCCTGGGGCTGGGGCTGTATCCGGGTTTCGTGGCGGAGTCGATCGCGCCCGTCCTGTCGCGGCTGACACAGCGCACGAGCCGGATCAATGTCCGCGAGGTGCTCAACTACTCGACATATACAAGCCACGATCTGGTCTTCAACGCCATGGGTTTCGGGCACGCGCCCGAGGACACCACGCCGCTGCTGACCAACCCCGAGTACGCGGCGAGCGCATGGATAGGCAGCGCGACCGTGCTCGCGCAGGCGCTCGGGCTCCAGATTCATTCTGTGCAGGGATTCCGGGAAGTCGTGACGACGCCGCGTGCCTTGACCGTCGCGGCGGGCCAAATCCCAGCGGGGACTGTCGGCGCCATGCGATTCGGTGTCGTCGTCGACTGTGGCGAGACCACGATGTCCGTCGAGCATCTCACCCGCATGGCCGACGATCTGGCTCCGAACTGGCCGACCGAGATCGGCTACGAGGTCACCTTCGAAGGTGATCCGAACATGCGGATTCATCTCGAAATCGGTTCCGTCGGCGAAGATCACGCCGAACAGGGCTGCCTGGCCACCGCGATGCATGCGATCAACGCGATACCCGCCGTCGTTGCCGCCGAACCCGGGCTGTACGACCTGTCCACCATTGCGCCGTTTGTCGCGCACTGGACGAACCGCACTGGCTAGCCGGGAGATCTCAGGCGCTGTTGCCGAAGCCTGTGTGGCTGCGAATGAGTGGCAGGTCCGCCATCGTCGCGAACCCGGCGGGCGCCGCGCACACCGCCGGGATCGCGTTGACGACCTGCATCGCCACCGTGACGAGCCCGGCCCGGACATGCTCCTCGATCGACGCCGCACGCGAGAAGCTGGCCAGCGGGAAGAAGTGTGTTCGCATGGACGGGTCGCCCTCGATGGTCAGCGTCCAACCGTCCAGCGGTTGCGGCCAGTGGTCGGGATACTCGCCTCCCACAGTCCATAGCGTCTCGAACTCGATCAGCGGGTTACCGTCACGATGGCCGACGAAGTTCCAGCGCTGTCCCGCTGTGCTGTGCTGCCGCACGAGATGATCGAAGATCTCGAAATCCTTGCTCGCCGGCACGGTTTCCAGGGTGACCGAGACGTCGTCGATACCCGCGTTCAAGGTGTCGGAGAGAAACCAGATCTGCTCGACGAAGAGTTTGGTCAGGAACTTGAGGTAGTCGTTGGCGGTGGGGGTTACCTCGTCCACCGGCCGGCCGAACCACATTCCATCGAAGGTGATCTCGGTGCTCTCCCACAAGGTCCAGTCGGCCCTCTCCTGCAGAGTCAACCGATCGATTGTGCGGCTCATCCCCGACAGCGCCAGCGGCAGCACTCCGGACAGATTGCCCGGGTTGAGCCCGCTGCCATGAATGGTGCTGTTGCCCTTCTCGCACGCGGCCAACAACTTCGTCCTTTCGGCCTCGGGTATCCGCCGAGGATGAAACAAGAACGACGGCGTTGCGACGTTCTTGCCGCTCGCGAGCAGTGCGCAGACGTCGTCGAGGTCGGTGAACGACGGCGCGTACAGCACGAGATCGGCGTCCAGCGCGAGGATCGTCGCCACGTCGGTGGTGGCGGTGGCGCCGATGGGCGCTCTGTCTACCAGCGTCCCGACATCGACCCCGTTTTTCACCTCGGAATATACGCGGGCGCCGACCAACTCGAGATCGGGACGGTGATCGAGGATGGCGGTGATCATCTCGCTGCCGACGGCGCCGGTAGCCCACTGAATGATGCGCAGCCGACGGGTGCTCGTGGTCATCTGGCGGTTGCCTTCCGAACCATCACGATGTCACGGTAACACCGGTGATAACGTGAGTTCTCATATCCGGTAAATGAAGTTCTCGACAGGAGCGTGTCATGGAGGATGTGCTGGGGTATCGCGGTAAGTCGGTTGTCGTGACGGGCGCGGCGTCCGGCATGGGGCAGGCCACCGCGCAGATCCTCGTCGACCTCGGTGCGACGGTCACCGCCCTCGACATCAAACCCACGACCGTTCCCGTCGCCGGTGCGCTACAGGTCGATCTGCGCGACCAGTCGAGTATCGAAGATGTCGCGGCGTCCATCGACGGTCCGGTTGACGGGCTCTTCAGCTGTGCGGGGCTTCCCGGTCCACCGTTCAGCGAGTGGGACACGATCCTGGTCAACTTCGTCGGGGCGCGTCACCTGGCCGAGTGCCTCGTACCGAAAATGCCCGACGGGTCGGCGATCAGCGTCATCTCGTCGTCGGCCGCAATCGGTTGGCAGGACCACATCAAGGTCATTACCGGGTTGCTCGAAACAACGGGGTTCGACGCGGCGGTCGAGTGGCTGACGGCCAACGAGAAGTTGTGGTCGTGGAGCGGCTATGCCTACTCGAAGTACATCATCGATGCGTGGGTGGGTTGGTGGTATCCCGAACTCGGTCGCCGCGGTATCCGGATCAACTGCATCAACCCGGGACCCACCGAGACGGCGATGATGCCGGCCTTCCAGGACCTGATGGGTAAGGACACCGTCGATCAGGCAGTGGGACCGGTCGGGCGGTATTCGACGCCGGAGGAGCAGGCCTGGCCCCTGGTCTGCCTCGGTAGCCCGCGCTTCAGTTACGTGGGCGGTGAGGTGCTGTGGACCGACGGCGGCTGGAACGGTGCCATGACGATGGGCCGGCACCAGGCGCAGTGGGCCGACACGGCCGCCGCGGAGATGGCGAAGAACGCCTAGCGAGCCAGGACTCAGATGAAGTCCGAGCCACCATCGACGTTGACGGTGGCGCCGGTGACGTATCCGTTACGGCGTGAGGCCAGATACGCCGTCGCCGAGGCGATCTCCTCGGGCAGCCCGGCCCGGCCGAGGTCACAGGGGTGCCGGTAGGTCCGCTCCACCCACGTCATCACATCGTGCGGATCCGCGGAGTTCAGTCCTTCGGCGGCGAGCACGTCCTTGAGGATCTCGGTGAAGCTCGCGGTCACAATGGTGCCCGGGCATACGCAGTTCACGAGGATGCCCTCTGGCCCGAGGCTCTTTGACAGGTTCTTGGTGAAGCTCGACAGTGCCGCCTTCATTGCGGTGTAGGCGACAAGCCGCGGGCTCTGGCGTTGAATCGAGTGCGCGGACAGGGTGACGATGCGGGCCCAGTCGGCGGCACGCAGCATCGGCAGCCCTGCGCGCACGGATCGGACTGCGGACATGGTGCCCAAGTCGAAGGCGGCGTGCCAGTCGTCATCGTCGAGTTCTTCGAAGGCTCCGGCATCGGGTCCCACCGTGTGCACCAACACGTTCAGCCGTCCCCAGGCTTCGCCGACCGCGCTGTACCCGGCCGTGATCGATCCGGCGTCGGCCATGTCGACGCTCAGTGCAAGCACCTCGGGCGCGCCGGCCTCGCGGATCCGTTCGGCCGCGGCATCGAGGCCTCGCTGTTCACGCGCCATGATCGCCACCGATGCCCCTTCGGCGCCCAGCGTTTCGGCGATCGCCAGCCCCATGCCCTTACTGCCACCGGTGACGACGGCCGTCGCACCTTCGAAGCCCAAATCCATAGATCGGTCCCTTCTATCGGCCGCCCAAGCCTTGCCTTGACTACCTGACTCCGTTGTCGCTGCCGCAGAGTCGATGATCGAGCGAATCGTGCGCCGACCCCTGGCGCAATCCGAACCGGCGCCGAAGCCATTCTGGGTCTACTTCGACACCGATATGCGCCGGCGCATTCGATCTCCGCGCGATGCGAGAATTCATATTCTCACATGGGCAGTTGGGGCGGCAGCCGACCGTATCGCGAGCGTCCTGGCCGTGCATGCATAAGGGCCTGCCGGAAGAAACCCGCGATAACGAAGCCCGATAACGCCTATTCTCACGGAGTGACCTACAGGGTGAAGGTTGGGCCGTATTACGACCCGCTCGACTTCGACATCGACGACGATCCTTACCCCGTGTGGAAACGGCTGCGCGACGAAGCGCCGCTGTACCACAACGACAAGTACGGTTTCTACGCGTTGAGCAGGTACTCAGACGTCGCCCGCGAATTGGCCAACTGGGAGGATTACCGGTCGGGCAAGGGCACCACCATCGAGATCATCCTCAACGGCGTCGAGGTACCGCCGGGCATCATCCTGTTCGAGGACCCGCCGATCCATGACTTTCACCGGCGGCTGTTGTCGGGTGTGTTCACGCCGCGGCGCATGGCTGCCATCGAACCACTGGCACGGGAGTTCTGTCGGCGCGCACTGGAACCCCTTGAGAAAGTCGAGACGTTTGACTTCATCGCCGACCTCGGCGCATGGATGCCGATGCGCACCATCGGATACCTGCTGGGTATCCCCGAGGACAGGCAGATCGCGATCCGGCAGAACACCGACCGGCTTCTCGAGCTCAAAGACGGCGAACTCGTCGATGTCGCCGACGACGTGCTGACGCGTCAAGGCTCGATGCTGGAGGAGTTCATCGACTGGCGTTACGACCACCCATCGGACGACCTGATGACGGAACTGGTGAACGCTGAGATCGAGGAACCTGACGGCAGTACCAGGCGGTTGACCCGCGGAGAGGTGCTGACCTATACCGGCACCCTCGTCGGCGCGGGAAACGAAACGACGACGCGGCTGATCGGCTTCACCGGACAACTGTTGTCCGACCATCCGGACCAGCGCCGTGAACTCGCGGCCGACTTCAGCCTGATCCCCGCGGCGATCGAGGAGGTGCTGCGCTACGAGGCGCCGTCGCCTGTGCAGGCCCGCTATGTCGCCCGTGATGTTGAGCTCTATGGTGAGACGGTCGCTGAGGGCTCGGTGATGCTGCTGATCAACGGCTCGGCGAACCGCGACGAGCGGCAGTACCCGGACGCGGACCGGTTCGACATCCACCGGCAGCCCGCCCACTTGTCATTCGGGCGCGGCATTCACTTCTGCCTCGGCGCCGCATTGGCACGCATGCAAGCGCGCGTGGCGATCGAGGAGGTGCTGACCCGTTGGCCGGATTGGGAAGTCGATTATGCGACGGCCAAGCGTGCGCACACCACCAGCGTGAGAGGTTGGTCGACTCTGCCAGTGAGCGTGTGACATGGCGAATACCGTTGCGCGAAACTCAAGATCCGGTATCGAACCACGCACCGTGACCCGGTTCTCGCCGTGGCCTGCCCGGGTCGGATGGGGACTGTTCTTCGCGGCCTATCTGGTCTTCGCGATCGTGACCATCGCGAACATCCAGTCGGGCCTGCACGGGCACCCGGCGAAAACCAATCCGAATCCCGGGCCTGCTCCCTACCCACCGTTCCTCGGCTTCGACAACTGGCCACTCGTGGTCGCCTTCAGTTCGATTCCACTGGCCATCGGCCTGGTCGGTGCGCTGGGATGGCTGTCCTGGCGCCAACGCAAGGTGCACTGGGCCGTCATCATCGCGTTCGCCGGGCTCATCACCGGGGCGCTGGATCCACTCGCCAACTGGGCGACGTTCGCGATCTTCGATCCGCGGATGCTGCACTTCCCGTTTTCATGGCCGTACGTCAACATCGCGCCGAATCTCGAACCCGCCCTGGCACTTCTGGGCGGCTATGCGGCCTACTATCTGCTCAACGGGCTGGGCTTTCTAAAGCTGCACGATTTACTGCTGGACCCGCTGATGCGGCGCACGCGTTGGCTGGCGGAGCGCAGGCTGATCAGGGTGTTCATCGGCGCGACGATCATCGCCATACCGATCAACGGCGTGATCCAGTTCACCTGGATGCGGGCCGGGATCTTCTTCTACACCGAAGCCGTCGGGCCTGTGCTTCAGATCGGCCACATCCATTTTCCGCTGATCATGGCGCTCTACGATTCGGTGATCTTCGCGATGGTCGCGGTGATGTGTGTGCGTGATGAGGACGGCGACCTGGTGCTGATCAACCGCATCGCGCGGTGGGTGCCCACCCGGGCAGGCCGCCCAAAGGTGACGCTGACACGGCAGCTGCTGATATCGGTGACCGTCGGACTGGTGTCGTTCTCGGTGCCGTTGGCCGTGCTCGCCGGGCTGCGGGAAGCCGGCCTGTCGAGGCCCTCATTCGACCAGAATCCCTACCCCGAGATGAACCTCTACGACCCGTACGGGCATCTCGAAGGCGCCGGCAAACCGGGGCCGTTCTACCGGTGACATCAATGGTTGCGTGAAGAGAGTGAGTAGACAGTGACAGATGGGATCGGCAGACGATACCGGGTCGTCCACGTCGGCACCGGTTTCACCGGCCGTGAGGCATTACGCGCGGTGATCAATGATCCCGCGCTCGATCTCGTCGGGGTGAAGGTGTCGACGCCGGAAAAGGCCGGGCTGGACGCAGGCGAACTGTGCGGTGCACCATCTGTCGGCGTATCCGCGACCGACGACCTCGCAACCGTTCTCGCGTTGAAGCCCGACTGCGTGACGTATTGCGCGACTGCCGTTCGACGCGAAGAAGAGGCGATCGCAGACATCGCCGCATATCTCGACGCCGGCATCAACGTGGTGACGTTCTCGCTGATCCCCATGGTCTATCCTGCGGCGGCGCCCGCCGAATGGCGCGACACGCTGGAAAGCGGTGCAGTACGGGGCAACTCGACGTTCTATGCCACCGGCAGCGAGCCGGGATTCATCAGCCTGAACATTCCCACCGCGCTGCTGTCCGGAGCCGGTCGCGTTGACTCGTACCGGATGGACGAATACGCACTCGACCTCGACAAGTCTTACCCGATCTGGGACGTTTTGCACGAGTCGATGGGGTTCGGCAAACCCGACGGCCATGTCCCGGTTCGGATCGCTTCGGGGAAGGTGGACAAGGACTGGGGCACGGTGGTGTCCTACATCGCCGACATCCTCGGCCTTGAACTCGAAGGGATAGAGCTGGATTGGGAAACGCTGCTCGCGCCGACCGATCTCCCCACCGCGCTCGGTGTCATCCCCGAGGGCACGATCTGTGCGCACCGATGGCAGCTCGCCGGGATCGTCGGTGGCCGCCCTGCTGTCGCGGTTCAGTACTTCGCGACGGTCAGCAGCACGCCATGGCCCGATCGTTGGCCCAAGCCGGCCCGCGAGGGCGAAGGCGGAATGGTGTTCCGCGTCAACGGAAGTCCCAACATGAACCTCGAACTACACCTCGAGCAGTCGGACACCGACCGGGTGAATCCCGGGGTCGCGGCCACGGCGCTGGCGGCGGTGAACGCCATTCCGAGCGTGGTCGATGCGCCACCAGGGGTGATCGCCAGGCCCTTGTCGGGGCCTTCGGTCGTCACTCGGCAATCCAGCGCTTAACTACCCGTCACACCGACGTCCACCGGAATGGCGGCGGCGGTGACAAATCTCGCGTCGTCCGATGCCAACCAGGCGACCGCATTGGCGATGTCCTCGGCAGTGGTGATCGCGTCGGGCAGAAGTTGCTTCGTGAAGCCGTGCCGCAGCGCTGGATTCGACGTGGCGGCATCGGCCATTGCCTCGATCATCCGACCACTTCCCATTGGCGTCGCGACGGAGCCGGGGTGCAAGCTGTTGACTCGGATGTGGTACTTGCCGAGTTCGGCGGCGAATGAGCGGGCCAGGGCCGTCACGGCGTGCTTACTGGCGGTGTAGGCGATCATGAACGGCTCCATCGTCAGGCCGGCCGCCGAGCCGACGAGGATGATCGAGCCGCCCCGCCCAGCGGCGATGATGTGTTTGGCACCCGCCATCACCGTGTTCCAGGTGCCGACGATATTGATGTCGATCGTGTCCTGGAAGTCACGCGGCGTCACTTGATCCCATGCGGCGGGCGCACAGATGCCCGCGTTGGCGACGATGACGTCGAGCCGTCCGAGTTCGGCGACCGCGTTATCGACGGCGGTGCACAGGCCATCGTGGTATCGAGTGTCGACGACCGCCGTCGCCGCCCGCCGGCCATTGGCCGCTACCATCTCCGCCGTCTCGGCCAGTTCCTCAGGCGTGGCCGAATCGTAGGGGACACTCGGTGGTAACGGCCCCGCGATGTCGATGAGAATGACGTCGGCGCCGTCGGCGCTGAGCCGAGCGGCATGAGCGCGTCCCTGTCCGCGAGCTGCCCCGGTGATGAGCGCGACCTTGTCGGTCATGTCTGTCACACGCGCACGTTACCTCACCATGAGAATCAGCATTGACAGTTCTAGAGAACGGTCGTTGCGCAAGTGATAGCTTCTGGATCATGGGTGTGCTCGACGGTCAGACGGCGTTTGTTCTCGGTGCATCGGCGGGGATCGCCCAGGCTTCTGCCAGACTGCTGGCGATCGACGGCGCGACGTTGTACTTACTGGGGCGATCCATGAAGCGGCTGGAAGCGACGCGTGACCGAATCCATGAGGCCGCACCGGACGCGGAGATTGTGCTGCAAAAGGGTGACCCCGAAGACGAAGACACCGTGAGAGCGGCGGCACAGTCCGCCCACGACGTCCACGATCGGTTGAACATCGTCATCGGCACGGTGGCCAGCGGCGGCACGGGGCCGCTCGTCGAACAGGACCTCGAAACCTTCACGAATTTCGTGATGGGCAGCCTGCGCTCGAACTTTCTGGCGCTGCGCTATTCGGCGCCGCTGATGACGGCCGGCGGCTCGATCGTGTTCATCTCGTCGACATCTGCCAGGATTCCGATGGAGGGGCTGGGGCACTACTCTGCGGGCAAGGCCGCGCTCGAGATGTTCATTCGTGTCGCCGCCTCAGAACTGGGCCCGCGCGGCATCCGAGTCAACGCGGTACGTCCGGGTTTGACGGAAGCGGCCACCACACAGGGCTACATCCACCTCGAGGAGTTGACGAGAAGCTTCCTGGAACGGGTACCGCTGGGCAGGCTGGGTGTCTCCGATGACATCGCTCCCGGCGTGCGCTACCTGGCCGGACCGGAATCCGGCTGGATGACCGGGCAGAGCTTCGCGATCGACGGAGGCAACGAGGTGCGGGGCGCACCACGCGGACCGATGTTCACGGTCTAGCCGAAGTCCAGCGCGTTGCGGGGCGCCGTGATCGGCAGATCCAGCGACGTGGCGATTCCCGGCGCCGCGTCGACGACGTAGGGGATGGCGTTGACGACCCGCATGGCAGTCGCCTCCATCGCGTTGGCGTTGGCCGACTCCGGAGTGTCCTCGGTGCCGAGCCGCAGGTCGCACTCAATGTGCGGTTGGCCCTCGATGATGAGGCGGTACGTGCCGTTGGGCGCCGACGCCCACTCGGGTGCCAGGTCGGGCGCCATCCGATTGATGTGCTCGATCGTGATCACCGGATGGCCATCGACGACACCGGTCGTCTCCGCTCGGACGGCGCCGCACGTACCGGCGGGAATGGTTCCGCACGCGACGTGCAGATCGCGCGGGGTGAGCACCCGTTCGTAGGTCTCGGTGACCTTCTCGATTTCGACGCCGAGAGCCTTGGCCACCAGCCCGATCGGCGGTCCCCAGGCGAATTGTTGTGCACCTTCGAGTTCGAGAAGTGGTGTGAAATCGAGGGGCTTTCCGAAGCCCATCGCATCGATCATCAAATCCCGGTTGGGATAGGTCGAGTAGTCGAAGATCTCCTGCGCCCGGATGGACCGGATGGTGTTCGACAGGGTGGTCAGCAACACTGCGAGCTGGTCGCCGGCGAAACCAGGCTCGATCCCCGAGGTGTAGATCGTGACGCCACCGGCCACTGCGGCTTCCCGAACTTGATCGGCGAGTTGTGGAATCCATCGGTCGGGGAACATCATTCCCGGGGTGTTGGTGGTCACCACGTTCAATCCGCCGTTGAGCAGGCGCACATAGTCGCGCACCGCCGCGGCGTCCATCTCGGCGCTGGCCGCGCCGTAGACCACACAATCGGGCTTGGACGCGATGATGTCGTCGAGATCGCCGGTGGTGATCACCCCGATCGGGCCCAACCCGACGATCTCGCCGGCGTCGCGCCCGACCTTCTCGGCACTGTGTACCCACACCCCGACCAGGTCCAGGTGCGGCCGGCGGACGATCGCGCGGATCGCCAGGCTGCTGATCCAGCCGGTGGATATGACGGCGACGCGTAGCGGCTTGTCAGTCAACGGCCGTACTCCTTCAGTGTCACAGACCGGGGATCGCAATTCCGCAGTGAGATCTGCGCCGATGCTGCAGCCGGCCCCATTCGCGATCCCCACCTGCCCTCGAGTGGAACTGTTCTGGTGCCACGTCGCGAATGTACCGGAGCGAGAATGCAAGTTTCCGAAAACGGGAAACCATCTTCACGGCAGCGCAAAAGTGCCGGCATGACCAAGGCTCTTCCGTGGCTGCACCACGTGGATTTGCGATCACACCGGAGCGTTCGTTTTGCCGATCAGTCTGCCGTGACGCTGTCGCGGTCACCCGTCCGACAGAAGGCCGCTCAGCTGCTTGGCGAGGTCGGTCTTCTTGATCTTGCCCGTCGCCGTGAACGGCAGCGCATCCTTTTCCGTGACCCAGATGAACTTCGGCACCTTATATGCCGAGAGACGGCTGCGCACCTGCGCCCGCAACTCCGCGGGGTCCAACTCGGCGTTACCGCGCGGCACCACCGCCGCCGCCACGATCGTGCCGTTGTGCCCGTCCTCGGCGCCGACGACGTACGCCTCGAGAACGCCGTCGCAACCCGAGAGGGCCTGTTCCACCTCGCTCGGAGTGACGTTCGTCCCGCCGCCGGTCTTGATCAGATCGCCCAACCGGCCGGTGAACTTGATCCAGCCGTCGTCGTACTGGACTCCACAGTCGCCCGTGCGGTAATAGCCGTCCGGGGTGAACACTTCGTCGCGTTCGCGCTTGTACAACCGCTGCATCAGCGAGTAGCCCCGCACCCAGATTTCGCCGTCCGTGCCGGGGGGCACGGGGTCTCCCGTTGCGGGATCAACCAGCAGATGCGAGAGTCCCTCGATCGAATATCCACCCGTCTCCGCGCGCTCGGCTGGCTGGGCAGGATACGGATCGACACCGATGTGATTGCCGCAGAGTTCGGTCATCCCCAGCGCGTTCGGACCTTTCGGTCGGCGTTCGAACGGCACCATCGCGGGCATGCTGGTGCGCTGCACCGAGCTCAGGTCGCGTCGTGCGAACTCCGGGTGCTCGGCCAGCGACTTGCCCTGTTGCGGCCAACCCAGCGTGATGGTCGCGCGATGACGCTCGATCAACTCGAGCGCATCGGCCGCGTCGAACGCCGGTTGGGTGACCAGCGTTGCGCCGTGGTGGATCACGGCGTGAATGCCGGTGATCAAGCCGCCGACCCAGAAGAACGGCATCGACGTGAACATCACGGTGTCGTTCGTGACGCCGTAGTCGAAGGTCAGGTTGTACGAGTGCCGTACCAGCGTGCCGTGGGTGTGCACCGGGCCTTTCGGATCGCCCGTGCTCCCGGAGGTGTAGATGATCATCACGTCGTCGGCCGGCGTCACACACGATTCGACCTCGACCAGAAAGTCGAGCTCGAGTCCCGTCGCGCGGTCGGCCGAAAGCGCCGACGTCCACGGGCGCTCACCCTCACCGAACACCGCGATCATGCGCAGATATGGTGCGCCCCGCACGACCAGCCTGCCGGGGATGGCTTGGTCCGCGAGTCCTGGAAGTGCCTCCTCGAGCCGGTCGAGAAAGCTGTTGCCACGAAACTCCGGCCGGGCGATGATCGCCCGCAGGTCCGCGTGACGGGCCGTCCACGCCAGCTCCGGAGCCTTGTAGAACGTGTTCAGTGGCACCGCGACCGCGCCGATGCGCGTGATCGCGAACCAGGTGACAGCCCAGTCGAGGCCGTTGGGCATGAGTATGCCGACGTGATCGCCCTTGCCGAAGCCCTCGGCCAGCAGCGCCGTCGCCAACCGCGCCGACTCGAGGTCGAGGTCGGAATAGGTCAGCGTCTGCCCGTCGACGATGAGGAACGGTTTTTCCCCGAAGCTCGCCGAACCCGACCTGACCAGCGCGGGGATCGTGGGCGTGATGGTCGGGAATGGCACGACTCGAATCCTCCGCTCGGACGGTTGGCCCCCACAGGGTATCCACCCTGTTGAAAAGCGAGAATACCGGTTCTCGCAGGCCGCGCCCGGCCATTACACTTCAGGCATGTCGTCGTCGAGCCGGGTCGAACGGCTGGAATCCAATCTTCAGATCGCCCAGTTGCCGAGCCGCTACGCCATGGCGCTGGACTCGCGTGACCTCGACGCCCTGGTGGCGTTGTTCGTCGACGACGTCGACGCCGGTGAGCACGGCAAGGGCAGAGCGGCGCTGAGAAGTTGGTACGACGAGGTGCTCCGCAGGTTCTATCGCAGCATCCATCTGATCTGCGGACACGTAATCGATTTCGTCGACGACGACCATGCGACCGGCTCGATCTACTGCCGTGCCGAGCATGAGGACGGCGACGGTTGGTTTGTCATCACGATGCGCTACGACGACGTCTACGAGCGCCGTGACGGGAGCTGGTATTTCGTGAGGCGCCGAGAGCACCCCTGGTACTCGGTCGATGTGACCGAGCGCCCAGGGCCGGAGTTCATTCGATGGCCTACCGATGTACCGCTTCGTGCGCAGATGCCCCATCGGATGCCCACCTGGCGCGCATTCTGGGAAAGTGGAGACCCGGCGCTTCCCGGCCGCCTGTCCAGGCGGCCCTAGCGCGTTTACAAACCGCTATGAAAGTGCGATTCTCACATTCGTAAATGCTCGTTACCGGTTGTAGGAGGCCGTCATCAGCGTCGACAACGTACTAAGCGGGGTCCGTGTGCTCGAGGTTGCCGCGTGGACATTCGTGCCATCGGCCGGCGCGGTGCTCGCCGAGTGGGGCGCCGAGGTGATCAAGGTCGAGCCGCGTGCGGGTGGAGATCCGCAGCGCGGTCTGGTCACCATGGGCATCGTCGACGAGGGGGGTGGTGCGGTCAACTACATGATCGAGATTCCCAACCGCGGTAAGAAGTCGATCGGCGTGGACCTGAGCACTCCGGGTGGCCGCGACGTGGTCCGCGAGCTGGCCAAGACCTGCGACGTGTTGCTGACCAGTTATCTGCCGGACCGCCGTAAGAAGTTCGGCATCGATGTCGATGACATTCGGGAAGCGAATCCGAGCATCGTGTACGTCCGTGGGTCCGGGCACGGCCCCAAAGGTCCCGACGCGAACAAGCCTGGGTACGACGGGGTGTCCTATTGGGCGCGGGGCGGTATCGCCACCGTCCTCACGGAAGACGCCGAGGAACTCGTCCGCTCCCGGCCGGCGTTCGGCGACCTCCTCGGCGGCATGACCATCGCAGGCGGCATCGCCGCCGCACTGTACAAGAAGGCGACGACCGGTCAGGGGTCGGTTGTCGACGTGTCGCTGCTCGGGCTTGCCGCGTGGAACCTCAGTCCCGACGTCGCTGTGAGCCAAATCCACGGTGGCAGCGCCATTCCCAAGTTCGGCCACGCCGACGCGCCCAACCCGCTGGTGGGCACCTACCGCACGAAGGACGGGCGCTACGTCCAGTTGATGATGCTGCAACTCGACAAGTTCTACGCGGAGGCGATGCGGGTGATCGGCCTGCCCGAGTTGGTTGATGATCCGCGGTTCGCCGACCCCGCATCGCGGTACGAGAATCGGGTGAGCCTGATCGCCCTGCTCGACGAGGCGTTCGCCGAACGCACGGTCGCCGAATGGCGCGAAATCCTGGCGCCGCTCTCGGGTGCGTGGGGAATCGTGCAGACACCGGCGGAGGTGTGTGAGGACCCCGCGGTCACCGCGAACGGATATGTCGCCCAGACCGAAACCGTCAACGGCGTTCCGTTCTCGATACCCACCAACCCCGTCCAGTTCGACGAGCACTCGGTGGTGCCCGCCGGTGCGCCCGAACACGGTCAGCACACCGAAGAAGTCCTGATGGACGCGGGACTCGACTGGGAAACCATCGAGAAACTGAAGGAGTCGGGGGCGATCCTGTGAGTGCGATGTCATCGGAAATAGGCAACGCATCCGTCGAATTCGACCCGTTCTCACAGGACTTCTTCGACGGCGCGTATGACACCTACCGGCGTCTGCGAGACGAGGCCCCCGTTTACTACAACGCGAAGTGGGACTTCTGGGCGCTGACGCGCTACGAGGACGTAACCCCCGCGACGAAGGATCACGAGACCTTCTCGTCGGCCAAGGGCGCGACGCTGGACATGGTCAAGGCGCACGACGACGCGATTCCGGTGCCGAAGGTGATCATCTCGATGGACCCGCCGGAGCACCAGAAGATGCGCCGGCTGGTGAGCAACGTCTTCACCCCGCGTGCGATCGCGGCGCTGGAAGACATGGTGCGCGACAAGGTCTACGAGCGCATCGAAGCGCTCAACCCGAAGAGTTTCGACGTCGTCGCGGACTTCTCCGCGCTGTTCCCGAACGAGGTCATCACGACCATGCTCGGAGTGCCCAAGGAGGATCGCGACCAGATCCGGCGCTGGCTGGACCTTCTGCTCGAGCGTCGCCCCGGTGAAATCGCGGTCCCCAGAGAGGGATACGAAGCCTCGATGAACACCGGCCTTTACTACTACGACCTCGTGCAGCAGCGCAGGGCAGCGCCCCGGGATGACATGATCAGCCGTCTCATCGAGACCGAGATCGAACGGGACGGTGTGGTGGAAAAGCTCACCGACGTCGACATCACGGGCTTTGCGACGATGCTCGGCGGCGCGGGCGCCGAGACGGTGACGAAGCTGATCGGTAATGCGATGGTCGCGTTCGCCGACTTCCCCGACCAGTGGCGAAACCTCCGCGACGACCGCAGCAAGATCCCGGCCGCGATCGAGGAACTACTCAGGTACGAGGCGCCGTCGCAGTATCAGGTGCGGACCGCGACGCGAGACGTCACCTACTACGGCACCACCATCCCCAAAGATGCGGCCGTGTTGCTCGTCACGGGCTCGGCGCTTCGCGACGAGCGGATGTTCGACGATCCCGACCGGTTGGACATCGATCGGGACCGCAAGATGGGCTTCAATCTCGCGTTTGGCTATGGCGTGCACAGTTGCCTGGGAGCCGCCTTGGCGCGGATGGAAAGCCGTATCGCACTCAACGCGCTGCTCGACCTCATTCCAGAGTACGAGGTCGACCGCGACGGTCTGCGCCGCGTGGCGATGTCGAACGTCTGCGGCTACGCGAACGTCCCGGTGCGCAGCACATCCTGAGGCAGATGTCAGCTCGGCAGGCCCGAAGCAGCCTGCGCGAGGGGATGGAATCCACCGTGGAATGCTTCGACGGGTGCCGCCGCCAGCGTGCCCACCGCCTTCATCGCGTGGTACTTGAACGCCCGCGCAGCTGAGCTGAGGCGATGTTCGATGTCGGATGCCGAAGCCGGTGCAGAGGACCAACTTCCGCCCCACGCGGCCACATCGGCACCATGCCGCCGGACGGCATCGGTGATGAAGCGGCGCACGCCTCGATGCCGCTCGTGCATCGCTGCAGCGAAGACGACCGCGGCGGGCCATTCCTGCCCGAAATCTAAACTCTGCGGCAGGATGTGGCCGTGGGCGCCGAGGATCTGCAGCGCTCGCGCATCGGATACGGCTGCCAGATAGATCTCGACGCGCCATCCGGCTCGCAGCGTGTCGGCGACGAGTCCACCCGCCGCCGTCACCAGATCCGCGGTGTCAGGCGCCAGCACCACCAATTTGTAGGGCGCGGCGTGGGTCCGGGCCCGGTCCCTCCGGCTCCGGATCTGCCGCGAGGTCTGCGCCGCCGATGCCGCAGTGAGTTTCACCTGGACCCTCCCGATAATCACAGTATCAAATTATGAGAATACGCATTTTCGTCGGGTTGCGCGAGCCACCGGAGCAGGGTCGAGGCCACACCGCTACCGTCGCCGCGGGCCGCCGTCGACGAATCCGTTCACCACATAGGCCCGTACGAAGTCGGCCACGGCGTCGTCGTCGCGCATGTCGATGGTTGGAGACGGAGTGGTGAACAGCGAGAACAACATCCGGGCAAACCACTCGGTCGCCGAGGGCACGTCCAAATCGGCCCGGACTTCTCCGGTGAGCCTGGCCGCCGCCACATAGGGCGCCAGGAACTCGGCGCAGTCCTTGAGCAGGGTGGCCGCGTTCTTCGTCATCATGAGGTTGACCTCCTCCGGATCGAAGTACGCCTCTGGTTCGACGACCCGACGCGCCTGGGTGACGAAGACCGCGGCGCGCACCAACCGGCCTTCCAGCGTGCTGCCGCCGTGGCGGTCGATGGCCTTGGCCATGTTGCGGTAGAACCGCTGCGACGCCGCCTCCGCGCACGCTTCGACGATCGTCTCCTTGTCCCGGAAGTACTCGTAGAACGTGCTGCGCGACACCCCGGCCGCCCGGGCGATGTCGACGATGGTCGTCTTGGCCAGCCCACGTGTACGGAAGCAGGCGAATGCCGCCGAGATGATGGCATCCCGGGTGTCGACCGCCACCGATTGAGTCATGTCAGACGCCACCGCACGACATTAACGGCTCAGTGGTCGGGAGCCAGGATGAGGCCGCTGGTCGGAACACCTGTCCCCGACGTGACGAGCACATGCTCGACGTCGTCGACCTGGTTGTAGGACGTGCCGCGGATCTGGCGGACGCCTTCGGTAATGCCGTTCATCCCGTGGATGTAGGCCTCGCCGAGTAGACCGCCGTTGGTGTTAATCGGCATCCGGCCGCCCAGCGAGAGCTCGTCGACCGACACGAAGTCCTTGGCTTCGCCTCGGCCGCAGAATCCGAGTTCCTCGAGCTGGGTGAACACGAACGGGGTGAAATGGTCGTAGAGAAATGCGGTCGAGATGTCGTCCGGTTTCAATCCGGAGTTGCGCCACAGCTTGTCGCCGACCACCCCCATCTCGGGTAGACCGGTGATGTCGTCGCGGTAATAACTGGTCATCACCTCGCCGTCGTATGCCGCGCCCTGGGCCGCCGCGGTGATCACGGCAGGCGGCTTGGCGAGATCGCGAGCGCGTTCGACGCTGGTGACCACCATCGCCACCCCACCGTCGCTCTCCTGGCAGCAGTCGAGCAGCCGCAGCACCGGTTCGATGATCCAGCGGGACTCCTGGTGCTGTTCGAGGGTGATCGGCTTCTGGTAGAACCAGGCATCGGGGTTGTTGGCCGCGTGCTTGCGGTCGATGACCGAAATCTTGCCGAAGTCGGCGTTGGTGACCCCGTAGGTGGTCATGTAACGCTGGGCGTGCAGGGCGACCCAGGCCGCGGGCGTCATGAATCCGAACGGGGCATACGGCGCCATCCACAGCGGGGTCACGCCGGGTTGGCGGCCGGCGCCGCCGAACCGGAACCCGGAGCGCTCGTTGAACGCCCGGTAGCAGACGACCGCTTCGGCGGCACCCGTGGCGACCGCCATGGCGGCCTGCATCACGGTGCCTGCGGCGGCCCCGCCGCCGTGCGGAACGCGGGTGAAGAACGTGAGGTTCTCGATGCCGACGTTGCGGGCGACCTCGATCTCCTCGTTCTCGTCGACGGTGAAGGTCACCATGCCGTCGATGTCCTTCGGGCTCAGCCCAGCGTCCTCGATCGCGGCTTTGACTGCCTCGCAAGCGAGTTGCATCTCGGTCCGGCCCGACTCCTTGGAGAACTCGGTCTGCCCGATGCCGACGAGCGCGGCCTTACCGCCGATGCCCGTCACGCGTCGACTCCGTCGAGCAAGCTGAGCACCGCGGTGCCGGTGACGTGATCGCCGAGGCTGTTGGTGCCCTTGAAGGCGACCTCGACGAAGCCTTCGCCGTTGGCCGACGACTTGCCGGTCACGCTGCCCTCGAACCGCAGCGGGTCGTTCGGATAGGCGGGCACCCCGAGCCGGATGGACAGCTTCTTGACCATCGCCTCGGGTCCCGCCCAGTCGTGCAGAAACCTCACGCACAGCCCGTTCGTCGTGAGGATGTTGAGGAAAATGTCCTTGGACCCTTGGGAGTTGGCGAAGTCGCGGTCGTGGTGCACCGGCATGTAGTCCCGGGAAGCGATGGCGCCGGCCACGATCAGCGTGGTGGTGACGGGTATTTCCATCGGTGTCACATCGTCGCCGACGTTGATGTCCTTCCACGCCAGCGTGGTGGTGCGGTTCAATGTGGAGGTCATCGGGTCAGTCCTTCCGCGTACGTTCTGCCAAGCCGGGCCAACTGCTGGGAAGCGGATCCAAGCGTGAGTTCAATCTGCTTGGCCCACAGGAAGTATCGAGACAAGGGATAGGTCACGTCGATGCCCATGCCGCCGTGCACCTGCTGAGCCGACGCGGCGACGCGCGCCCCGGCTTCGGCGGCCCAGAACTTGGCGATCGCCGCTTCCCGCTCGGCGGGGCGTCCTTTGGCGATCAACCATGTCGCGTGCCAGGTGGTCCACCGGATCGCCTCGGTGTCGATGAATGCGTCGGCCAGACGTTGTTGGACGGCCTGGAACGATCCGATGGGACGCCCGAACTGTTCGCGCTCGCTGGTGTAGGAGGCGGCCAGTTTCAGCGCCCGCTCGGTCACGCCGATCTGCATCGCGCACAGACCGACCAGGGCTCTGGTGACCTGCGCTTTGACAATGCCGGTGCCGATGTCGCCTTCGGCGTTTTCGCTGAGGCGCCGCCCGACGGCGTCCGTCAGCTCGACGTCGGCGAACGGTTCGCCGTTGGTCGTCGTCGCAGGCGTCACCTGCACCCCGTCACCGGTCTCGACGACGAACAACCCCGGCCCGTCCTCGGTCCCGGCCGAGACGACGATCGCCGTGGCGAGTTGCGCGGCCGGCACCAACTCTTTGGTGCCGGTCAGCCGCCAGACGTCACCGTCGGACCGTGCGGTGGTGCGCGGTGCGGTCGGATCGGAGTTTCCCGGTTCGGCCAGGGCGGAGGTCAACAGGATGCTGCCGTCGACCACCCCGGGTAGATAGCGTTGTTGTAGATCGGAATCACCGTGCCGGGCAATCGCTTCCGCGCCGAGGGCGAGCGTCGCGTACACCGGAACCGGCGCGACGCTGTACCCGACCTCGCTGAGCAGCACGCCCAGCTCCAGGAACCCGCCGCCGGTGCCGCCGACGGACTCGGGCAGCGCGATCCCCAGCAGGTCGGCCGCCGCCAGCTCGGACCACAGCGCGGCGTCGTAGCGGACGTGGCCCGATTCGAGGCCCGCCTCGAGCTCGGTCAGATGCTCTGGTGTGGCACGGTGCTCCAACAGCTGTCGGGCCACCTTGGCGACGGTCTCCTGCTCATCGGTGAAGGTGAAATCCATTGACTGTTCCCTTCACTCAGCGGGCCGGCCGGAACTGATGCAACACCAGCTCGTCCCCGCTCGGCAGGGCCTCGAAGGTCTCATAGAAGACCTCCACGGCCATTCCGACCTCGATCGCCTCCGGTTCGATGTCGCAGAGGTTCGACACGATGCGCACCCCCTCGTCGAGCTCGATGAGCGCGACGACATAGGGGTATTCGAGGAACGGCAGCGGCGGGTATTTCGGCATCACGAAGCTGTAGACCGTGCCGCGCCCGCTGGACACCACGTAGTCCCAATTCAGCGACTGGCAGCCGCCGCACATCGGCCGGGGCGGTACCCGCAACGTCTTGCAGTCCGTACAGCGCTGGATACGTAGCTCGTGCTCTTTGAGTCCCGACCAGAAGAATTCCGTGTCCGGGCTGATCGAGGGGGCGAGTCTGCTGGCCATTCAGTTTCCCGTCTTGAATCGCAGGGTCCGGAACCATTGGCGCCCGATGACCTCGCCGTCCTGATCGCGGTAGGTGGTGACCCACGTGACGAAGAAGCCGTTGCCCATGGCCGTCTTCTTCTCATCCGAGATCGATTCGAAGACGGTCTCGGAGGTGATCTGGTCGCCGACGCGGGGATACCGCTCGATCTCGAACTCGGAGTTGGTCGCGATGATGCCGGTGTAGCCCGCATCGGAGAGGAACTGCAGGGGATTCTCGCCCTTCATCTCGATCGGCACGCCACCGCGCTCGTGAATGCCCTCCAGCTTCGGCGGAGGCATCGTCCAGCTCTGCAACATTACCGGCGGTGAGACGATCCCGCCGTAGCGCGAGTTCTCGGCGAACTCGGGATCGAGGTAGGCCGGGTTCATGTCGCCGATGGCGTACGCCCAGTGCCGGATCATCGCCGTGTTCACGGGATCCGGCGCGTGCACGGGCTTGCCCACGCCGTCGGTGGGCATGCCGATGAGTGCGTCGAGGCGTTCACGCAGGTCGTCTTTGGCTGTGTCGGTCACTGCTGGGATTCCTTTCAGGACGCTCGCATGTCACGGGGTGCCCGTGGCATCCCGAGGCCGGCCATGGCGATGATGTCGCGTTGCAGTTCGTTCGCACCGCCCCCGAAGGTGTTGATGACGGCCAGCCGGTAGGCGCTCTCGAGCTCACCCCTCAGCGGCGCGTCGGAGCCCTTGCGTGTACCGGCCTGCCCGACCACGTCGAGCAGCTCGCGGGCCACCTGCTGGGTGAGTTCGGTGCCGAAAACCTTTGCCGCGGAGGCTTCTCCCATGCCGAGGGCGCCGGAGCTCATGTTGGTGTTGACCCGCAGGTTGAGCAGTCGGTAGGCGGCGACCTGCGCCTCGACGCGGGCGAGCGCCTGCTGGACCCATGGCTGGTCGATCACGCGTCCGTCGTCCAGCGGTGTGGTCCTCGCCCACTCCAGGGTCTTGGCGAACAGCGGCTCGAGCGCGCCGAGATTGCCCAGCGCGGCGCGTTCGAGGTTCAGCTGGTTGGTCACCAGCTTCCAGCCTTGGTTCTCGCCGAGCACGATGGCACTCTCGGGTACCCGCACGTCGTCGTAGAACGTGTAGTAGGTCGACACACCAGGCATGGTGTGCAGCGGCTTCCAGGAGAATCCCGGCGAGTCGGTTGGCACGATGAACACCGTGATGCCCTTGTGTTTTTTGGCTTCTGGGTCGGTGCGTGCCGCCAGCCAGATGAAGTCTGCGAACTCCGCGCCGCTGGTGAACATCTTGGAGCCGTTGATGACGAACTCATCACCGTCGCGGACCGCAGTGGTGCGCAACGACGCCAGGTCGCTGCCCGCGCCGGGTTCGGAGTAGCCGATCGCGAAGTCGACGGTGCCCTGAAGGATCGCGGGCAGGAACTTCTGCTTCTGCTCCTCGGTGCCGTATTGGATCAGGGTGGGGCCGACGGTGTTGAGCGTGATCATCGGCAACGGTGCGTGCACCCGGCGCGCCTCTTCGTTGAAGATGTACTGCTCCAGCGCGGTCAGCCCGCGGCCGCCGTACTCCACCGGCCACGCGACGCCCAGCAGGCCGGCTTCGCCCAGCGCCCGCCTGCACTCCCGCACCGCGTCGCCGCCTTCCATCCGGACTGCGACCGCTGCGCGCCGCTCCGGGGTCATCACGGCCGCCAGCCGCTCCCGGAATTCTTCTCGGAGTCGCTCCTGTTCGGGTGTGTAGTCGAAATCCATCAGCGGCTCGCCCCCAAGCGCACCGGCATGCGTTTGACGCCCGGCACCATCGTCGCGCGCAGCCGGGTCACGTCGCCGGTCAGCTCGATGCTCGGGTAGGCACCGAGGAGGACCTCGAACATGATCCGGGCCTCCAGTCGCGCCAGCTGAGCACCGAGGCAGGCATGTTCACCGGCGCCGAAGGCGATGTGCGGGTTGGGGTTCCGGGTGATGTCGAACTCTTCGCTGGTGGGGCCGAAGATCTCCTCGTCCCGGTTGGCCGAGCCGTACAACATCACAACCGTGTCACCGGCCCTGATCCTCTGTCCGCGGATCTCGACGTCTTCGGTGGCCCTGCGCGCCATGTGCGTCACCGGGCTGGTGAATCGCAACATCTCCTCGACCGCGCACGTCAGCAGTGACGGATCCGAACGAAGCAGCGCAAACTGGTCGGGATACTGCAGCAGCGCCACGGTGCCCAGCGCGATGAGGTTGCGGGTGGTCTCGTTACCCGCCACCAGAAGCAGGAACGAGAAGTTGAGCAGATCGGCGTCGCTGAGGCGCTCCCCGTCGACCTCGGCGGCGGCCAGGATGCTCAACAGATCGTCCTGCCCGGAGACCTTGCCGGAGCGCCGGGCGTCGATCAGCTCGGTGAAGTACGCGTAGAGCTCGCCGAGTGCGACGAGGTGATCCATCTCGATGTCGGGGTCCGCGGTGCCGACGGCCGCGTCCGACCAGGTGCGGAACTTCTCCCAGTCCTCGGGCGGGGCGCCGAGCATCTCGGCGATCATCCTGGTGGGCAGGGGTGCGGCGATCTCCTGGGCGAACTCGTACTCCCGGGAGGGGTCGATGCCGCCGACGATGCCGTTGACGATGTTGCGGATCTTGGGTTCCAGCAACGACACCTGGCGGCGGGTGAACCCGGCGTTGATGAGCTTGCGCAGCTGCCGGTGCCGGGGCGGGTCCGTGAAGATCAGGTTGCCTTCCTGGACGGGTTCGGGCTGGCTGGGATCCGGGATGGTGATGCCGCGTGTCGACGAGAACAGCAGGGGATGACCGGAAACGAACCGCACGTCCTCGTACTTGGTCAACGCCCAGAAGTCGGTGACGTCGTTCCATACCACCGGCGTGCTGTTGCGCAGTTCGCGATAAGCCGGATACGGGTCGCCCGCGTAGAAGTCCGGGGAGTGCAGCGGGTGGGCGGAGGTGGGTCGGGACGTGGATTCTGTGGGCACCGCGGGCTCTCCTCGACGAATCGGACATCGGACACATTGCGCTGCAATGTCCGCCGATTCTGTGTCTACTCTACGGGTGACGTGGCTGTCAATCGGCATTCCGCCAGGAAATTAGCGTGTTTGTTGACGTGCCACCATGAAGCGGTGTACACACATGTCACTGATGTCGGACAGCGTGTGCCTGACTGGGACGGTGGTCACCACCAGGCGGAGAACCGGGAAGGTCCAGTGATCTGATGGCCGCGTCCAGCCTTGTCGACAGCTATGACCTGTTCATCGACGGCGGTTGGGTGGCGCCGGACAGCGGCCGGTACGACGTGACGAATCCGGCCACCGAGACGGTCATCGCGACCGCGCCGGACGCCGGCACCGCACAGGTCGAACAGGCCATCGCCGCCGCGCGGACCGCTTTCGACAGCGGTCCATGGGCAACGGCGGCGCCGGCGGAACGGGCGCGCTGTTTGCAGCAGTTGAGCGATGCGCTGCTCGCCCGCGGTGACGAGATCTACGCGCTGGCCCAGACCGAGTGGGGCTGCACAGCAAACGAACGACTGATCCACGTCGACGGCCCCGCCTTCATGGTCGGCCACGCCGCCGAACTCGCGCTCGAGCCGGCCGAAGCGCCCATGGACGCATGGGGTGCGGCGGGCACGACGCTGTTGCGGTACGAGCCCCTTGGCGTCGTCGCGGCCATGACACCCTGGAACTTCCCGCACACCCTGAACGTGATGAAGCTGGGCGCAGCGCTGGCCGCGGGCAACACCCTCGTCCTCAAGCCTTCGCCTCTCACGCCGCTGGCCGGCCTGGCGCTTGCGCGAATCATCCTGGAGGACACCGACATTCCCCCCGGCGTCGTGAACGTTGTCACCCCGACCGGGCTTGACGCCAGCAGGATGCTGACCCTCGACCCACGCGTGGACATGGCGAGCTTCACCGGTAGCTCGTCGGTCGGTCGCGACGTGATGGCCGGCGCGGCGACAACGATGAAGCGGATCCTGCTGGAATGCGGTGGCAAGTCGGCCTGTGTGCTGCTCGACGATGTGGAGATCACCGACGAGCTGCTCGAGCGGCTGTTGTTCGAGGGCTGCACACTGCACGCGGGGCAGGCGTGCATCCTCAACAGCCGGCTGGTGGTGCCCGACGCGCTGCACGACGAGGTCGTCGACCGGCTCGCCGAGCTCGCGCGCGCGGTGACGGTCGGCAACCCCACCGACGACGGGGTGACGATGGGACCGCTGATCAGCAGGCAGCATCTGGAGCGCGTCGAGGGTTTCGTCCGGCGCGCCGAATCGGACGGCTCGAAGGTGGTGACCGGCGGTGTGCGGCACGAAAACCCCTCGGGTGGATTCTATTTCGAGCCGACAATCCTGACCGACACCAGCGCCGACTCCTACATCGCGCAGGAGGAGGTCTTCGGTCCGGTGTTGACGGTGCTGCGCTACCGTGGCGACGACGAGGCCGTGGCCATCGCCAACGACTCCGCCTACGGGCTCGGCGGTGCGGTGTGGGGTACCGATGTCGATCGGGCGCTTGGGGTCGCGCGGCGCATCAGGACCGGGCAGGTGTCGATCAACGGCACCATTCCCGGTGACGCGCCCTTCGGCGGCTTCAAACAGAGCGGCATCGGCCGTGAGGGCGGGGTGATGGGCTTGCGGGCCTACATGGAACCCAAGGCAATCGGGGTTCCGGCGTGAGGGAAGCCCTGGCCGGACTGCGGGTCGTCGAGCTGGGCAGCGAGATCGCGGCGCCGTACTGCACGAAGCTTCTCAACGACCTCGGTGCCGAGGTGTGCAAGATCGAGTCGCCGCAGGGCGATCCGCTGCGCAGATGGGGTCCGTTCCACGATGGCGCACCGCGGCACGGCGGGCTGTTCGAGTACTTGAACGCTGGAAAACACGGACTGACAGTCGATCTCGGGACATCAGCCGGTCTGGCGCGAGCTCACGAGCTGATCGCGCAGGCCGACCTGCTGGTCGAGGATCTGCCCGCCGGCTCGGCCGACCGGTTCGAGTGGGGACTCGACCGTGAGTCCCTGCAACAGCTCAACCCCGACCTCGTGGTCGTCAGGGTCTCCGACTACGGTCAAGACGGCCCGCGGCGGTCGCAACCGTCGACACCGCTGACGCTGCAGGCCGCGTCGGGATGGGTCAACACCCGCGAGTTCGGCCGGGCGCCGGTACAAGCTGGCGCGCGCATACCCGAGTACATCGTCGGGGGCTATGCGGCACTCGCGGCGCTGACCGCGCTGCGTATCTCCAACGCGGAGCAGGGCCGGGTGGTGGAAGCCGACGTCTCGGCTTTCGAGTCGCTGTTGAGCACACTGCCGTATCCGATGTTGCTTGCTGAGCGGCTGAAAAGCATGGGGCTGCCGACGAACTCGAAGGCCGCGCCGATGCTCGGCATCGTGCGGGCAGCCGACGGCTGGATCGGGATCAACTGCCTGACCGGGCAGCACTGGCTGGACGTGTGCGCGATGATGGGGCTGCCGGAGTTCGGCGAACATCAACTCGCCATAATGCTGGGCGGTCCGGAGCGTGACGAGTTCTTCGCGAAGGCACAGCCCTGGCTGGATTCGATGCCGGTCGCCGAACTGGTGGAATTGAGCCAGGCCATGCGAATTCCGGCCGCTCCGATCAACGACGGATCCTCGATCTTGGACTGCCCGCAATACCGCGAGCGCGACTTCTTCGTCGAGGCGGGCCCCGATGGTGCGCGCTTCCAACGTCCAGGCGCGCCCTTCCGGCTGTCGAAAACTCCGGTACCCGCGCCGGGGCCGGCGCCGGTCATCGGCACTGTCGACACCGTGCGGTGGGAGGCCAGCGGACAGCGCGACGCGGGGCACCAAGGCGAGAGGGCTGCCGATGCGGCGCGTCCGTTCGCCGGGCTGAAAGTGTTCGACCTCAGCACCTTCTGGGCGGGGGCGTATCTGACGTGCTACCTCGGCGCGTTCGGCGCCGACGTGATCAAGGTCGAGTCGATCCAGCGTCCCGACGGGCATCGTTACTCGGGTTCTCTGCTGCGCAGCAGCGACGACTGGTACGAGATCGGGCCGTTATGGCAGGGCACCAACCTGAACAAGCGCGACGTCACTCTCGACCTCGGCAGCGACACCGGCCGAGAGTTGGCGTTGCGCCTGGCGGCCGAGGCTGACGTGGTGATCGAGAACTTCTCGCCCCGGGTGGTCGAACAGTTCGGGTTGGACTACGACTCGCTGGTGAAGATCAACCCCGGGGTGATCATGGTCCGCATGCCCGGCTTCGGCCTGGAGGGCCCGTGGCGCGATTACGTCGGCTGGGCCCTGAACATCGAACAGCTGGCGGGGATGTCGGCGGTCACCGGATATGCCGACGGTCCGCCGTGCAATCTGCAGGGACCGGCCGATCCCATCGCGGGCGTGCATGCGACGGTGGCGTTGCTCGCCGCACTCGAGCACCGACGCCGGACCGGTGAGGGGCAGCTGATCGAAGTGGCTCAGATCGAGGTCGGCGCCGCGGTCACCGCCGAACCGGTCATCGAGTATTCGATGACCAAACGGGTGCGGGAACGTGAGGGCAATCGGCACCGCGACTATGCGCAAGGTGTCTACCGTGCGCAAGGGGAAGACGATTGGGTCGCGGTTTCCGTGCGGGATGACACCGATTGGGCCGCGGTCACCGAGGTCATCGGTCGCCCCGAGCTGCGCGACGACCCCAGGTTCGTCTCGACGGATGCCCGGTTGGCGCATCACGACGAGCTCGACGAGGTGATCGCCGAATGCGCCGCGACGCGGTCGGCCGAGGATTTCGCCGAAGCGCTGCTTCAGCGGGGTGTGCCCGCACAGCGACTGATGACCGGCGATCGGATGTACGACGTCGATCAACTCGACGCGCGGGGATTCTACGAGGATCTCGACCATCGCATCGCCGGGCGACAGCGCTTCCCGGGCTGGCCGTTTCGGATCACTCCTGGGCCGTCACGCCATCACCGTTCGCCGTCGCCGACGCTGGGTCAGCACAATGACGAGGTACTCGGCGAGCTGGGCCTGACGCCGGCAGAGATTGCGGCCCTGCGTGAGCGGCAGGTCATCGGCGAACGGCTGCTGAACGCCTGACGTCCCCCGTGGGGAGCAGACGCGAAAACCCCTAAAAGTGTGCCACTTTGGGGGGGTTGGCGTCTGCTCGCGGGGAGGGTGCTCGGTCGGGAACGCGCCTAATCGACCATCGCGGCGATGGTGTCCACCACGCACGCCGGCCGATCAGAGCCCTCGACCTCGACCGTGACCCGCACCGTGGCCCGGGCCCCGGTACCGGTGCGCTCCACCTTGATCAGCTCGGCGCCCGCACGGATGCGTGAGTCAACGGGTACGGGCGCCGGAAAGCGGAGCTTGTCCACGCCGTAGTTCACCTGCATCGACAAGCCCGTCACCTGGTAGATCTGCTGCACCAGTACTGGCACCAAGGAGAGCGTCAGATAGCCGTGGGCGATCGTCTTACCGTAGGGGCCCTTCGCGGCCTTCTCCGTGTCGACGTGGATCCACTGGTGATCGCCGGTGGCCTCGGCGAACAGGTCGATCTCCTTCTGGGTGACCCCTCGCCAGCCGCTGTACCCGAGGTGCTCCCCGACGTGCGCCTGGAATTCCGCGACGCCCTGGTACTGCTTCGGTAACGTTTGCGTCATGCCGGAACCCTGTTGAGTCCCAACTGCTCGATCGCGTTGCCGCCCATGATCTTCGCCTTCGTGGAGTCGGGCAACCCCTCCAGCCGGTCGACGAAGCTCAGCGGGTCGCCGATACCTTCTGGATGGGGGAAGTCGGAGCCGAACATCACGTGATCCTCACCCATGATGTCGACGATCCCCTTCACGTCGTCCTCGAGGAACGGGTGGATGTAGACGTTGCGCTTGAAGACGTCGACGGGGTGCTCGTCGAACTCTTTCGGCATCGTCCGGTACGCCTTGTCGAGCAGACGCAAAAGGTTGCGCACCCAACCGCTGCCGTTCTCCACGACGAGTACCTTGAGGTCCGGGAAGCGGGACAGGGCGCCGTGGCAGATCAGCGCGGCCAGGGTGTCCTCCATCGCCCGGAAGCCCATCACCACCTCGCGCAGCGCGCTGGGCTTGAACGACAGGTACTCGTCGCCGCCCTCCCACTCCATGAGGTGCTTCTGGTAACCGCTGTCGGCGGCGTGGAACGTCACGGGGATGCCGGCGTCGACGACCTCCTGCCAGAACGGGTCGAACTCCGGCAGGCCCATCGAGCGCGAGCCGCCGAACCGGCTCGGCACCGGTGCGGGTCGCACCAGGAAGGTCTTCATACCGCGCTCGAGACACCAGTGGAACTCTTTGATGGCCTCGTCGACCAGTGGGAGGCAGATCACCGGGGTGGCGAAGATGCGGTCCTGGTAGTTGAAGGTCCAATGTTCATGCATCCACTCGTTGAGGGCATGGATGATGGCGTGGGTCAGGACCACGTCGTCGGTGGTGCGCTCCTCGATGAGGCTGGCGAGGGTCGGGTACATCACGCACTGGTCGATTCCCAGTTCGTCCATGAGTTCCAGTCGAGGTGCCGGTGACTGGTAGGCAGGAATGACGTCCATGGGCTCACCGATGAATTCGCGAAAGTTCAATCCCTCGGGATTGTTTCCCAGGAAGTAGTCCTCTGCGCTGCCCGGCCGTGCCACCCGTTCGAACGTCGGGTTGGGGATCATGTGGCTGATGTGATCCTTGACGACCAGCTTCGGCCTGCCGTTCACCTCCACGTAGCCGACCTTGCCTTTGTGCTCCTTGGGCAGGTACTTCGTGAGGGCGTCTGTCGTCTCGTACATGTGGTTGTCGATGTCGAAGACCGGGTACGGCAGGGAGCGGGTAGACATGGAGCCGACCTCCTCAGAGCAGCGAATATGACCATTTACGGTTAATGAGAAGGACGTTATCACCAAAGCCTGGACTACATCCAGACCGGGGTTAGGTGGCTGCTAGCTCCTTCCACGCTTGCACCACCGCGTCGGTCGTGGTCACTGTCGCGAGCAGGGCCAACGTGTTGTCGATGACCGACTCCGCGTACTCGCGTGGATACCCGCTCACCGCGTCGCGGGGCAGCACGAATTGGTAACTGCGGTTGACGGCGTCCATGGCGAAGTTCGTGATCGCGACGTTGACCGAAACACCCACTCCCACAATTGTCTTGATGTTCATGTTGCGGAGAACCGAGTCAAGGTCTGTTCCGGTCATCGGTCCGACGCCATGCAGACGGGTGAGGACGATGTCGCTGGGGGCCTGGCCGAGCTCCGGGAGCAGGGAGGCGCCGGGACTTCCGGGCGTCAACTCAGCGGGAAAGGACTTACCCGCCATGAACAGCCTGGCGTTGGTGTTGGCCCCGCGGTTGTCCTGGCGCTTCTCGATCAGGCAGTGCACCACCGTGACGCCGGCCGACCGCGCCGCGTCCAGCAGCCTGGCGATGTTCGGAATCGCCTCACGGCGTGCCTCTTCGGCGAGCATCGGCAGGCCGGCTTGCGGGCCGATCACCCCGCCTTGGCACTCCTGGGTGACCAGTGCGGTGGTAGCTGGATTGAGCAGATCGAGCAGCGTTGGTGGTGGCATGAGAACACACGTTATCGTGTGTCGGCAACTTGTGTTTACGGGAGCGCAGATGTACAGCTGGGAGTTGGAAGTACGAGAGTTTGTTCGACAGACGCTGGCCGATTACACCGCGGCCACCGATCGGTTCGATCTACACGCGCTGGCGCAGTGCTTCGCGGCCGGCGGCGTCCTGGAATTCAGTGGTGGCACCGAACCGCTGACGGGTCCCGCGGCCATCGAGGCGGGGCTCGGCGCAGCCATGGCGGGGGACCGCGGTTCGGCTCGACAGGGCCCATCTCACGTCCGCCACCATGTTTCGAGTATCCGCTTCGGCGCGGTCGCCCGGGATCGCGCCGAGGTCAGCAGCTACTTCGCCGTCCACACCGATGTCGGACTCGACCATTGGGGTCGGTATCGCGATGTCCTGATACCGGGCACGGGACAATGGTTGTTCGCGCACCGGCGCATCACCGTCGACGGGTTCGTTGCGAACAGCCTTATGAGATGAACTCCTCGGCGAACGAGTGCGCGTAGTCGATGACCTCGGACCGGTTGCCGCCCTGGGGCGCGATGGTCAGCCACGTCACGCCCATCGCCTCCAGCCGCGCGATTGTGGCGTGCCGTTCGTCGGTCGACTTGCTGTCGTCGAGCAGATTGCCCGCCGAGAAGCAGATATCCAGCGGTTCGGTGCGACCGATCTCGGCGGCGTACTTGTTCGCCCACGCGATCGCCGGTTCCAGATCCTCCAGGGTAGAGATTTCCGCGGTCCGGGACGCGGTCGCGTAGCCGAAGGTGTTGAACGGCGCCCAGCCCTGGGCACGTGACACCGCGCGCCGAATGGCGGGCTTGCTGTTGCCGCCGACCCAGACCGGCGGGGGAGTCGCAGGCACCGGCCGCAGCCGGACCCCGCGAGCGTTGAACGACGTGCCTTCGTAGGCGGTGTCCGCACCGGTCATCACCTTGCTCAGGATGTCGAGCGCCTCGTCGAGCAGCGCGCCCCGGGTGTCGAAATCGATTCCCAGTGCTTTGAATTCAGGCTTCAGATAGCCGGCGGCGGTGCCGAGGATGAGCCTGCCCCCGGACAGGACCGCGAGGCTTTGAATCGACTTCGCGCCCAGGAAGGGGTTGCGGTACGCGGCGATGTAGACGTTGGTCAACAGCTTGACGCCGGTGGTCGTCGCGGCCGCGAACGAGAGCGCGACGAACGGGTCGAGCGCGTGGTGGCCACCGTGGTCGAGCCACTTGGCGTCGGGAGCGGGATGGTCGGTGACGTGGACCGCACCGAACCCGGTGGCCTCGGCGACTCGGGCGATCTCGGCGATCGCGTCGGCGGAGACGAACTCTTCGACGGCTTCCACCCGCTGGGTGGGCAGTTCGAGCGAGTACGAGATGGTCACGATGGTCCTTCCGGCCGGGAACTGGATGAGGTGACCAGCGTCGCCAGACGCTGGGCGTGGTGGTCGGGACTGCCGAAGATCAACTGGCTGGCCTTGGCCCGACGGACATACAGGTGCGCGTCGTGCTCCCAGGTGAATCCGATGCCGCCGTGGATTCGCATGTTGTCCAGCGCCACCTGGAGGAACGCCTCCGAGCACGACAGTTTGGCCACCGAGGCGGCCACCGACAGGTCATCGTCGGGAACCTCGGCAGCGTGCTGCACCGCTGACCGGGCGCCCTCCACCAGCACGAGCATGTCCGCGCAGCGGTGCTTGACAGCCTGAAAGCTGCCGATGGCGCGACCGAACTGGATCCTTTCCTTCGCATAGCTCACGGCCATGTCGAGGCATCGTTGGGCCGCACCCAACTGTTCGGCAGCGAGCGCGATGACCGCAAGGTGATATGCCCGCTCCAGGCCGGCTGCGGCGCCGCCGTCGTCGCCGATCAACCGGGCGGTGGCGCCGTCGAAGCGCAGCCTGGCGACCTTGCGCGTACGGTCGAGCGTTGCCAGCGGCTCGCGGCGCAGTCCGTCGGCATCCGCGCTGACCGCGAACAGTGAAGTGCCTGCGGGCGTATTCGCAGCGGCCAGAATGATATTCGCCGTTTGACCGTCGAGGACGAAGCCAGCGTCGCCCCGGAGTCGATAGTTGGAACCGTCGCCGGCCGCCGTGAGCGTCACGGCGGCGGGGTCCCAGGCATCGAGGGTTCCGTTGAAGGCCACGGTGGCGGTACTCGCACCGTCGACCAGACGGGGCAGGTACTTTCGCATCGCGGCCGCGTCACCGCTTTCGAGCAGCGTCGGGATCGCCAGCCCGACCGTTGAGAAGAACGGCGCGCACAGCAGGGCCGCGCCCATCTCCTCGAAGACGACCGCCAGCTCCCCCATACCAGCCCCGGCGCCCCCGAACTCCTCGGGCACCGCGATCGCGGCCAGGCCGAGGTCGGCGGTGAGCTCACGCCAGATCCGGTCGTCATAGTCGGCTTGGATTTCCATCGCGGCCCGCACGGCGCTGCTCGGCGACCGGGCGGTAAGGAAATCACGGACCGCATCGCGCAGGTCGTCGAGATCGACTCGTTCAGCCGTGGACACGCAGACCGCCTACGCTAGGTGGGGTCAATACCGTTGGTGCAGTCATGTTTTCCTTCCGCATTGGCGCGGCGGCGGCCACCACCGTGGTGGCCCTTCCGACAGCGACCGCACCCATCGAGACATCCCGGGATAGGCATTACCGACCGAGGATAGTATCTTTTCCTGAAAGAGAGAATAAGCATTCTCGCAAGTTAAGGAGCAGCGCGGTGACCATCCTCGACTACGGCATCATTGACTGCGATACGCACTGCTATGAGACACGCGACGCATTCACCCGGTACCTGCCCGAAGCGTTCAAGGATCGCGCGATCACGACGGTCCGCGGGGCCGACGGGGTGGAGGCGATCCTCGCGGGCCGCCGCGTGGCGACGTTCAACAGCGAAGGCGGCCTCGGCCTGGACGTAGCGTACCGCCCGGGTTCGCTCAAGGAGATGCTGCGCCAGATGGGTTCGGGCAACCCCGAGGAGTCCTACGAGCCGCAGCCCATGCAACCCGAGTACATCGAACGCTCGGCCCGGCTCGCCGTGATGGCCAAGCAGAACGTCGAGCGGATGGTGATCTATCCCAGCGGGATGGCGCTGGCCGCCGAGCACTACGTCGACGACACCCCGGCGCTGTACGCCAACCTGCGGTCGTTCAACCGCTGGATCGACGAGGAGTGGGGCTTCAATTACAACGACCGCATCTACGCCACGGCGCTGCTGTCGCTGCGCGACCTCGATTCCGCGGTCGCCGAGACGGAGGCCATTATCGCGGCGGGCGCCAAGTTCGTGATGCTGCCGACCGGCCCCGCATACGGGCGGTCGCCGGGCGATCCCTACTTCGACCCGATTTACGCGCGGCTCGAAGAGGCCGGCTGCGTGCTGGTGTACCACATCATGCCGTTCTGGTACTTCACCGCGATCTCACCTGCGTGGGGACACAGTCCCGACCCTGCGTCGTGGCACATGTCGGCGTGGCAGTGGATGAACATCTACGGTCAGCGGCCGATCGAGGACACCCTGTCGGCGCTGGTCTTCGACAACCTGTTCGGCCGCTTCCCGAAGCTCAACGTGCTGGTGGCCGAGCACGGCGCCGAGTGGGTGCCGTTCTTCATCAAGCACATGGACAAGAGCCGGGGGATGGGGCGCAACGGGCCCTGGATCGGTGGCAAGCTGACCGAGCGGCCGTCCGCGATCTTCCGCAGGCACGTCCGCGTGGTGCCGTACCCGGAGGACGATATTCCGGGCATCGTCGCCAGTCTCGGATACGACGACGTGCTGGTGATGGGTTCGGACTTCCCGCACGCCGAAGGGCTGGCCGAACCGGCAGACTTCGTCAAACTGCTCGATCCGCTCGACGACGCGGCGAAGCGACGCATCATGCGCGGTAACGCCGAACAACTATTGCTGCGGAGCTGACCGGCGGTGGGCACTGAGGGAGATGCCGCCCTCGACGATGCGGTCGACATCGAACTCGTTCGTGATGCGGCGCGAGACTTCCTGACCGGATGCGGAACGCAGGACTCTCTCAAAGTTCTGGCGGCAATGGACTGGACGGGCCTACTGGTCGACGAGGAACTTGGCGGCAGTGGGTGGCGTCCGGTGGAGACCACGGTGATCGCCGAAGAACTCGGTCGCGCAGGGAATCTGTCGCCCTGGCTCGGCTGCGTCACGGCCGCAGCGGCCGTGACCGCGGCGCCGGCCGATGTCCGTGACCGGTGGTTGCCCGCGCTGCTCGACGGCACCGTCACGGCCGCCTGTGCCCTCTTCGGGGGCGTCACCCGAGTGGTACGCGCGGATTCAGTCGACATTCTCGTCACGTTCGGCAGCAACGGGATTCAGCTGTTCGAGTCGGCAGGCACCCTGCCGCGAGAAGTCGACGACGAACTTTTGGACGTCAACCGTCCGGTGTGGCGCGTCGAGCTCTCCGCAGCTGAGAGCGTGTCCATTGGCGGACCCGAACGAGCGGATCAGCTACTCGGGCTGGCGAGAGTCCTGCTGAGTGCGGATTCCCTCGGCGCCCTATCCGCCACCTTCGAGCGGCTGGTCGCCTATCTCAAGGATCGTGTGGCTTTCGGCGCGCCGATCGCGAGTTTCCAAGCGGTACAACATCGTTTTGTGGAGCTGTTGGTGTTCGAAGCAAAGGCCCGCGCGGTCCTCACCAAAGCCGCCCGTGCGTTGTCCGCCGATACCGCGGCGGGCGATGCAGTGGCATTGTCCGCCGCGGCACATTCTTTCGTCGCAGCCAACGCCACAGCGGCCGTCGATGAATGCATGCAACTATCGGGTGGTATCGGATTCACCTGGGAGTATCCGCTGCACCATGAACTGCGGCGGGTGTTCACGAATGCGTGTTCGCTCGGCACGGCACGCTCCAGCCGCGCGCTGTTCGCGGACAGGACCGGCTGGTGAGTGCCCCACGGCCCACCGAGGCGGAACTGGCCGAGTTCCGAGACCGCGTCAAGGCACACATCGTCGAGCATGCACCGCCGTTCGAGGCGCGAGAGGGACACCGGGCACCGGAAACCGCCGCGCAGGAGAGTCTGCTGCGCAGCTGGTTTGCGTCATTGTTCGACGCGGGATTCGTCGGCGCGGATTGGCCCGTCGAATACGGCGGCCGTGCCGACCACCACCCACTGCACGATCGGATCGTCTCGGAGGAGATCCTGCGTGCCCGCGCTCCGCGGCCGGTCGAACAGGTCAACCTGGCGGCTCATGTGCTGCTGCACTTCGGCTCCGACGAGCAGAAATCCGCACTGCTGCCGCGGATTCGGAGCAGCGAACATGTGTGGTGCCAGCTGCTCAGCGAACCCGATGCGGGCAGCGATATCGCCGCCGTGCGCTGCAAGGGCGCCCGGCAGTCCGACGGATCCTGGGTGATCGACGGGCAGAAGACGTGGATCACCGACGGGCACTGGGCCGACATGGGCCTGGCCTTGTTCCGCACCGATCCGTCGTCATCGCGACACCACGGGCTGTCGGCGTTCATCGTGCCGCTGTCCGCACCGGGCGTCGAGATCCGTCCGATCCGCACCATCAACGAGGCGATCGAGGTCAACGAGGTCTTCTTCGACGGTGTGACGATTCCTTCCGACAGCCTGATCGGCGAGCCCGGTCAGGGCTGGTCGATCATCATGGCGGGGCTGGATTTCGAACGGTTCGGCATCGGCGGCAACGTGATCCTGCTGGAACTTCTCATCGACGATCTGGTCATGGTGGCTCGCAACGGTCGCATCGACGACGTGCCGGCACTGCAACATGCCGACATCCGGCACCAGGTCGCGGAGTTGGCCGTCGAGGTCGAGGTCGCGAAGGCCTTCATCGACGACCATGTCGAACGCCTGGTGGCCGGCGCCGAGCAGACGGGGGACGGTTCGATCGCCAAGCTCAGTTTCGCCGAGACCTACCACCGGGTTTCGACCTACGGCGCGCAGCTCTCGACGATGGTCTGCACCGTTGCCGCCGATCCGGATGTGGCGCTTGCCAAACAGCGTCTGAAAGAATGCTGGCTGTGGTCCCGTGCATACACCGTGTCCGGTGGCAGCTCTGAGATGATGCGCAACATCCTGGCCAAACGACGCCTCCTGCTGCCGACACGCTGATGGCGCAAACCTACTGGGGTTTGGTCGAAGCGGCGGCTCAGAAGCACCCCGACCGCGTCGTACTCGTTGATGACTACGGTCGCAGTTTGACGAACAGCCAGTTGCGCGATGCGGCGGAAAGCACCGCAGCGGCATTTGCGGAACGCGGGGTGACCGTCGGCACCGTGGTGTCCTGGCAGCTGCCCACCACGCTGGAGACGATGGTCATCATGGTGTCGTTGACCCGGCTGGGCGCGGTGCAAAATCCTGTGTTGCCGATCTGGCGCGACAGCGAAATCCGTTTCGTGACCGAGCAGCTCGCTACCGAGGTGTTCGTCGTTCCCGGGATGTGGCGCGGCTTCGACCACGTGTCGCTCGCCGAGGAGCTGGTGCGCGAACGGCAGATGACGATCGTGGTGGTCGACCATGACGCCCCGATCGCGGGGGACTTTCGGCTGCCATCGGCGGATCCGGCGCGGCTACCGCCGCCACCGTCCTCGGCCACCGAGGCGCGCTGGGTCTACTACTCGTCGGGCACCACCGCGGCGCCGAAAGGCATCCGGCACTGTGATCGCTCGGTGATCGCCGGATCGGCAGGGGTGGTCGGCATGTTCGGCGCCTCGAGCAGCGACATCAACCCGATCGCGTTTCCGGTCTCGCACATCGGCGGCGCCGCGATGTTGGCCGCCAGCTTGCTGACCGGTATGCGCCTGGTGCTGTTCGACGCCTTCGATCCGGTCCACACCCCGAAGGCGGTCGCCGCGCACCGCCCGACGATGCTCGGTTCGGCAACCCCCTTCTTCGTCGCCTACATGGCTGCGCAGCGCGAGCACGGCGCCGAACGACTGTTTCCCGATCTGCGCGGGTGTGTCGGGGGAGGGGCGCCGATCACACCCGAGCTGGGACGCCAAGCGCGTGAGACGCTTTCGGTAGCGGGGATCGCAAACTCGTGGGGCTTGACCGAGTTTCCGGTGGTGACCTCGCCGCCGCCGAACGGTGAACCGGAGGTTCTCGACCACACCGTCGGACGGCCGGTGCCGGGGGTCTCGATACGCGTGGTCGACGAGAACGAGCGAGAGGTGGGGGTGGGCGTGGAAGGAGAACTGCGGCTCAAAGGTCCCCAGTGCTTCCTCGGCTACGTCGACGCGTCGCTGGACGCCGATGCCTTCGACGCCGACGGGTGGTTCCGCAGCGGTGACCGAGGCAGGATCGATGGCGACGGCAACGTCGCGATCACCGGACGCATCAAGGACGCCATCATCCGCAACGCGGAGAACATCTCCGCGCTGGAGATCGAGGGAGTCTTGGCCAGCCACCCTGCTGTCGAGGACGTCGCGATCATCGGAGTGCCCGATCCGCGCACCGGCGAACGGGTCTGCGCGGTCGTGGTGGCAACTTCCGACGTCACGCTGTCCGATCTCGCAGAGCACTGTCAGGCCTCGGGTTTGAGTAAACACAAGTCACCGGAGCGGCTCGAGGTCGTCGACGAACTCCCGCGCAATCTCACGGGCAAGGTTCTCAAGAACGAGTTGCGTGCGCGCTTTGCTCCTCGCTGATGCGTGCGATCTCGTGCAGTAGCGGCTCGGCAGCGGTGCGTGTTTCGCGGACAGTCATCCGACGTAGCGGGTGCACACCCAAGATCAGTCGCACTCGGGAGTTCGAGTCGAGCACGGGAGCCGAGATCGTTGCGACCGAGTGCGCGCCGCGGAGGCTTTCGTCGGGCAGCATCTTGGTGGCGATGAACTCGACTCGGAGCTGGTCGACAACCGACCGCAGATTGCCCGGTACCGAGTCATCCGACAGCGTGCCGATGGCGTGCACCGCTTCCGCGAGTGCAGGAGTCATCCAGTCGACGTCGTAACCACGGCCGCGGGTGTGCGTCAGCGCCGCGCGTAGGCGCTCGGCCAGAGTCGCATCGCCCGCTGCGCCACGCTGAATCCATGCTTCTTGCTCTTCCGTGGAATCCCAGGCCGCACAGGCGATTCCGAACGGCGGCGCGTACGGGATCCGATCGTTCGGGAGAGCCGCCGGCGACGAATTCGACGGATTCTCGAACGCTGTGATGACGAGTTCGTCCCCGATGCGCTCGACGACAGAGGCTGCCATGCCGGTCTTTTCGGCGAGGCGTCGGATGGCACTGCGGGCGACCGCGGCGGTCGGACGCTCGGCGTCCAGGCGGGACGCGATGAGGGCCAGCGCCGGGCCGAGGCTGAACTCTTTGGATACGGGATCGCGGGTGACCCACCCGCGGTTCTGGAGGCTCGTCAGGATGGCATGAGCGGTTCCCTGGGAAAGGTCGAGTCGTCGCACGACGTCGGAGAACCGCATTCCACGAGCGTCAGTGCGGCTGAGGGTCTCGATGATGTCGAGCACCCGCTCGGTCGGCGCTGAACCGGCCCCCTGCACCCTTGACTCCTTTTCGGCTGGATTCTACGGTGATTCTGAAATACGAAGAATTAATCTCGAATATTCGAGATTATCAGCTGGCGAAGGTTGCGTCCATTGCGTGCAGTCGTATTGCGTGCCGGCGAATTGACCGTTCGTGAGACGGCCGACCCGGTTCCGGGTCCGAATGACCTGCTGTTGAAGACGCTGAGCACCGCGATCTGCGCGTCCGATGTCCATTTCATGGACCATCCAGAACTCGCGATCGAAGATCCGGCGGGTCGATCGCTGTACGACGCCGACCGTGACATCGTCATGGGCCACGAATTCGTCGGCGAGGTGATCGGACACGGGCCCGGCTGTGGTGGCGCGTTTCCGATCGGATCCCGGGTGACCTCCATGCCTATCCGGTTGCTGGACGGCGGAACCGGTGGTCTGCGCATCATCGGCCAGCATCCCGAGGCACAGGGCAGCTTCGGTGAACTTCTCGTCGTGTCGGAGGCGACCGCGAGGGTCGTCGACGGATCGGTCTCCAGTGACGCAATCGCCCTCGTCGACGCCTTCGCTGTCGGCGAGTACTACGTCCGTGTCGCCGACGTTCAACCCGGGGAGATCCCGATCGTCGTCGGCGCTGGCGCCATCGGCCTGTCGGCGGTCGCAGCGCTGTCTGCTCGCGGCGTCGAACCGATCATCGTCTCCGACTACAACGCGGACCGACGAGAACTGGCGCGCTCCGGATTCGGCGCGCACGTCCTGCACGATCCTGCCGAACGGTCCGTGTTCGACGTCTTCCGCGACATGCGCCTGCAACACCACATGTCCGGAACGGCGGTGGTGTTCGAATGCGTCGGAGCCCCGGGCGTCATCAACTCCCTCGTCACAGAGGCGGAGTTCTACACCCGCATCTATTGCGCAGGCGGTTGGTATACGGGGGACACACTGGACATCACCGAAGCGACCCGCCAAGGATTGACGCTGCGTTTCGGCGGCGGGCCGATGCCGGAGGACTGGTACGGCGTACTCGATGCGGTTGTCGATGGACGCCTCGACCCGATGCCCAGCGTCGGCAGAACCATCGGCCTTGATGACGTGCCCAGCGCACTCGACGAGGCGCGCAGATCAGAGGGGCCGCCGCGGATCATCGTGCACCCGAACGGGGACAGCATATGAGAGATCGAGACGACCTCGTTGAGCTGACGATTCGCTACGCGACCGCGATCGACACGGAGCAATACTCGCTGCTGACCGAGGTCTTCACCGACGATGCCCAGGTGGACTACGGCGAGGTCGGTCAGTGGACGGGCGGCACCGAGGTCGCCGAGTTCATGGAGGCCGCTCACGTCATGGCCGCCCACACTATGCATCGGATGTCCAATCAGGCCGTCGACATCGACGGCGACAAAGCCACGATGCGCACCTACGTCGACGCGCTGATCCTCCTCGAGGACGGATCGGGCGCGAATCCCGTCGGCTATTACGACGACCACGCGGTCCGGACGACGGACGGCTGGCGAATTGCACGTCGCTCCTACACTTCGGTTCGTCTCGCCGCGGTGCCGGCGCCGTGACCTACATCGCGCAGAAGTACGGGCCCTGGGCGCTGTTTGTCGGCGCATCCGACGGTGTCGGCGCACTGTTCGCCGAGCGGCTCGCGAGCGAGGGTGTGAGTGTCATGCTCGTGGCTCGTCGTCAGCATCTGCTCGACGAGGTTGCTCGGGGCATTCGCGAGCGCGCCAATGCCGAGACGCGGACACTTGCCGTCGACCTCACCGACCCTGACGCTTCGAAAAGAGTCATCGAGGCGACCGATGACCTCGAGATCGGCATGCTCGTGTACTGCGCGGGCGGGGATCCAAATTACCAGCCGTTCCTCGCCAATCCGGTGTCTGTAGCGGAAGACTTGCTGCAACGCAATTGCCTGGTATTGATGCGGTTGTGCCACCACTTCGCCGGCCACATGGTCGAGCGGGGCAGAGGTGGCATCGTGAACTTCTTGTCGGGGGCCGCGCTCGCCGGTGGCCGAAACATGGTGGCTTACGGCGCAACCAAAGCATTCGACATGGTGTTCACCGAGGGTTTGTGGGTGGAGCTGCACGACAAGGGTGTCGATGTGCTCGGACTGGTGCTCGGCATGACAGACACCCCGGCGCTGCGAAAGTTGGAGTTCGAGCGCGGCCGCCTGGCGTCTATCGACGAGGTCCCCGAGGGTGCGGTCACCGCCGCAAGCGTCGTCGACGAGGCGTTCGCCAACCTCGGCACCGGACCGACGATCGCCACCGGCGATGACATCCGGATGGCCTTCGAGCTCTTCAAGTCCATGTCACGCAACGAGGTGGTCCGGCTGATCATGCAGATGTCCACCGAAGTCATGGGTACCGACGACCGCCAGGGAAGTTAGCCACCGGGATGTTCACCCTTCGCTTCGACATGCGGGCACCGTCGATCGGTGCATCTCCGACCGAGCTGTACGCGGCCGCAAGCGAGATGTCTGCGTGGGCGGAGACCCGCGGGTGCGTTGCCGCCGTCTTGTGCGAGCATCACTGCGCTGACGACGGATATCTCCCGTCGCCGCTACTGCTCGGCGCGGCGATCGCCGCGCGTACCGAGCAGTTGATGCTGAACTTGGTGATCCTCCTTCCGTTCTACGACGTCGCACGCTTGGCCGAGGACATGTCAGTCCTGGATCACATCAGTGCTGGGCGGGCGACCTATGTGTTTGGGATCGGTTACCGCCAGGAAGAATACGACAACTTTGGGTTGTCGCTATCCGATCGCGGGCGGCTGGCAGACGAAAAACTTGGGCTGCTCCTGCGCCTACTCGCGGGAGAAGAGGTCATTCACGCCGGCCGGCGGATGAAGGTGACGCCGCGGCCGCGCACTCCGGAGGGTCCCATGATGAGTTGGGGAGGTGCCAGTTTAGCTGCCGCGCGTCGCGCAGGCCGCAACGGTCTCGGCCTGCTGGCCAATGGGGCCGTTCCCGGAATGCAGGAGGCCTACGAAACCGCGTGCCGGGACAATGGTTTCGAGCCCGGGTTCGTGCTGATACCCGAGCGGGATGCGGCGACCAATTGCTTCGTCGCCGAAGATGTCGACGCGGCATGGGACGAGATCGGCCAGTATCTGTTGCACGACGCGATGGCTTACTCGGAATGGAATCCCGGCAACACCGTATCGGCGAATATCACCACCGCAAAAACTGTCGATGAGTTGCGGTCGCAGTCGACGTCCCATGTGATCCTGTCAGTCGACGAAGCACGGAGGCGCCTCGCCGGCGGCGAGGTGTTCAACATCAATCCGCTGTGCGGAGGAATACCCCCGGCGATCGCTTGGCCGTACTTGAAGACATTCGCCGAGCTGGGCTAGTGGAGAGGTAGACATGAGCAGCGATCGCGTGGCCTTGAACAAAGAGATTGCCTTCCAGAAATGGGAGGGCTATGCGAAACCCATCGACCGCGGCCGCCACGTGAGTTTCGGTGAGAAGTTCGTCTTTGCACCCGATTACGTGATGATGAGCCCCCATTTCAACGATGGTGCACCACAGACCGCCGCCGAGATGTTCTCCGACGAGGTGGCGGAGGCCATGACTGAGTACGCGCCCGACGGAGACATGCTCACCGCGGAATGGCGAATGTGGTGGAAGCACATGCCGGACTATCGCCTCGTCAGTCCGTTCGAATGTGTTGCCGGAGAATGGGGCTTTTCGTCCTGCGACACCTACGCGGGGACGCTCGCCGTCGGCACGGTGTTGGAACTGCGCGAGTGGGACTACATCTGGATCAACGAGGAGGGCCAGGTCACGCGTTGGGACTGGTTCGTCGACCCCGATAAGTGGGAACAGTTGCTGGGCCTCATCGGGCTCGATCCGAGGGGCTTGACGAGCCAGCAGTACACGGTCCACTTCTTGCGGGAGGGCGCCGTAGAAGGCTGACGCCGAACCACGTCTGCCTATAGGCCGATGAGCTCTTTGAGGTTACCGCCCATGACCCGTGCGGTGGTGTCTGCGGGCAGGCTGTCGAGCTCCTTCACGAACTCCCTCGGTTCAGCCAAGCCCTCGGGGTGCGGGTAATCCGATCCGAACATCACCCGGTCCGCGCCGAGAAGCTCGACGAGATGGGACATGTCCTCCTCGTGGAACGGGTTGATCCAGACGTGTCTGCGGAAGACCTCGCTGGGATGCTCGCTGAAGTCGTAGGGCCGCTTGCGGTGTACGCGATCGAAAACGTCCAGCAGGCGGTGTGCCCACGAGCCGCCGTTCTCGATCACCCCGATGCGGACGCCGGGAAAGCGCTCGAACACCCCGTGCGCGACAAATGCCGCGAGGGTGTCGAAGATGTTCCTGCTCTCCTCGTAGATGAACCCGCGCAACTTGCTCAACGCGAACCCGTTGAACTCCGCGGCGTCCTCCCAATCGTCGACGTAGCGCTCGTACCCGGAGTCCGAATTGTGCATCTGCACCGAGATTCCCGACGACTCCACCAACCGCCAGAAGTCATCGAACTCCGGCAGCGCTGGTGAGCGTGACGTGCCGTCCTCACGAGGTACGGCTGCCGGCCGGATCAACACCGTCCGGGCGCCGTTTTCCAGACACCACTCAAGCTCTCGGACGCCGAGCGCGGGATCGTTGAGCGAGATCGCCGGGACGGGGAAGATCCGGTTCTGGTAGTTGAACGTCCAGTCCTCGAGCAGCCAGCGGTTGAAGGCATGCGTCACCGCGTGGGTGAGTTCGGTATCCGACTTCGTGCGTTCCTCGAGCATCCCCGCCGTGGTCGGGAACATCACCGCGCCGTCGACGCCCTGGCGGTCCATCAGTGCAAGCCGCAGGTCCGGCCGGCGGAACTCGTCTGGGCACCTGATCGGGTTGGCAAGCTCACGCAGCGACTTGCCGTCCGGGTTGATGCCTCGAAAGTAGTCGGACCAGGCACCCGGCGTCGGGATCACCTCATAGGTCGGATTCGGGATGCACTCGGTGACGGTGCCGAGGATCTGAAGCTTCTTGCGGCCGTTGATGTCGACGAACTTCAACGCCTCCGAGTACTTCTCCGGCAGATAGCGCGTGTAGGCGTCGATGGTCTCGTACATGTGGTTGTCGGCGTCCCACACCTCGAACGCCTTGGCCTCGGTCATCGTCGGTTCCTCTCAGTCGCTGTCTCCGGCACAGATGTGTCCGGCAACGGACGCGCCACGACGAACGGTAGCGTCGTTATCCTAAAATGAGAGGATACATTCTCGATCGGTATCGAGCGCACCCGGATCGAGTGCTTGCTTCACTGGCCGGCAACCGCGCGACGTGCGGGGATGCCGAGGTCCTGTGTATGGCAGGGCAAGGCCCGTCTCCATGGCACTGCCTCCTACGGATTCATGTAATGGCCGCCGTCGATGCCGAGGGTCTGTCCGGTGACGTAGCGGGCCTGAGGGCCGACCAGGAAGGCGACAGCGGCGCCGATGTCGTGTTCCGGGTCCCCGATGCGGCCCAGCGGGATCCGGCGGGCGAGGCGCTCTTCCATGGCGGGTTCCGCCTTGATCGCGGCAGTCATGGCGGGTGAATACGCCAGGGGCGACACGATGTTGACCGTGATGGCGTGGGGCGCCCACTCCCGCGCCAGGCTCTTGGCGAAGCCACGCAGCGCCCCCTTCATCGTGGCGTAGAGCGGCAGTGTCGCACTGCCTTCGACACCCGCAGGCGAGGTCATCACGACAAACGTTCCGCCGCGCTCTTTGAGCGCGGGGAACGCCGAGGCGGCGCAATAATGGGCTCCGCTCAGCGACACCGAGAAGTGGTCGGTCCACAGCGCGCGATCGACGTCGGCGAGTTGGTGCGGTTGGCTGGACAGATTGCTCGTCGCATTGTGCACGACGGCGTCGAGTCGCCCAGTGGTGGTCACGGCGAGGTCGACCGCCCCGGCCACCGCTTCGGGGTCGGTCACGTCGCAACGTGCCCAGGTGGCACGATGACCGCGTGCGCCGATCTCGTCTGCCACGTCCCGCCCGTTGTCGGATCTGGTGGCGACGACGACGTGGGCACCCTCGGCGGCGAGAGCCAGCGCGATGCCGCGTCCCACCCCGGCACCGGCACCGGTGACCAGCGCCGTCAACCCCGCCAGGCTCACGGCAGCATCACCGAACCTCCATCGGCGACGATGGTCTCGCCGGCGAGGTGGTCGAGGCCCGGCCGCAGCAGGAACTTCACCGACTCGGCGACGGTGTGGACCAGGGTCGAATCGTCGGTGACGGCTGCGGCGGTGAGGTGACCGGCGGCGGACCCGTCGCCGAACAGTGACAGCGGCGTGGCCACGAGATTGACCGCAACTCCTGAGGAAGACCATTGCCGGTCAGCCGATTTCGCCATCGCGCGTATCCCCTCGATCGCGGTGGTATACGAGACGAGCCCGGCGGCACCAGCCATTCCGATGGTCGGGACCACGACGACGATGCGGCCGCCGCCGGTGGCCAGGGCCGACCGCACGTGTTGCAGCGCGGTGAGCATGCGCCACATCGAGTCGTCGACGTGGCGACGCCAGGCATCTCCGTCCACCATGACCGCATCGATCGGCCGCGGGCAAGGGTCGGCGACGATGACCGCGCCCGTGACTCCGGCCGGCAGCTCGCCCTCGGGGGCGATGTTGACCGCGTCGAGTTCGCTCGCCAGCGTGCCGGACAGCCCGTCGTCCGGGCCCAGGACCACCGTCGACGGAGCCATGTCACCCACCCGGCTGCTGTGCCATCCGGTCTTCGCGGATGGTGATCAGCTCGCGGAACCCGACGCTCTCGTACTTCGGCTTCGGCTGATGCCACATCGTGCGCCCCTCTGCCCGGCGAAAACCCTGGATTCCGACGAGAATAACAAGCATTTTCACAGAACCATCCGCGCGAGCAGACGCGAAAACCCCCAAAACGGGGCCAACAAGGGGGTGTACGCGTCTGCTCGTCAGGCGTCGGCGAGCGCGGCGAGCTCGCGCTTGACGACTTTGCCGACGTCGTTGCGCGGCAATCGATCGACGAAGACCACACGCACCGGGACGCGATACGGCGTCAGGCGCTCACGGCACCAGGCGATCAGCTCGTCCTCGCCGAGTGAGTCGTCGGCGCGCACGACGAAGGCCCACGGCACTTCGCCGAGCCGCTCGTCGGGCACACCCACCACCGCGGCCTCCCGCACACCATCGGCGCCAAGCAGCACATCCTCGACGGCGCCGGGGAACACCTTGAGCCCGCCGCGGTTGATCATGTCTGACACACGTCCGTCGAGCCAGAGAAAGCCGTCCTCGTCGAACCAGCCCAGATCGCCGGTGTGGAACCAGCCGTCGTCGGTGAGCCTGTCGAGGAACGCGGGGTCGATCTTGCGGGCCGCTGTGGTGGGTGTGCGGACCATGACCTCGTCGTCGACGATCTTCACGTCGATACCCGGAAGCGGGCGGCCGACCGAACCGAGCTTCGTCTCGCCCCACTCGCGGGCGTCGGCGGCCGACCATCCGACGACCTCCCCGCCGAGCTCGGTTTGTCCGTAGGAATTCAGCACGAGTACGCCGAATTTGTCGCGAAACCGGGCGGCCTGCACGGGAGACAGGGGAGCGGTGATGGAGCGGACGATCTTCAGCGGCGCGAGGTCGGTGACCGACTTGTCGTGCAGGACCATTGTCAGCGCCGCCGGAGGCAGGACCGTGGAGCGCAGCTGGTGGCGCTTGACGAGCGCCGCGAAGTCCGCGGGGGAGAACCAGTCCATGAGCACGACGCCGGAGCCCGCCCGGAAGGCGAACAGCACCTGATAGATACCTGCCCACAGGGACAGCGACAGCGGAACCAGGTTCGGCATCGGCGCCCGATTGTCCTTACGGCTGGCGCCTTTTGCGCCCCGCAGCTTGGCCAGCAGCCGGTCGATCAGGTCGAGCACGGTGCTGTGGCGCAGCGGCACCGGCTTCGGCGGGCCAGTGGTTCCCGAGGTGAACTGCAGCAGAGCGACATCGGTGTCGTACCGCCGTGTGTCTGCGGGCGGTTGGCAGTACGACGTCAGAGTCCACGCCAGGTTCGATCCGGTGATGACGGGCACCGAGAACGCCGTGAACCTCGCGGCCAGTTCGGGCGTCGTGATCACCGCGACCGGTGCAAGGGTTTCCAGCTGGGCGGCCAACTCGGCATCGGCGGCCCGCGGGTTGAGCGGTGTGTAGACGCCACCGGCACCCCAGGTGCCGAACAGCGCGGCAACCGTCGTGGCATCGTTGGGCAGCATCGCCGCAACCACCTGCCCGGCAGCCAGACCGGCCTCGGTGAGTACCGCCCCCAGACGGTCCGCACTTGCGATCAGGTCGGCACGGGACACGTCGGCGGTCAGCGTGTGCACGGCGGCGTCGGGAAGATAGGCCAGCAGGTCGGCGAGGCTCACGAGTCCGACTCCAGCGGTAGCCAATTGGGAGTCCGCTTGTCGGCGAACGCTTTCGGACCCTCGTCCTGGTCGGGGTGACCCCACATCGACGTGAGGTGTTTGGCGCCCTCGCGGCATGCATCGGTCAGGCCGTGCTCGAGCGCACCCCACAGCGCGCGTTTGGTGGCCCGCATCGCGGCCGGCGAGTTCCTGGCGATCTTCTCGGCCAGCTCCTGGGCGACGTCGCGCAACTTGTCGGGCGGATCGACGATCTGGCTGATCATGCCGAGTTGGTACGCGCGTTGAGCGCTGAGGCGTTCATGGCTGCCGACGAGCACCATCCGTAACACCGCCTCGGCGGGCATCTTTCGCATCAGCGCGATCGTCTCCAAGGCGCTGACCTGACCGATGGAGACGTGCGGGTCGACGAACGTGGCGTCGGACGACGCGATGACGATGTCGGCGTCGGCGACCCAGTGCAGCCCACCGCCCGCGCAGACCCCGTTGACCGCGGTGATGACGGGCTTACCGACGTGGCAGCGCCACCCGGTCAGCTTCAGGTCCAGGGTTCGCATGGTCTCCTGGAACTGCTGCACGCCCTCGCCGTCGAGATCCTCGACGTCGGCGCCCACCTGAAACGCCCTGCCATTGCCGGTGTGCACGATCACCCGTACCTCGGGGTCGGCGTCCAGTTCGGCCCATGCCTTGGGAAACTCTTCGCGCATCGTCCGGTCGTAGGCGTTGAGGCGGTCGGGCCGGTTGTTGATGATCCAGCCGACCGGACCGCGACGCTCGACAAGCAACCTCTGGTAGGTCACCAAACCTCCACCGGGTCAAGTGGGTTCCAGTGTGCCGGCCGCTTCTCTCGCCACGCCCGTGCTCCTTCGGCATGGTCGGGGTGGTCGCGCAGACGCCAGATCGTTTCGGCGGCGGCATTTCTGGCTTCCGATAGCCCGACTTCCAGGGAGTACCAGAGCGCTTTCTTGGTGGCGCGCATTGCGGTGGGTGAGTTGGTCGCGACGGCAGCGGCCAGCCGGCCGGCCTCCGCGCGGAGCCGATCAGCGGGTACGACATGTGAGACGATGCCCAACTCGTAGGCGCGTTGCGCGGAGATCCGCTCGCCCTTGCCGCTGAGCGTCATTCGGGTGATCGCCTCCATCGGCGACTTACGCAGCAAGGTGATGGCCTCATACGCCACCGCCTGCCCGACCGACACGTGCGGGTCGACGAACGACGCGTTTTCGGCGGCGATGACGATGTCGGCGTCGGCGACCAGGTGCAGCCCGCCGCCGGCGCACACCCCGTTCACCGCCGCGATCACGGGCTTCCACACGTCACAGTGCCACGACGAAATCTTCAGCTCGGCATCGCGGGTGCGGCGCGAGTGTTTGCGCATGGCCTGTTTGTCCCTCGCGACCTGCACCACGTCCATGCCCGTGCAGAACGCCTTGCCGTTGGCGGCGTTGACGATGACGTGCACGTCTGGATCGGTGTCCAGCTGGGTCCAAGCGGCCTCGAGTTCGTCGAGCATCAGCGCGTCGAACGCGTTGCCGGCATTGGGACGGTCCAGGATCAGCCATCCGACACCGTCGGACTTGTCGACGACTAACCGCTCGTAGCCGCTCATGAGCGCGGAATCTCCTTCCAGGGCTTGCCCTTCCAAGGGTCGGGCTCCTTGGGCAGGCCGAGTACGCGCTCACCGAGAATGTTCTTGTTGATATCGGTGGTGCCGCCTTCGGTGCTGTTGGCGAGGCTGCGCATCATGCCCTGTACCTCGCGAGGCAACTCGTCCGGATCGTCGGATGCCGGCCAGGCCACCGCGGCGGTACCCAGTAGATCCACCATGAGGTCCTGGATCTGCTGGTTGAGCGTGGCCTGATGGACCTTGCCGATCGAAGAGGCCGCACCCGGCGATTGACCGGCCGAAAGGGCCGCGCGCACACGCGCGTTGGTCCAACCGCGGATCTGCTCTTGAGCCCAGAGTCGCATGATCTTGCCTCGCACGACGGGGTCGTCCCACTTACCGGTTTCGCGGGCGAGCGAGATCAGCCGTTCCGCGCTGGAGCCGCCGAGGCGGCCCATGCCACCGGATCCTGAACCCGACACCATTTGGCGTTCACTGGACAGGGTCGAGGCGCTGACCCGCCAACCGTCGTTGACGTCTCCGACCCGATGGGCGTCGGGGACACGCGCACCGTCGAGGAAGACCTCGTTGAACTCGGCCTCACCGGTGATCTGCCGCAGCGGCCGCACTGAAACGCCGGGTTGGTGCATGTCGAGCAGGAAGTAGGTGATGCCCCGGTGTTTGGGCTGATCGGGGTCGGTACGGGCGAGCAGGATCGCGAAGTCCGCCTCGTCGGCCCAGGTGGTCCACACCTTCTGTCCGGAGATCACCCAGTCGTCGCCATCGCGCACCGCGCGGGTGGCCAGCGAGGCGAGGTCGGATCCCGCGCCGGGCTCGCTGAACAGTTGGCACCACTTTTCCTCGTTGCGGACGATCGGCGGCAGGAAGCGCCGCCGCTGCTCCTCGGTGCCGTGGCTGAACAGCGCCGCGGCGGCATTGTTCAGCCCCAACGGGTTCAGCCGGGTCAGCCGCAGCGGCGCGAGCACGTCCTCGATCGCGCGTGCGACGTCGTTGCCGACGCCGAGGCCGCCGTGTTCGGGCAGCCAGGTCGGCGCCACCAGGCCGGAGCGAGCGAAAAGCGGGTACCAGTCCCGGTAATCCTGCGGGGTGCGAACCGACCGCAACACGGCGGGGCCTTCGGCCGCCGCCGTTCGCCAGCTGACCGGTACGTCCGCTTCGACCCACTTCTGAACAATGCTGACGGCGTCTGCAGCGGTGGTGTCTGTGGTGATCGGCAGCGGGTTCACTGTCTTCAACGGCCTTTGAATTCGGCGCCGCGTTTGTCCTGGAAGGCGGCCAGGCCTTCTTTGAAATCCTCACTGCGGCTGGATAGTTCGAGTGCCATCGCCTCGTTCTGTAGATGACGGTCGAGGTCGAGTCCGTTGCCGCTCTGCAGCAGCCACTTGGTGAGGCCCAGCGCCACCGTGGGCGCCCCGGCCAGCCGGTCGACGAGTTCGGCTGCGGTGGAGTCGAGTTCAGCGTCGGGATGGGCGCCGTGGATGATCCCCCACTCGGCGGCGGTGGTTCCCGAGAGCTCCTCGCCGAGCATCAGCAGCCGGCGGGTGTGCACCAGCCCGACGAGCCGGGGCAGCAGCCAGGCCGCGCCGCTGTCGGGGGTGAAGCCACGCGCCATGAACGGTTCCCAGAACCGGGCATCCTCGGCGGCGACACAGAAGTCCGACGCCAGCGCGATGTGGAAACCCAGGCCGGCCGCCCAGCCGCGGACCACGGCGACGATCGGCACCTGGGTTTCCAGTAGCAACGGGATCAGCCGGTTGGCCTTGTTGGGCAGCCGGCGCTGGGTGCTGCCCACCCGGGGCTTGCGCTCGGACTTCGCGTTGTGGGCGACCAGGTCGGAACCCGCGCAGAAATCCGGTCCTGCGGCGTCGATGCGGATGACGCGCACCACTTCGTCGGTACCGGCCGCGGCGAGGTGACCGACCATCGCGTCGAGCATGGTGTCGTTGACGGCGTTGCGTCTTTCGGCGCGGTCCAGCGTCAGGCGCAGGACGGGGCCGTCCAGTTCGGCCCGAAGCCCGGGAACGCTCGAGTAGCCCATGGCAGAACTCACTGCCCGGCGAATCGGGCCGAGACGGCCGACAACAGTTCGGCGAGGTTCGTGGCCCCGCCCGGTGGATCGGGTAGCCGGACAGGACCGCGTTCCCTGCTCGGCAGCAGGATCGTGGCGTGCCCCGGCGCGGTGACCTCGCCGCGGTGATTGGTCGCCGCCAGGTCCACGTCGACCGCGGGTCGATCGCCCTCGGCGAGGTACTTGCGCGTCACGACGCCGGTGATGGTGTGCAGGTCGCCGACGTAGTTGAACCGCCGGAACTCGCAGTCCAGCTTCCACAGCCAGGCGTCGTCGCCCATCCAGTCGGTGCACAGGTGGATGAGCCATGTTTCGCGCATCCGACCGTAGTCGAACGTCGTTGGGTTGCCTGCGTTTTCGGCGGCGTTGGGCTCCCAGTGCACGCGCTGCTGGACGTCGGGGACCCCCTGCTCGTTGGGTGTGTAGAACCGGGGGATTCGTTGCCGATTGCGCCACGCCAGCCTCAGTGGCCGCACGCCGTAGATGCCGGTGCCCATCCCGATGTGCCAGCACACCATGTCGGTGACGGTGAGTGGGCCCTTGGTGAGTGAGCCCATCTCGTCGCCCTCGGTCACGTCCTCCCACCAGCGCGGCTCCGCGCCCCTGGGCGCCTCGCGGGCGTACCGCTCGTCGATCTCGGCGATCTCCTCGGCGGTCCACGTCTTGATGGCCACCGACTCGTACTTCTTGCGGCCCCTGGCCTTGCTGCGCTCGGTGCGGATCATGTTCCGGTACTGACCGCCGAGAAGGACGCCTTCGTCGTCGCGGAACACCTGCGCCGACCATTCGTGCACTGCGCGCGCGGCGAACTCGCTGCTCTTGTCGAGTGCGGCGACGAGGGCGTTGCGCCGGAAGATCCGACGGTTCGCTCGCAGCGGCGCCCACCACTCTCGCGCTGACCCGCCGTAGAAGGCGTGCACGCCGCGCAGCGGATCACCCTTGGTGGCCGCGCGATCGTCGTCGGAGAGCTCGGTGACCTCGTCTTCGCCGATGAGGGTGTCACCGCCGATGAGCGGTGGCGGTGCGATGGGTTCACCCCACACCGCTTTGGGCGCGTACTCGGGATCCGACCACAGCGGATTGGCATCACCGTAGCTTTCCGCGACGATCCGGAACGTGTCCTCGTTGGGCCGCCGATAGTGCGGCGGTTGCGGGTGTGGAACGGCGATGCCGATGCTGGCGCGCAACCTGGCCAGGCCCTCATCGGTGATGTGGCCCGCTGTAGAGGGCTCGGTCACGGATGCCTCCTCAGTTGCAGCCTCCTCAGTTCCGCCCAAATCGCCGGTGGGGAGGTCGGCGGAAATTAAGATACCCGAAAAACGGAAACGTCGTTAACGCAGGGGTGAGCCGGTTGAGTACAGAGCAGACTGGGATCCAAGTCGCCATCGGAACGGATGGGGTTTGCCGGATCACCATCGACCGGCCGGATGCCGGAAACTCGTTGTCCCCATTGGCCCGTGATGCGTTGACGGATGCGTTTGACAACGCCGGCGACGACCCGTCGGTGCGTGCGGTGTTGTTACGCGCCACGGGTGATCGACATTTCTGCTCGGGTGCCGGGCTGGGCCCGCATTCGGCGCAGCCACCGTCGGAGAAGCGGCCCGGTGACGTCGCCCGGATGCTGCAAAAGGGTTACCAACGGCTGATCACCGCAGTGCTGGATTGCGACAAGCCGGTGGTCGCCGCGGTCAAGGGTGCGGCCGCGGGTGCAGGTGCCAGCCTGGTGCTGGCCTGCGATCTGGTGGTGATGTCCAAAGAGGCGAAGCTGGTTCAGGCGTTCGTGCACCGCGGCATACTGCCCGATTCGGGTGCCATATACCTGTTGACCAGGATCGTCGGGCTGCGGAAAGCGACCGAATTGCTGATGCTCGGCGAACCCGTCGACGCCGCCGCCTGTGAGCGGCTCAGCCTGGTCAACCGCGTGGTGGCGCCTGCCGAGACCGACGCGGTCGCCGAGGAACTGGTCGGACGGCTGGCCGCGGGGCCGACGGTCATGCTGGCACTGACCAAACGGCTGCTGTCCGTGTCGTCGGAGTCCGGCCGCGACCGCGCCTTCGAGCAGGAGGCCTGGGCGCAGGAGGTGGTGTCGGGCACCGCCGATCTCCAGGAGGGGCTGACGTCGTTCGCCGAGCGTCGCCGCCCGAACTTCCGGGGTCGCTGAACGTCAGCCGGCCGCGGGTCCGCCACGGATCGTGAACGTAGCGCTGTCGTCGATCTCGTCGATCGTTTCGGCAACGGATTCCGCTGTGAGTGAGCGGTTCTCGATGCCCTTGGTGACACCGATGAACACCCGCGACACCTTGCCCGCACCCACCGAGTAGATGTGGGCGGTGCGGTCGCAATCGCGGTGGGACAGGTAGACGACCACCGGGGTGACCAGTTCGGGGTCCATCGCCTTGCCGGCTTCGCCCATGATGTCCTCGGTCATCCGGGTGCGAGCGATCGGTGCGACGGCGTTGATGGCGATGCCGTTGCGGGCGCCTTCGATCGCAAGGACGTGCATCATCCCGACCAAACCCATCTTCGCGGCGCCGTAGTTCGCCTGCCCGAAGTTACCGAACAGCCCCGTGCCAGAGGTCGTTTGGACGATTCGCCCGTAGTTCTGCTCACGCATGATCGGCCACGCGGCCCTGGTCACGTTGAAGGCGCCGGTCAGGTGGACGGTGAGCACCGCGTCGACCTGTTCGGCGGTCATGTTCTTGAACGCCGCGTCGCGCAGAATGCCCGCGTTGTTGATCAGGATGTCGAGTCGGCCGAAGGCGTCCATCGCCGCGGAGACGATCGCCGCGCCACCGTCCTCGGTCGCGACGGAGTCGCCGCTGGCGATCGCCGTGCCACCGGCGGCGGTGATCTCGTCGACCACCGCTTGGGCGGCCGAGATCGAAGCACCGCTTCCGTCGACCGCGCTGCCGAGATCGTTGACCACAACACGGGCGCCCCGACGAGCGAGTTCGAGTGCGTGACACCGTCCTAGCCCTCCGCCCGCACCGGTGACGACGGCTACCTGGTCTTCGAAACTCATCTGCGACATGCGTGAGAGGTTACATTTACGTAGACGAGAATCTGCATTCGCATCGGAGGACACCATGAGTGGGGCCAGCGCGCTGCTGCACCATGCACAGCAGCGAGCGGACGGTCTGCGGTATCGGTATCGGGCCGCGGGTTTCTGGTCGGAGCGGCCGCTCGACGTCGTACGTTTCACCGCCGAGCGGCATCCGGCGCGACCGGCCCTCGTCGCCCGCGGGGCCGAGCTGGCGTACGCAGACCTCGACGCGCGGGTCGATCGCGCGTCGCAGGCGATGCGGGAAGCCGGCGTCGGCGCAGGGATGCCGGTGACGGTCGTGGCGGGCAACGACGTCGGATCGGTCGTCGCGGTGCACGCCGCCATCCGGGTCGATGCGGTGGTGCTGCTGGTGCCGCGCAGCGCCGGCCCTAGGCAGGTGACCGACATCGTGGCACGCACCGGTGCGCGATACGCGGTGGCTCCCGACTGGGCACCGGCGGGTGAACCCGCGTTGCGTGACGCCTGTCGTTGGATCGACATCGCGGGCGCGTCGGACACGCCGGTGCCCTGTCGGCCGATGCGACCCGCCGACGAGGCGTCCTTCGTCCTCTACACATCCGGTACGACCTCCCGGCCCAAGGGGGTCATACATTCGTTGAGCACGCTGACCAAGGCGTCGGCGAACTACATCGCCGCGGCCGAACTCGGTGCGGACGACCGCATCTTCCTCATCAGCCCGCTCGCCTCGGTCACCGGTGTGCTGCAGGCGTTGTTCATCGGGCCGATGCTCGCCGCGCCGGTGGTGCTCGAGGACCACTGGGACCCCGCCGCGACGTGTGACCTTCTGCTGTCGTCGGGAGCGACGTGGTACGGCGGGCCGGACCGGCTTCTCGACCGGCTGCTCGACGAGGCGGTCGCCCGCGGGAAGGGCGTGCCGCTGCGCGCGGTGTATCTCGGCGGCACGATGCTCGACCGGCGCATCGTCGAACGGGTGGAAGACGACTTCGGCATCGTCGTGATGCGAGCATACGGATCCTCAGAGGTGCCCGTCAGCACGTCGGGATTACGAACCGAGTCCAGGGCGGTGCGTCACGCGGATGACGGTGTGGCACTGCAGGATGTCGACGTCCGCGTGGGGTCGGTGGGCGACCCGGCCGAGTGCTGCATCAAGGGCCCGCACACCTTCCTCGGCTACACGGACAGCGAGGACGACGCCGACGCGTTCGACGGCGACTGGTTCCGAACCGGCGACGTGGCCGAGATGACCGGGTATCGGGTGCGCATCATCGGACGGATCAAGGACATCGTCATCCGCAACGGCATGAAGATTCCGGCGGCGGAGGTCGAGGAGGCGGTGGCCGGCATCTCCGGTGTGCGGGACTGCGCGGCGTATTCCGTACCTGACGCAACGACCGGGGAGCGGCTCGCGGTTGCCATGGTGCTCGACGACGGCGTTCAGTTGGCGCTCGCCGATGTCACCGAGGCGCTGATGGCGGGGGGTCTGCCGAAGTACAAGCTGCCCGAGGAACTGGTGTTCTGGGACGAGCCGCTACCGCTCAACGCCAACGGCAAGGTGCAACGCAACACGCTCGAGGCGCAGTCGGAGGGACGGCCGCGGGTGCTTGCCGACCGCCTTCGGTGATCACCCCTGCCGCGAAACTGTATTCCAGCAGGCGCCCCCCACTCGAACTTTCACTGCCGGAAAACAGTTTCGCGGAAGATTACGGTCGGAAGACCGGCACGAGGACGCCGTCGTCATCCTGACGGAAGTCGAGTTCGAGATGCAGTCCCGCTCGGAGTTGTTCGGGTGGGCAGTCGAGCACAGTCATCAGCCGCGGGCCCTCCTCGAGGTCGACCATCGCGAGGACGTAGGGAGTCCGTGCATCGAAAGGTGCGACGTTCTGGTGAATCACGCTCCACGTGTAGAGGCGGGACCGCCCGCACGCGGGTTCCAGGCGCACGTCCTCGCTCCAGCAATACGGGCAGAACGGGCGGACATAGAAGGAGTCCCGGCCGCATGCGTCGCACCTGTTGAGCATCAGTGTGCGATCGGCCACCGCCGCCCACCACGACTCGCTGTCGGTGTCGATGGTCGGTCGGTCCGGTTCGCTGGGCGCTGCCATCACTGCCTCCCCAGGATCATCGTCGCACTGTGGGTGAAGAAGCCGCCCATCGCGTGGACACAGGCCAGTTGGGCACCGTCGACCTGCCTCTCACCACATTCGTCGCGCAGTTGCCGAACCGCCTCGACCATCAGGAACATTCCGCGCATGCCGGGATGACACGAGGCCAACCCGCCGCCGTCAGTGTTGGTGGGCAGCACGCCCCCCGGACGCAGTGCACCGGAACCGATGAACGGACCGCCCTCACCCTTGGCGCAGAACCCGAGATCCTCCACGGTGAGCAGCACGGTGGAGGTGAACGAATCGTAGAGCTGACACACATCGACGTCGGCAGGAGTCACCCCGGCCTGCGCAAACGCGCGCGGACCCGTCTGTGCCGCCGCCGATGTCGTGAAGTCGGCCCACTCGCTCATGCTCACGTGCGATGCCGCGTCGGCGGCGCCGAGGATCCATACCGGCTCTTTGGCGCAATCCTTCGCAACCCGCTCGCTGGCAAGGACGACCGCGCCGCCGCCGTCGGTGCGTAGACACACATGCTTGGAGGTGAACGGGTCGGCGAGCATCGGTGCCGCCGCGACGTCGGCAGCCGTAATACGGTCGCGCTCAAAAGCGTTCTCGTTCATGGCCGCCCACTCGTGCGCGGCGACAGCGACTTCGGCGAGTTGCTCTTCGGTCGTCCCGTACTCGATCATGTGCCGCCTGGCCGCCATGGCGTACTTGGCGATCAGGGTGGCGCCGTAAGGTGCTTCGAACTGCATGGCGCCTCCGGTGCTCAGCGCCGCTGACGAGGCCCGCACCCGGCGCTTGACGTCGGAGCGCGCGGTCGACCCGTAGGTGAGGAGGGCGACGTCGATCTCGCCCGCGGCGATCGCGGCTGCGGCGTGGCGCGCCATGACCTCCCACGACGATCCGCCGACGTTGGTCGAGTCGACCCACCTCGGTCGCAGGCCCAGGTATTCGCTCACCTCGATGGGGGGCAACAACGTCCCATGGCCGCCGAAGCCGTCGATATCGTCCTTTGTCAAGCCCGCGTCTTCGACGGCACGGCGTGCGGCCTGAGCCATCAGTGCCATTGCCGTCTTGTCGGGCACTCGCCCGCAATCGGACAGTGCGGCACCAACGACGGCGACCCGGTTCTGGGACATAGGTAATGGGTACCACAGGTGATAATGGCATTAACGACATGGTGGAATCCCCGTTCTCGGTCGGTTACCGTGAGTTGGTGCCGGGACTACTGCGAGACGCTCTGCGTGGTGATCGTCTGGTGTTGTGTCTGGCGTTGCTGAACGCCCGTACGCCCGACGTTCCGGCGGTCGCGGCGGCCTGTGGATACGACGCCGTATATGTCGACCTGGAACACACCTCGTGCTCGCTGGAAACGGCCGGAATGCTCTGCGTCGCCGCCGTCGGCGCAGGCATCTCCGGCCTGGTGCGGGTGCCATCGCACGACCCGAGCGTCATCGCCCGTGTGCTCGACGGCGGCGCGGTGGGAGTAATTGTGCCGCACGTGAACTCGGCGCGAGAAGCCCAAGCGATCGTCGACGCCGCCCGGTTCCCGCCCCTCGGTCACCGATCCATCTCGGGGCCCACCGCGGTGAGCGGTTACGCACCCCGCCCAGCCGCCGAACTCACCGCTGAACTCGAGCGCCATACGGTGGTGGCGGTGATGGTCGAAACTCCCGAAGCGGTCGCGGCAAGCGACCAGATCGCGGCGGTGGACGGCGTGGACGTCATCCTGCTGGGCCCCAGTGATCTGACGGCGGAGATGGGCATCCACGGGCAATATGAGAATGAGCATTTCCACCGTGCAGTAGACTCGGTCGCGGCGGCGTGTCGTGCACACGGTGTGGCGCTGGGAGTGGCTGGAATCAAGCCCCTTGACCTGCTGGAACGCCTTGCAGGGCTGGGATTGCGATTCATCTCGGCGGGAACCGACGTCGGGATGATGACCGAGGCCGCCACTGCCCGCGCACATGCTCTGCGTGAGCTCGAGAGTCGCACGGCGAGCCGATAACCGACACCCTCGTCACGACAACAGGAGGACGGATGCCCACCGTGATCTACACCGAACAAGTCACCGACCCGATGGCATGGACCGGCGCCGACTTCAGGAGCAAGGAGGACTTCGCGTTCGATCTGTCGTCACGCAACGTGGCTGCGCTGGAATCCATCCTGGCCAAGACCGCGCACCAGGATCGCGATGACATCACGCCCGAGGACGCCCGGCATCCCGATCTGGACGACGACCTCGCCCGGCTGTATCAGGACTTGATGTTCGGTAAAGGTCTGGCCTGCGTGCGCGGATTCCCGGTCGACGAGCATTCGGTCGAGGATCTCGAGCGCATCTACTGGGCGTTCTGCACGCATCTCGGCTACCTGGTGTCCAACAACTCCTTCGGCCACCGCATGGTGCGAGTGCAGGAGGAGGTACTGCCCAACGGCGTACAACCCGCCCGCGGGACGAAGTCGAGTGCTGAGCTCGCGATGCACAACGATGCGGCAGACATCCTGTCGCTGCTCTGCGTCTACCCGGCCGCGCAGGGTGGCGAAAGCCAGTTCGCGAGTGGGCCTGCTGCGCACAACCGGATCCTCAACGAGCGACCTGACCTTCTCCCCGTTCTCTACCAGGGTTTCCCGCATCACCGGCGCAGCGAGCAACCCGACGACCAGCCGGACGTGACGCCGTACGACGTGCCGGTGTTCTCTCAGATCGACGGTCGGATCTGCATCAACTTCACCTACAGCAGCATCCTGCCCGCGATGCACACCCTCGGCCGGGAATTCACCCCGGAACAGAACGAAGCCATCGAGTTGTTGCGGACGATCCTCGTCGAGCAACAGGTCGAGTTTCGCCTCGAGTCCGGCGAAGCCGCGGTCGCGAACAACTTCGCGATGTGCCACTCACGGTCCGACTTCGTCAGCAGCAACGATCCGAAGAAGGCGCGCTGCTTCCTGCGGGCATGGATGGAGGTGCCGCGCGAGGACCGCCGCCTGCCCGTCGGGCGGGAGTACTTCCACATGGAGAACAAGGACCTGCGGCTGGGTTATGACCCCGTCCCGGGGCGTGACGGCGCCATCGCGCTCAACGATTACAAGAATGTGAACACCGAACTGGCCGACATGTTCAAGGCAGCTCAAGCGAAACCCAAAATCACACGATGAGGATCCGACCGCGGCTGGTCTACGAGCGGTGGACCGACCCGGTGGCCGGAACTATCCTGGCGGACAGTGACATCGAGGTCGTCAAACTCGATCTCGACGCAACCGCCGAACAAGGATGGGCGGCACTGGAATCCGCACATGGATATCAAGTGGCGACCCGAACCGACGTCGCCTCCGCCACCGGAGGCGCGCAGTGGCTGGCCGGGCGGGCGCTGGTCGACCGTTGTCATCAGCTACTTGCCGTGTGCTCGGCGGGCGCCGGCTATGACGTGATCGACGTCGAGGCGTGTACGCGGGCGGGAATCGCGGTGTGCAACAACTCCGGTCCCGGCGCCGAGGCGGTGGCTGAACACGCACTGGGTCTGATGCTCGACCTGGCCAAGAAGATCACCGCGGCCGACCGGGCGTTGCGCAGCGGACAACTCGATGATCGCTTGGCGCTGCGGGGCAGTCAGCTGCTCGGGAAGACGCTCGGTGTCGTAGGCCTCGGAGCCGTCGGCGGACGGCTGGTGCAGTTGTGCGCCCCGTTCGGGATGGAGGTCCTGGCCTTCGATCCCTATGTCGACGAAGTGACGGCGCGTGCCCACGGGGTGAACCTGGTCGGGCTGGGCGAACTGATTGAACGGTCGGACTTCGTTCAGGTCACGTGTCCGTTGACCGCCGAGACACGAGGGCTGTTCGGCGGCAAGGAGTTCGCCGCCATGAAGCCGTCCGCGTACTTCATCACCACCGCGCGTGGGCCGGTACACGATGAAGCGGCCCTCTACGACGCGTTGGCCAGCGGAGTGATCGCCGGAGCGGGTCTGGACGTGTTCCACGAGGAGCCGCCGTCGCGGAACAACCCGCTGCTGCATTTCGACAACGTCGTCGCCACGCCACACGTCGCGGGCATCACCGTCGAGGCGGCTCGCGATATCGCGGTCGCTACCGCAACGCAGTGGCAGGACATCTTCACCGGGCACAGGCCACCCCGGCTGCTCAATCCCGAGGTGTGGCCGCGCTACTGCGACCGCTTCCATGAGATTCTGGGCATCCGCCCGACCGACCGCGACATTGCCGCTGTGGAGTGAGATGACGAACTACGACACCATCACGTTGGAGGTTTCCGGCCATACCGCGTGTGTGACGCTGGACCGGCCCGAGGTACTCAACGCGATCAACGACGAGATGATCGCCGAGCTCGCCGAGGTTTATGCCGAAATCGAACGGTCACAGGATATCTGGACCGTCATCATCACCGGTGCCGGCCGGGCGCTGTGCGTGGGCGCCGACGTCAACAAGGCCGCCGACCACGACATGGAGAACGCCGCCGGAATCGACAACCAGGGCGAACCCATCCTCAGCTCGATGCGTCAATGGGACGCACCGCAGGAGGCGACACCGCCGTGGCTGCAGATGACCAAACCCATAATCTGCGCCGTCAACGGCATCGCGTGTGGCGCGGGCATGGATCTGGTCACCACCGCTGACATCACCATCGCATCCGAGCGCGCATCGCTGATGGATCCGCATGTCAGCATCGGCGTGACGTCGGGCCGGGAAGGGGTCAGGCTCGCTCGGATTCTGCCGCTGCCCGTGGCCATGCGGCTGATCCTGATGGGCCGGCATGAACAACTCGACGCGCAACGGGCGTACGAGTTGGGCGTGTTTACCGAAGTGGTCGCGCACGACACGCTGATGGATCGCGCCTGGGAGGTCGCGGAGGTTGTCAATTCCAATGCCCCCCTTGCGGTGCGGGGCTCGCGAATGGCGGTGCGCAAGGGCCTGACGCTGCCGATATACGAAGCCGAACTGCTCGCCGAGAACTACCGGATGAAGGTGGCCTTGACCAAGGACGCCATCGAGGGACCGCGTGCCTTCCTGGAGAAGCGCAAACCGAATTGGAGAGCCCTATAAGCGCTGCCCGCCGGGTGGCTAGCTGACGGACGGCCCTCGCGAATTCACGTGCCCAGAGTTGCCGCTCGGCGCACGAGGCACCTACACCAGGCCGAAGAAGGTCTTGGCGTTGGTGGACAGGACCTTTCGCTTGGTCTCCTGGTCCAGCCCGGCGGTCGCCTTGTTGGCGACGTCCATGCTGTGGGGCCAGTTGGTGTCGTTGTGCGGGTAGTCGGTCTCGAACATCAACTGGTCCGGCCCGACCAGGTCGAGAATCCGGAACGCGACCGGATCGCCGAAGGTGGAGAACCACACGCGCCCGGGCACCTGGGTGCTCGGCGGTTCGGTCAACAACGGGTGGATGCCACCCCACCCGCGCCGGTCCTCCCAGACCTCGTCAACGCGTTGCAGGTAGTAGGGGATCCAGCCCGCTTGCGCCTCGGCGAAAGCCAGCTTGAGTTTCGGAAACTGCTTGAGCTTGCCGGAAAACAACCAGTCCACCAGCGCGATGGTGCAGTTGACGGCCATCAGCGCGCTGGTGACGACGTGCGGGGAGTCGGGGGAGGACTTGGTCAGCGACGAACTCGAGCCGATGTGCAGCATGATGCCGACGTCGTTGCGTTCGCATGCGGCGAAGAACGGATCCCAATAGCCGCTGTGAATGGATGGCAGGTCAAGCCGTGCCGGAAGCTCGGAGAAGCACACGGCCGGCATACCTTTCGCGGCGACCCGGTCAACCTCCTGCACAGCCAACTCGACATCCCAAAGGGGGATGATTCCGAGGGGGATCAACCGGCCGTCGGAGTCACCGGCCCACTCGTCGATCTGGAAGTCGTTGTAGGCCTGGACACAGAGCAGTGCCAGATCCTTGTCCTTGCCGTACAGGAAGCGCTGGCCGCAGAAGCGGACGAGCGTGTTGGGGAAGCAGGCGGATGCCTCGATGCCCGCGATGTCCATGTCGGCGAGCCGGTCTTTGGGACGGTAGCAGCCGGGGCGCATCTCGTCGTACGTGATCGGGTCTGTCGTGAGCTCGTCGATCTCGTACCCAGCGGCGGCGCTGATGAGCGGGATCGGGACGATCGAGTCCTCGTAGTGCCAGATGTCCGCGTCACGACCGTCGTCGTCTTCGACGAACGCGACATCGGAGGTAACTGTCGGATCCATGCGTCCTCGGTGCCGGATGATCCGCGGACCGACGTCGCGATAGCGCTCGGGCAGCCGGCTGGTCCACAGATCAGCCGGCTCCACCAGGTGGTCGTCCGGCGACACGATCAGGATGTCTGCGCTCATGCTGCACTCCTTCGAAATGCGCCACGCGGCATCAGGGCGCGAAACTCTGATTCCCGCAAGCGAGAATGACCGTTTCCAGGGTAGCGTATCCCCACCGTTCGGCAGACCCTGGGCGAGTGCGGCGCACGCTGGTCCCGGGACGCACGCAACGTACCCGTATAGGTAGGTCGCGCCCTGCTCGGAAGAACGCGTATTCTCAACTCATCATGACTGCGAAGAAACGCGCTGGACAAGAACCCGAAGCAGATCTCGAGCTGGTCGAGTCCGACACCGAGATGCCGACCAGTTGGCAGGAGCGAACGATCGAGAGGCGGCTGAGCCAGGCGCGGGCGCGCGCCCTGGCCCGCAGCTCCCGGTTCCTGGCCACGGCACTCGAGCTGGTCGAGGAGTCCGGTCGAGCCGACTTCACCATCCAGACGCTGATCGACAGGTCGAATCTGAGTTTGCGGGCGTTCTATCAACACTTCGCGGGCAAAGAGGAGCTGCTGTTGGCGCTCTATGAGAACGCCACCAGCCAGTTCATCGAGGCGATCCGGCATGAGGTTGCGGCGGCCTCGGCCGACGGTCCGATGGCACAATTGGAGGCGTTCTGCCGGGGATTCCTCTCCCGCGCGGAGTCCTCCGAGGCCATCGGCGGCCGCGTGATGACGATCTACAACCTCAGCCTCGAGATCGAGCGCCCCGCCGACTTCGCCAAGATCTGGGAGCCGCACCAGAAGCTGCTGACGAAGATCCTGACGTCGTGTTCGCGTGCCGGGTTGGTACGCAAAGACATGACCCCCGCGCAGTTGACGACGTTGCTGAATTCGACGCTCATCGCGCTTGCTCAGATCGGCGTGTTCCATCTGGGCGGCAAGGGCGCCGAACTCACTGAGGACCAGCTGTGGGCGTGGTGCCTGCAGGCGCTCACCCCGCCCGCAGGAACGGCTAAACCGAAAGCTGTCGCCGCCAAGCCTGCGGCCAAACGATCTACCGCTCGCAAGCCCAGAAAGCTAACGGGGTAGGCGAAGTCCACGTTGAGCGATGATCGAGCGCTGTACTTCGCTGGTGCCCGCGTAGATCGTGGTGCCCACCGAGAACCGCATCAGGTGTTCGAATCGGCCCTGCTCCGGGGCGGACGGCTCGAAGAAGCTGCGCATTGCGTCCGGTCCGACGAGCTCGACCATGTCCTGGCTCGCGCGGACCAGGGATTCGGTGCTGAACAACTTGGCCATCGGTCCCTCGGCAACGGGCATCCGTCCGGCCTCGACCATCCACACGCAACGACGCTGAAGCAGCATCGACACTTCGTACTCCATGGCGACTCTCGCTATCCGCCGTCGCACATCAGGCTTGGCGATCTGCCGGACGCCATCGTCCGCCACCGTCGCCTCGGCCCATTGCTCGGCGTGGGTCAGCAGCCGAGCGATATGCGGTCCCCAACCGGACGCATGCTCGTCCTGTAACGACAGGCTCAACACCTGCCATCCGGCATCGACCTCACCGATACGCCACTCGTCACCGATTCGGACATCGCTGTAGAAGGTGATGTTGGTGCGCTCACCCGAAAGCGTCCAGACGGCCTGGGCCTCGACCCCGTGCGAATCGAGCGGTACCAGAAACATGGTCAGGCCCTTGTGTTTGGGCTTCTCGGGGCTCGTGCGGGCGAGCAGAAAAACATAGTCGGCGATGTGACCGTTGGTGGTGAACATCTTGGAGCCGTTGATGATCCACTCGTCACCATCGCGCACGGCTTTGGTGGTGGCGGCCGCGACGTCAGACCCGCATCCGGGTTCGGTGAACCCGAGGGCGATGGTGACGTCGCCCTTCATCGCGCCGGCGAGGATACGGTCCTTCATCGCCTGATGACCCACCTCACGAATGATCGCGGCGACCATTCGCGTGGTCTCTGACAGGTACACCGGAGCATCCGAGCGCATCAGTTCCTCTTTGAGCACCTGGTCGTCCCATGCCCCGCGATTCTGGCCGCCGTACTCGGGCGCCCACGTTGGCGCGAATAAGCCCTTGTCGACGAGGCCCTTGGCGAAGTCATCGTCATGAGCGACGCCACTGCGGTACAGGTGTTCCTCGAATTCAGGGGTCATCACGTCATGCAGGTGGGCCCGGACCTCCGCGCGGTATGCCTGTGTCTCGGCATCGAGCTGAAAATGCATGGACTGTAACCGATCCTGTCTGATGAGTATAAGGGCCGACGTGGGCGATAATGTTACTCTCAAATATGAGAGCATTCATATCCGCATGTGATTGGACTGCATTTTGGACTTGAGCCTTTCCGGCGAACAGCGACAGCTCGTGGATGTCTTCGCGGCCATCTACGGGCGGGAGTCGACGTCGCAGCGGGTGCGAGCCGCCGAACCGCTTGGCTTCGACGTCAAGCTGTGGAAGGCACTGATGCAGGCCGGGGCTCTCGACATGGCTGCGGACGAGGCCGCAGGCGGTGGTGCGTCTGAACTGGATCTGGCGCTGATCGCCGAGCAATTCGGTCGCGCGGTCGCATCCGCGCCGGTCGTGGAAACGCAGGTCGCCGCGCGACTGCTCGCCCGATGCGGTGACGCCGGTGCCGAGCTGCTCGGCCGGGCGCTGGCCGGCGACCAACTAGTCACGTTCTCGCCGCGTACCGCCCGCGATGGCGTGCTGAAACTCGTGCCTGGCGGTGCTGTCGCGGATTCGGTCATCGCGTCTGTCGACGGGCGCCTTGTCGTCACGCCGGCGGGACGGGGCCGTCGCCCCGTGCAGAATCTCGGATCGCTACCTCTGGCGGATGTGGATATCGAAGACGGCGCCGTCGTGTTGGTCGACGGCGAGGATGCGTCGCGGTTGTACGGGTGGGCGTTGAATTTGTGGCTCACGCTGACCGCCTCGGTACTTGTCGGAGCGGCGAACAGGGCGGTTGAAATCGGGGTCGAATACGCAAAGCAACGCCACGCGTTCGGGACGCCGATCGGCACCTTTCAGGCGGTGTCACATCCGTTGGCGGACAGCGCTACTGCTGTCGACGGGGCGCGGTTGCTTGCCCTGAAGGCAGCGTGTGCTTTCACTGACGAACCCGCGCGCGCCGATGAGCTCGCGACGATGGCGTTCGCCTTCGCCTATGAGACAGCACGCGACGCCACCTATCGCAGCCTGCACATCCATGGCGGCTATGGCTTCGGCATGGAATGTGACGTTCAGCTGTACTACCGGCGCGTGCGCGGCTGGGCGATGGTGTACGGCGAGCCCGCCGTCGCACTCGACCGGGTGGCAGACGCCCGCTACGGACCGGTGGCGGGCTGACTCGGCCCACCTGGTTCCATGACGGCGAAGCTCAGCGTCGCGCGGGCAGCCAGCCGATCCCTGGCCACGTCGACGACATCGACAGCGACGACGATCAACCGCCTGCCTGGCCGCACCAGGGTGGCGCTCGCCCGCGCCGGCCCGCCCACGATGGGCGACAGGAAGTGGATCGACATGTCTGCGGTGCCGACGCCTGCGTTGGTATCCGCATACTTGACCGCCAGCCGGCCCCCGGCAACATCGATGAGGGTGGCGACCAGCCCGCCCTGCAACGCGCCCCGAGTGTTCACCAGATCCGGCCGGTGGTGCAGGTCGACGACCACGGTGTCATCGGCGTCGACGACATCGTAGAAGGGCAATCGGGCGAACAGGTGTCCTTCGATGCCCACCGGCATCGGCTCGCCGACGGCGGTCACCCGTCGGCTCGCACTTGGTTCTTCATCGACAACACCACCGGCGGCGCGGTGCGCCAATTCGGCACGCCCTGCTCCTCACCCGCGGTGGCCCGTTTGTCGTCACGCACGCCAACCCAGTGCGAATGGTTGAGCTGGTGCAGGCTGAAGCAGGACTGCAACGCGTTGTAGAAGCCCATGTTGTCCACAGACTGGTTCACCGATTCCTTGATGAGCAGAGCCGCCATTGTCGGCACCGTGGCGATGCGCCGCGCCAATTCGAGCGTGCGATCGGCCAGTTCGTCGCGCTTGAAGATCTTGCTCACCATTCCGAGGCGGTAGGCCTCCTCGATGTCGATCGCATCGCCGGTGAGCATCAACTCCTTGGTGCGACGGGGCCCGAATTCCCACGGATGCCCGAAGTACTCCATGCCGCACATGCCCAGCCGGGTTCCGACGACGTCGGCGAACCGCACCTCTTCACTGCCGACGATCAGGTCACACGCCCAGATGAGCATCAGGCCCGCCGAAAAGACATCACCATGCACCTGCGCGATGGTGATCTTGCGCAAGTTGCGCCAACGCAGGTTGTTCTGGAAGAAGTAGTGCCACTCCTGCAGCATGATCTTCTCCGCGCCCTCGCGGGTGCCGCCGTCGATCACCGCAGTGGGGTGTTGATCCGGTCCCGGCATGAACTCGGCGCGGGCCTGTTTGGAGCCGATGTCGTGCCCGGAGGAGAACATCGGCCCCTCACCGGCGAGGATGACGACGCGGACGTCGTCGTCGGCCTCGGCGCGCCTGAACGCATCGTCGAGCTCGACGAGCATGCCGCGGTTCTGCGCGTTGCGCTGCTCGGGACGGTTCAGCGAGATCCGGACGATCTGACCGTCATCGAACGTCTCCCATTTCAAGAACTTGTAATCGGTCACGATCTCCTCCATGGTGCTGTCGATGCGTAAATGGTGTTATCGACTAATGAGAAGGTATGTTCTCACAGTCGGGTGTGGCCAGGGGAAGGGTGTAGATGACGGACTGCCAACGTAACCCGAGAGTAATCCTCTGGGGTCCCGGACAAGTCGGGGTGGGTGCGCTGCGTGCATTGATCGCGCATCCCGGGCTCGACCTGGCGGGCGTCGTGGTGCATGCCGAAGCCAAGGACGGTATGGATGCCGGTGCGTTGTGCGGTATGCCGGCTACCGGCGTGATCGCCACCCGCGACATCGAGGCCGCGCTGGCACTCGACGCCGACGTCGTCGCCTACTTCGCCTCCGGGGACTACCGCTATCGCGAGGCCGCCGAGGACATCGCCCGCTGCCTACGGGCCGGAAAGAATGTGGTCACCACGTCACTGGTGCCGCTGTGCTATCCGCCCGCCGCCGACACCGAAACCGTCGCACTGATCGAGGCCGCCTGCACGGAGGGCAAAACCACCTTCTTCAACAGCGGCGTCGACCCGGGTTGGGCCAACGATGTGATCGCGTTGACGATGACCGGCTTCAGCAGCCGCGTCGACACCATCACGATGCTGGAGATCCTCGACTACGCCCCGATCAACCAGCCCGAGATCATGTTCGACTTCATGGGTTTCGGCCATCCGCCGGATCATCCTGCGCCGCTGTTCGACCCCGCCCGGCTGGCAGCGTTGTGGGCACCGACGGTCCATCTGGTCGCCGAGGGCGTGGGCCTTCCGCTGGATGAAGTCGACACGACGATCGAGAAGTGGCTGGCGACCGAACGATACGAGGTCGCTTCGGGCTGGATCGAACCGGGCACCATGGGCGGCATGCGGTTCAAGCTGGCGGGCGCGGTCGACGGTGAGGAACGCGTCGTGCTCGAGCACATCACCCGGATGGGCGAGTCCTCCGCCCCGGACTGGCCACGGCATCCGTCACGGCACGGCGGTTACCGGGTGGTCGTCGACGGTCTGCCCACCTACACTGTCGACGTCGAAATGCACGGCCGCGGAAACAATATGCGGGGGCTGACGTACGCCACGGTGATGCGTGAACTGAACGCGATTCCCGCCGTCGTCGCGGCGCCACCGGGTCTGCTGTCGACGCTGGACCTGCCGCTGGTCACCGGTCCGGTGCGCGGTGGCTCCTGGACCGGCACGCTGCCACCGACGTACTCGCGATGACCGACGATCTGTGGACGGTGATGCGCACCGCGTCTGCGGTCCGGCGCTACCGCAGCGAACCGGTCGACGACGCGGTCATCGAGCGGTGTCTGCAGGCTGCCACCTGGGCGCCGTCGGGTGGAAACCAACAGCCGTGGCGGTTCGTCATCGTGCGCAGGGCCGAAGTGCGCGCGGTGATCTCCGCCGCCGCACAGCGGACGTGGGAGGTGATGGCCGAGTTCTACGGGTTCGACGCACCGTCGGAGGATGCGACGGATCCCAAGTCGCGGGTGCTGCGCGCGATGCGCGAACACATGCGGGTCGGCGGCCACGCCCCGGTATGCGTGCTGTTCTGCGTGGAGCCGCAGCCGGGGGCCAGTGATCTGCAGCAGGGTGGGTCGATCTTCCCCGCCGTGCAGAACTTCCTGCTGGCGGCGCGCGCCCAGGGCCTCGGCGCGGCGATCACGTTGTGGCAGGACGCATGCGACAGCGAGTTGCGCGAACTCGTCGGTATCCCGCCGCACTGGCGGATCGCCACCCTGCTCACCGCTGGCTGGCCGGACGGTGGTCACCATCCGGTCCGGCGCAAACCCCTCGCGGAGGTCGCGACGATCGACTCCTGGACCAATCCGTGGCGCGCCTCCTAGTTCACGAAACGTACACTAGCGTCGCGATTTCGGCCGATCCGCAGCGCTGGTGTACGTTTCGCGAGAGGTCAGGTGCGGCTACAGCTGGATCGCGCCGAACACGGGCGCGGTGACGATTCCCGGCGGCGCGGCCAGCACGTAGGGGATCGCCCGCACCGCGCTCATCCCGATCATCAGGTGTCCGGGGTTGGCGTCGTCGAACCCGGGCGGCACGTCATCCCATGCTTGGCCGCTCGCGCCATCCCACCCGACATCGAGTTGCAACTCGAAACTCGGCACGCCCTTGATGACGGCCCGGATGAGCGGTGCCTTCTCGCCGTCGGCCAGCGGCCGAAGACCCCATTGCGGCAGGTCGCGGGTCAACACCCACTCTTCGTGGATGGCCAGCAGACCGCGGCCCTCCCACCAGCCGGTCCACGAGAAGCGTTGGCCCACAACCAACCCCGGGTCGATGGTCCCGACCGCGATTTCGATGGGATGGTCGAGGGTGGTGCACTCGACGCTGACCGCGATGTCCGACAGCGTGATGCCGAGAACGTCGGCGGTGGCGTTGAGCGCTTGACGGTAGGCCATGTCGAGCTTGGCGATGATCGGGGAGTCGGCGCTCACATCCTCAGGTGGACGGCCCATCCCCATCAGGTCGACGAGCATGGGCCTGCTGTCGATGCCCGAGACGTCGACTGCTTCATAGAGGTCGATGCGCTCGATGCTCTTGCTCAACCCGGTGACCGTCGTGACAAGGCGCTCGAACATGAACCCGGGGTTCTCGCCCGCGGCGTGAAACCTCGAGTTCCCCTCCGCGCACGCCCGGGCGAAGGCGGCCTCGACGTCGGCGCCGTAGGTCGGCAGGTGGTTGTAGGAGGTCGTGGTGATCACGCTGGACCCGGCGGCCAGCAACCGGCAGATGTCCTCGGCGTTCGTCTCCACGGCGTGGGCCTTGCTGGCCGCGTGCACCACCACGTCGGCCCCGAGCGCGGCGATCGCCTCCTTGTCCGTCGTCGCGGCGACGCCGGTGGTCGCGGGCAGGCCACACAGCGCGCCGGCATCCACCCCGGCTTTGTCCGGGTCATAGACCAGCACCCCGACCAGCTGGAAATCAGGGTTCTCGATGAGCTCGGCGAGTGCGGCCCGCCCGACCGCACCGGTGGCCCACTGAACGACCCGGATAGCCAATCGAACGCTCCTGGTTGCGGTTTGGTGGGCCCGAATCACCCACGGCCGATCAACCTACCCTATACAAACCGCAACCGACAGGGTGTATGTTGAGTTGCGTGGTGGAGCCGGCGACCGAAGACCTCGAGCAGCAGATCCGGGAAGCGCAGGAGAAGTTCAACGCCGGCATGGGCGCCGACGGCGACGCGTCGCCGTACCCGTTGCTCGAGGAACTGCGCGCACAGGGCCCCATCCATCCGGGCTGGCCGGAGATGGGCATGGTCGGTAACTCCGGCGATGGGCCACCGACCTTCACCGCCTACACGTTCGACACCGTCAAGGCGATCTTCACCGACCACATCACGTTCAGCACGCGCTGCTACGAGGACGTCGTGCGACCGCTGCAGGGACCGACCATCCTCGAAATGCAGGACCCCGAACACGCGGTATACCGCAAGCTCCATGAATTCGCGTTCGCGCGGTCGTCGATGAAACGGTGGGACACCGAACTCGTTGGCCCGCTGGTGAACCACACCATCGCGAAAATCAAAGACGCCAAACACGCTGACCTGGTCGACGCGGTGTTCATGCCGATTCCGGTGCGGGTGATCGCTGCGCTGCTGGGCCTACCTGATTCCGACGTTCCGCAGTTCCACCGACTCGCCATCGACCTGCTGGGCTTTCGCGCCGACATGGACTGCGCGCTGCGCGCATCCGCGCAGATGAAGGATTACTTCGTCGAGATCCTCGCCGACAAGCGTAGGTCGCCCAAGGACGACATGGTGTCGATCCTCGCGGCAGCCGAGGTCAACGGTATCAAGATGTCCGATGAACAGATCTACGGCTTCATGCGCAACCTGCTGCCCGCGGGCGCGGAGACCACTTCACGGTCGACGGCGAGCCTGGCGTTCGGATTGCTCACCCATCCCGACCAGCTCGACGCGGTGCGGGCGGACCGCTCCCTGCTGCCGCAGGCCATCGAAGAGGGAATCCGTTGGGAGACCCCACTGCTCAACTTCATGCGCGAGGTCACCTGTGACACCGAGCTGGCGGGGGTGGCGCTGCCGAAGGGCGCGACGATGATGCTCAGCCTCGGCAGCGCCAACCATGACGAAACCCGCTGGGATCGCGCGGAGAATTTCGACATCTACCGGGAGCGCAAGCCCCACATCGGATTCGCACACGGTGCGCACGTCTGCCTCGGCATGCATCTGGCCCGTCTGGAAACCACCAAGATCTTCAACGCCTTGTTCGACGAACTCCCGGGGCTGCGGCTGGACCCCGACGCGCCGGCGCCCTTCATCACCGGAATGATGTTCCGGTCACCGCCGCGCCTCGAGGTGGTGTGGGACTGAAGCGGTCGCGGCCTAGTTTGCCAGAACCCGCGGGAACCGCACATGTTCGGCGATCGAGGCCTGCCGGCTGAAGCTGGCCAGACCGAAGAAGTGGGTCTGCATCGACGGATCGCCATCGATGGTCAACGTCCAAGCGTCCCTGGGCTGTGGCCAGTGCTGCGAATAGTCGCCGCCGACCGTGACGCCGATCGGCTACCGGTACACCACATACACCCGGGCACCGACCGGCTGGAGATCGGGCCGATGGTCCAGGATCGTGGTGACCATCTCGGTTCCGACTCCACCGGTGGACCACTGAATCACTCGCAGTACAGGCATCTGCGGCATCCTCGGCGAAAACGCGCTGGGCTGGGCCGCGGCGAAATCGGCGAAAGAAAGCGTCAGCGCCCGGTGATCCGCGGTGCAAGGTGGACGATCTCGGGCACCACGGTCGGTGAACGGCGGGCCGCGGCCACCAGCGACACCAACGTCTCGGCGACATCCGAAACGGCCGACATCTGTTGGGGTATCTGACCGTGGTGCGCCCACGCCCGGTACAGCTCGGCGAGCAGGTCACGGTCGGCACCCCGCAGGATCTCGGTGCCCTCGGTCGGTCCGACGCTGACCCGGATGATCGGCAACTCGGGATGTTCGCTACGCCAGGCGCGCAGGATCTCGTTCAGCGCGGCCTTGCTCGCGTTGTAGGCGGCGACCCCGGCGCGCGGACGACCGACATCATGGCTGGACGCCACCAAGATCACCGGATCGGCCGATAGGTGCGGCAGTGCCGCGCGCAGCACATGTGAGGCGCCGACGGCGTTCACGGTGTAGGCATGCACCCACGTGGTGATGTCGGTGTCCTCGATGTGGGCGAAAGGAACCACGGTGCTGGTGAACACAACCACGTCGAGCCCGCCGAGGACATCGGCGACCTGGTTTACGACCGGTTCGATGGCCGGGGGTTTGGACACGTCGAGTTCGTGAGCCGAGCCGTCCAGCATGGCGGCTGACTTCTCCAGTACGTCGACGCGCCGTGCCGCCAACGCTACCCGCGCGCCACGGGCGTGGGCCGCGACGGCGAACGCCTGGCCGATACCCGATGACGCGCCGACGATGAGCGTTCGCGCTCCATCGAGATCGACTGGTTGTCCACCCATCTGACAAGCCCTCTTCCGGTGCGGCCCTCGAACTACAGGAGTATGAGAATAGATATTCTCATACTCGCCCGCCGTTACTGCTCGCGGTCTACCCTGGATGCGGTGGTGGTGCGCGGATGCGGCTGAACGATCAAGTGTCCCCGGACAAGCCGGCGATCATCCTGAACTCCAGTGGCAAGGTGGTGACCTACGCCGAACTGGACCGACGCGCCAACCAGATCGCCCATCTGCTGCACCGCCGCGGGATCGTCGCCGGGGACACCGTCGCGATCCTGATGGACAACAACGAGCACGTCCACGCCATGATGTGGGCCGCCCGTCGAAGTGGCCTGTACTACACGCTGCTCAACACCCACCTCACCGCTTCCGAGGCGGCATACATCGTGGGCGACTGTGCAGCCAAGGCGCTGATCGGGTCGGCAGGAACACGAGACATATGCGCGGTATTCGCCGATCACCTGCCCAACGGATTGCCCGCCGTCACGATGATCGCCGATGCCGACCTCGACGGGTGGCTGCGCTACCCGGAATGCGTTGCCCACGAACCAGCCACCCATTTCAGCGCGCACGACGAAGGTGAGCTGCTGCAGTACTCGTCGGGCAGCACCGGCCGGCCCAAAGGCATCAAGCGCCCGCGCGGCAGCAGCGGTCCCGCGCGGGGCGCCAAACCGTCGACACCGGTGTTCGAAAGGCTCGGCGTGAGCACCGAATCGGTGTACCTGAGCCCGGCGCCCCTGTACCACACCGCCCCAGCGATGTGGACCATGTGTGCTCAGGCCACCGGGGCCACGACGGTGATCATGGAACGGTTCGACGCCGAGGAGGCGTTGGCATGCATTCAGCGCCACCGGGTCACCCACGCACAGTTCGTACCGGCGATGTTCGTCAAGATGTTGCGGCTGCCCGAAGCGACCCGCGTTGAATACGACCTGTCCACCCTCGAACGCGTCGTGCATGCCGCGGCGCCGTGCCCGCCGGAGATCAAGCGTCAGATGATCCAGTGGTGGGGACCGATCGTCGACGAGTACTACGGCTCCTCGGAGGGCGCGGGCATCTCCTTCATCCGCGCCGAGGAGTGGCTGCGTCACCCGGGATCGGTCGGGCGTCCGCTGATGGGAACGCCGCACATCCTCGACGAGAACGGATCCGAAGTCTCCGCAGGGCGAGTTGGTGAGATCTACTACGAGGGCGGATACGAGTTCGCCTATCTCAACGACGATGCCAAAACCGCCGCCGCGCGGTCACCGCAGGGCTGGGTCACGGTCGGAGACGTCGGGTACCTCGACCGGGACGGCTATCTGTATCTCACCGACCGACGAGACCACACGATCATCTCCGGCGGCGTGAACATCTATCCGCAGGAGACGGAGAACATGTTGGTCAGCCATCCGCTCGTCGTCGACGCGGCCGTGTTCGGCGTGCCCGACGAGGTGATGGGCCAGCGCGTCAAGGCAGTCGTGCAGTTGACGCAGCCGGAACTGGCCTGCGACGCACTGGCCGCAACGTTGATGGGTTGGCTCAAAGAGCGGTTGGCGCACTACAAATGCCCACGCTCCATCTCGTTCGAACCGCAGCTGCCGCGTACCGACGCCGGAAAGCTCTACAAACACAGGCTCATCGAACGTTACGGTCGCGGCGCAACGACCTAGGGTGTCGCTTGTTGCCCCACGCCGGTCAGAAGCTCCTTCTCGCGAAATCGCCCGCCCGCGTTCGGGTCCAAGGGCGGGGTGGCCATACCCCCACCCGCCCGCAACCCTTCGAGAAACTCGCCGATCGCCTCGAGCGCCGTGTGGGACGGCGTCCAGCCGAGTTCGGTGCGCGCCCGCGTGGTGTCCATGATCGGCAAGCTCAGCGCCAGATCGAACAGCGTCGGGCTGGCAGGAACAAGATGCAACCGCCACGCCGCGGCCACCGCCGCACGGATGGGCGCGACGGGCAGCTTCACCGGTCGCGCGCCGAGAAGTTCACCGAGGGAACGGGGATCGACAACAGGGTCGGCCGCGACGTTGAACGCGCCGTGCACCGGCCGCAGCACGGCCAACCGAAACGCGTGCGCCGCGTCAAGCGAGTGCAACGCCTGCAGGCGTAGGCCGCGCAAGTCCGGCACGATCGGCAGCAGCGAAGGGCGCGCCAATATTCTGGGCAGCAGCGGGCCCGCGAAGAGTCGGCGTTGCTCGGATGCGGATTCGCGTTTGAAGATGAAGCCCGGCCGCAACCGCACGACCCGGATCTGTGGGTGGTCACGTTCGAACGCGTCGAGAACCCGTTCCAGGTAGGACTTTTCGCGCCCATAGGCCGCAGTCGGCAGCGCATGGGTCGGCCATGTCTCGTCGACACCGCGATCCGTGGGCCCGGGTGAGTACGCCCCAACCGACGACGCGTACACCAACACGCCGACGCCGGCGCGCGCCACCGCGTCGAAGACCCGGATCGCGCCGAGCACGTTGTTGGTCCAGGTCGCCAATTCATCGTGTGTCGGCTGAAAAAGCCACGCCAGGTGCACGACGGCGTCGGCGCTGCGGAAGTGCTCATCGAGTGCGTGACGCGATATGTCGGCCTCGACCCAGGTCGTCTTCGCCGGCTGCCACTTCGGCCGGCGGCGGGCGATTCCCACGATCGTGTCGACCTGCTCGTCGCCCGCGAGCACCTCGACCACGCTCGTTCCGACGTTGCCTGTCGCACCTACCACCACCACGCGCATCGCACCACCTCCAGCGGCGGATTACCCGCTGCTACCCGGCTTAGTCGCCGTCCGGCGGATAGGGCAGTTGGAATTCGTCGGCCAACAAGCTCTGGACGATGATCATCGCGGTTTGGGATCCCGCGGCGATGGCCCCGGCCACATACGGCTGTTCAGCGCACAGGTCGCCAGCGGCGAACACGCCCGGTGCGCTGGTTCGGTGCAGTGCGTCCACGCCGACGGTGTCGGCAGAAAGGGCGCCTTCGGCGCAGGCGGCGCCCAACTTTTCGGCAAGCGGCGAACGCTGGCGCAGCGGGGCTTCGACCAGGAGCCCGTCCCGCGGTAGCCGGTCACCGTCGGCGAATGCGATCGCGGTCAGCGCTCCGTCGTGGCTGATGAGTTCGACGACGCGGCGTTCGTCGATCGCGACGTTGGCTGCGTCCAGTCGTCGGCGCGCATCGGCGTCGAGTTCGGCGGCCCCGTCGGTGAGGAGGACGACGTCGTCGCTCCAGCCGCGCAGCATCAGCGCCGAGTGGACCGCTTCCTCCCCTGCGGCCAGGGTGGCCAGCCGCTTGTCCCGCATTTCCCAGCCGTGACAGAACGGGCACTGAAACACCGAGGTGCCCCACAGCGGGTCGAGCCCGGGAAGGTCCGGCGGGCAATATTGCATCCCGGTGGCCAGCAGCACCCGCCGGGCGGCTACCCGCTCACCGTTGTCCATGTCCAGCAGAAACCCGTCGTCGACGGCGGCTCCACTGACCACCTGTCCCTCGCGGTACTGCACATTCGGATACGCGGCCAGTTCACGGCGACCGGTCGCATACAGGTCGTCGGGCGCGCGGCCGTCGTGGCCCAGCAGCCCGCCGATCGCCGATGCCGCGGAGTTGCTCTGCTCGCCGGCGTCGACCAGCAGGGTGCGCCTGCGCGCCCGGCCCAATACCAACGCGGCGCTCAATCCCGCGGCGCCGCCGCCGACCACGACGCACTCCCAGTCTTCACTCATGGCACGAGCGTTACCGGTGCCGCTGGTAGCGAAACTTTCCGGGTGTTTCAACAGCGCTTGATCGGCTACCCGGCGGCCATGGCAACTCCAGGTACTCAAGGCAGTCCCGCGGCTTCACCGACCTCCGGCCGGGCACCCGTGCAGTGGGCGTCGCTCGCCGTCGGCGCGGTGTTTTTACTGGTGGGCGTGCTCGGCTTCATCCCGGGCATCACCACGAACTACGACACGATGACGTTCGCCGGCCACCATTCCGGGGCCCTGCTGTTGGGCGTGTTCAACGTCTCGGTCCTGCACAACATCGTGCACCTGTTGTTCGGAGTGTTGGGGCTGGCGCTGTCGCGCACCTTCAACGGGGCGCGCGGTTTTCTGATCGTCAGCGGCATCGTCTATGCGCTGCTGTGGCTTTATGGGCTGATCATCGACCATGACTCCGCCGCCAACTTTGTGCCGCTCAACACAGCCGATGATTGGCTGCATTTCGGTCTGGCTGTCGGAATGCTCGCGTTGGGTCTGATTCTCGGGCGCACCCGCAACGCCCCCGATGACCGACGCCACGTGTAGTTGGGCCTTGGAGTGGGCCTGGGCACATCGCGTTTGACATCGCGGCGATCGGTGAAACCCGTCCCCAGACAGTTTCAGGAGGAACAAGTGACCCAGCACAACAAGGCTGATCAGGCGCGTAAGGGAATGCTCGCGTCGGTGAAGGGCAAGGCGAAAGAGGTCGTCGGCGCCGTCACCCGCAACGACTCGCTCACCGCTGAGGGACAACTCGAGCAGACCGAGGCCCGCAAGCGCAAGGAGGCCAGCACCACCGCATCGGTGGCAGAGGCCGAAGCCGAGCAGGCGCGCGCCGAGGCCGCCGAAGCCCGCCTCGAAGGCGCCGCCGAGCGCACCGGGGTAGAGGCAGCGGCCGCGGCCGAAAAGCAGCAGGCCGACCGGCAGCGGGCCGCCGAAAAGCGCACCGTGACCGAGGCCGCCCACCAGGACCTGGCTGCCGAGCGGCAGCAGGCCCAGCGCGATGCGCAACGTCAGGTGCAGGAGGCCAGGGCGGAAGAGCGTGTCGAAACCGCCGCCGCACACGCAGAAGCCGACGAGGCACTCGATGACCAATGGGAGTCCGTGCGGACATCGGCGCATGACCGCGCTGACGCCGCGCGTGCCCGCGAGCGCGCCGAGGAACTGGCCGACGAGGCGGGCGTACCGAACGATCGGGAAGGGAGCTGACGATGAAAATCACCGATGTTCCGTTCGCAGTACTGCGCTTCCAGTACCAGCTCGCCCGGTTGCCCCTGCAGGTGATCGAGGAGCAGGTGGTCTCCCGGATGGACTCCGAGGCGCCGGCGCGGCTGTTCTATGAGCGTTCGCTCGGCAAGCTCGACGTCACCGTCGGAAGCGTGCTCGACGCCCCCGAGGTGGAACAGCGGGGCACGGCACTGCTCGAGCGCAGCGACGCGCTGCGCCGTGCCACCCAGCTCGAGGAGACCGCCACCGAGCGGGTCAAGCACGCCAACACCGAATTGAAGCGCACCCGCCAGGAAGCGGCTGAAGCCAAGAACCAGGCCCGCGAGGACAAGAACCAGCAAGTCAAGCAGGCACAAAGCAACGCTCAGCAGCGCAACCGCGCAGCGGTCGAGAATGCCGAAAACCGTATCTCCGGCGGTACCAAGCGGGCCGACGAAGTCGCTGAGCGGCGGAAGAAGTCCGTCGAATCGGCCAAGAACCAGGAGCGCGCCGAGATCACCAAGGCCGAACAGCAAGCCGCGGCGGCGGCCACCGCGAAGCTCAACGATTCGACGGACAAACGCGTCGCGGCGGCGAACAAGCGCTCCCAGGCCGACCAGATGTCAGATCTGGCCGACGCGGAGAAGCAGAAGCGCCAGGCCGACGGGGAAGCCGACAGCTGAGCGGCTTTACATGCCGATCAGCGACTCGATCCAGCCGCGGGCGAAGTAGAGCAGAAATCCCGCGGCCACGATCCACAGCAGCGGGCTGATTTCGCGGAACTTGCCGGTGGCCGAACGCAATACGACCCAGGCGATGAACCCGACGCCGATGCCGTTGGCGATCGAGTAGGAGAACGGCATCGCGACGACGGTGAGCACCACCGGCAGCGCAACCGAGAACTCCGAGAGGTCGACGTGGCGCAGGTGCGATGCCATCATCACGCCGACGACCACCAGCGCGGCCGCTGCGACTTCGGTCGGCACCACGGACGCCAGCGGCGAGACGAACATCGCGGCCAGAAACAGCCCGCCGGTCACCAGGTTGGCCAAACCGGTCCTGGCGCCCTCACCGATGCCGGCGCCCGATTCGGCGAAGACGGTGTTCGACGACGCCGACGTCGCACCGCCCACGACCGCGCCAGTGCCCTCGACGATCAGCGCCGAGCGCAGGCGCGGGAAGGTGCCCTTCTCGTCGGCCAGGTCGGCCTCGCGGGACAGTCCGGTGAACGTGCCCATCGCGTCGAAGAAGTTCGCGAAAACCAGCGTGAACACGAACATGACGGCGGCGATCACACCGATGCGTCCGAAGCTGTCCAGGCTGACCGCGCCGACCAGCGACAGATCGGGCACCGCGAACGGCGAACCCGACAGCGTCGGCGCCCCCAACGACCAGCCGCCGGGATGCTCGGCCGCCGAGCCGAGATGCCAGATGGCCTCGATGACCACTGCGGCAGTGGTGCCCGCGGTAAGCCCGATCAAGATCGCGCCAGGCACCCGTCGAGCAACCAGAACCGCGGTGAGCAGCAACGTCACCACGAACACCACCGTCGGCACCGTGCTGATCGAACCGCTTCCGTCGCCGCCCAACCCCACCGGCGGGGACGGCAGCCCGGTGGCGCTGATGAAGCCGGCGTCGACCAGCCCGATGAACAGGATGAACAACCCGATGCCTGCCGTGATGGCCAGCTTGAGCGGCATCGGCACCGCATCGAACACCAGCCGGCGCAGCCCGGTGGCGGCCAGGACCACGATGATCACGCCGTTGACGACCACGAGGCCCATGGCCTCGGCCCAGGTCAGCGAGCCGACCAGGGTGGTGGCGACGAACGAGTTGATGCCAAGGCCGGCGGCGAACCCGAACGGTAGCCGCGCCACCAGGCCGAACAGGATGGTCATCACACCCGCGGCCAGCGCCGTCACCGCCGAGACCTGCTCGAACGCCAGGCTGTTGCCTGCGACGTCGTCGCTGCCCCCGAGGATGCTCGGGTTGAGCACGATGATGTAGGCCATCGCGATGAACGTGACCAGGCCACCGCGAACCTCGGTCGCCACCGTCGATCCCCGCGCCGAGATCTCGAAGAAGCGATCGAGGCGGTTCATCCGTCTGAGCTTATGGGCGCCGCCCAGAGCCCGTCATCTCGGCGAGCGCGCGCAGAAACACCCGTCGGTCTCCGGCCGAGAGCACTGAAAGCCACTGCTCCTCGCCGCGTTGGATGTCGGCCTGCGCCGCATCCTTTACCGCCCGGCCGGTGTCGGTGATCGCCAGCAGGCGCACCCGCCGGTCGTCGGGGTCGGGTCTGCGCTCGATGTAGCCCTTGGCCTGCAGTTCGTCGAGCGTGGGAATGATGCGCGTCTTGTCGGCGCCGATGGCGGAGGCCAGCGCGGCCTGGGTGCGCACCGGCGCGTTGTCGAGTGCCAGGAGTACGGCGTACCCCCACATCGACAGCCCGTGTTCGGCCAGCACGGGCTGCTCGGCGGCGATCAACTCGCGGATGAGTGGGGCGAGCATCGCGGCCAGGTCGGGGCGGTTGGCCTCGAAGGGCATGACCGGATATTAGGCATTGACCAATCATAGACGTGTGCCTATCGTAAGCGCATGCATACGAATATCTCTGACGTCCGACCGCTGCATCGCCGCGCCGTCACCGCATCCGTCGACGTCGTCGCGGGCGTGACAACTGAGGACCTCGACCGTTCGACGCCGTGCGCGGGTTGGGATCTTGCCGATCTGCTGGCGCATATGACCGTGCAGCATTACGGGTTCGCCGCGGCGGCCCACGGACAGGGCGCAGACCTGGCGGTCTGGGCGCCCGCCACGGTGGCCGATACGGTCCGGGCCGATCCCGCGGCAGCGTACGCCGCGGCAGCAGCCGAGGTGCTCGCCGCGTTCGACGCCGACGGCGTGCTCGACGCCACCTTCGCCATGCCCGAATTCGGGCCTGGCGCAACCATTCCCGGCGAGATGGCGATCGGCTTCCACTTCGTGGACTATGTCGTGCATGCCTGGGACGTCGCCCGCTCGCTTGGCGTGGCGTTCACGCCAGAGGCCGACGTGCTGAGTGCCGTGCTGCCGCTGGCGCTGGCCGTCCCCGACGGCGACATCCGCACCGCGCCGAACTCTCCGTTCGCCAAGGCGCTCGATGTCAGCACGGCGGCAGGGAACTTCGACCGGCTCCTGCTGCACCTGGGCCGCCCGCCCGAGTGGGCGCCGGCCGCCGCTCAGCTCGGATCGACGAGGTTGCGCAACCTCTCCGCCGGGTAGACCGCTGCACCAGCGGCCCGGACCCGCTCGGACAGCGCGCGATCAGAGGTGGCGACAACGACGTCGGCGGGGTGCTCGTCGGCGAGCACCAACCGCACGATCTCGTCGTCGGCGGAGTTCGCCGCGGCTCGCGGTGCGTGGGCGATGGTGATGACGGAGGACTCGATGGGCGGCGATGGCGGACGTTCGAAGACCACCGTGACGTGGTCGTCTTCGGGAGCCCATCGCTCGAGGTGGCCGACGAGCGTGGCCATCGCCCCGGCCCGGTTACGCCACCAGCCATCGGGGCGCGACCCGATGACGTTCATGCCGTCAACGATCCAGTGCATATGCCCGCCCGTGCGGTGCGGAAGGCGTAGCGCGAAGCGCCGCTGGGTATGCATTCAAGGACACGCAATGAGAACGGAGGAGATGTTGGCACTCCAATGTCATCGCAGTCGAGTGATTTCCGCCGCGGCGCTCATCGGTGCGCTTGCGGCAGTACCCGCGGTCGTGGTGGTGGCTGGTCAAACCAACCCGACCCTGCTACCGAGGGCGCAGTCGTGCACCAACGAGATGACCGGCAGCATCAGGATCGCCGACTGCATACCGAGTGTGAACCCACCGGAAAGGCATATCGATGAGCGGGGCCCGAACCAATTGCCCACGCTGTACGGGATTCCGTGCGGCGGTAGCGAGTGCCTCGGCCTGAGCCGGGCGTTACAGGGCGCTGCGGCGCCGACGCCGGATACCGAGGTGCGAAGCAACCCCTAGGGGCGCTTGTCGTGCCGCCGACCGAGCAGGTATCCCAGCCAGCGAATATCGAGTAGCACGGTATTTGGACCTTTCCGCTATGCGGTCTTCTTGGTCAGCAACGGCAGCAGGCGGCGGCGTTCGTCGATACCTGCGGCGAATCGGTGAAGGGCGTCGGGCACAGAGGCGGCGACCGGGAAGCCGGCCGCGACGCCGCCGAGCGCGTCCTCCACCGCGGCGCTGGTGATCAACGCCCACTGGACCTCGGTGGCAAAGCAGGCTTCGTCTACGCCGTAGAACAACGAAACACATTGCGGGGTAAACGAAGTCACGCCACTCAGGTCGAGCACGAAGCCCTTCTCGGCGAGCACGAACCGCCGGGCGAACGCCGTAACGCGCTCGATGTTGGTGTCATCGACGACACCGCTGATGGTCACGACTGTGGCCAGTTGGCGACAAACCGCGTGAATCTGGGCCCCAGCGCAGTCGAATGACGGATTTCCGTACACCACTGCCTCCTCTCGAGGTCCTCAACTTGAAGTCCAAGGTAGGCGGCCAATCTAAGGCAACCGGGAGTGGTGGCTAATACTTTGGTAAGGAAGCCGTTTTCGGCCGCAGTAGCAAATCGTCAGTCGCGGCGCATCCATTGCGGACCCGAATAGTTCTCCCACGGGTCGTAATCGGCGAGCAAGAGTTCCTGTGGTGGCCGCTGTTTTTCCGGCACATGCTGCAGGTTGATCCGGATCCGATACCAGATCGAACTCGGCCCGCGCATGCCGTCGACGAGAACATCTGCGGGCCGCAGCTTTTCGGCTACCGACGGGTAACGTTGGCGCCACTCGTCAAGGGCTGCCATCGCCTCGTCCTTGGTTTTGGTGCGGGCGATCTCGATGAGCGGCTTCGAGGAGACCCGGCGGCCGGCCGAGCTCTTCTTTGCGCCGCGCGGCGCCTTCTCGGGCGGGCCGAGCCGGTCCGCGAGGTCGAGCAGGGCCTCCAGCGAACCGGCCGAGTCGTCCATGTCCGCCCACGGGTCGCCGATGGCCTCGAACCGTTTGGGCACCGTCGCGATCGTGAACTCCTCGGGCTGACAGTCGGGCACTTCGCCCCACCGCAGCGGTGTCGAGACCCGCGCGTCGGGCGTCGCGCGTACCGAGTACGCGGAGGCGACCGTGCGGTCGAAGGCGTTCTGGTTGAAGTCGACGAACACGCCTTCGCGTTCCTCTTTCCACCAGCGGGCGGTGGCCTGATCGGGTGCGCGTCGCTCGACCTCGCGGGCCACCGCCTGCGCGGCGAGGCGGACGAACTTGAACGGCCACCGCCGTTGGATGCGCGCATAGATGTGAAAGCCGCGCGATCCCGACGTCTTGGGCCACGCCGTCAGCCCGTGGTCCTCGAGGACCTCACGGGCGACCAGGGCGACGTCGACGATCTGGCGCCACGTCACGCCGGGCATCGGGTCGAGGTCGACGCGCAACTCGTCGGGGTGTGCGAGGTCGTCGGCCCTTACCGGATGCGGGTTCAAATCGACGCAGCCCATGTTCACCGCCCACACCAGCCCGGCGGCGTCGGAGATGACGGCCTCGGCGGCCGACGTCCCCGACGCGTATTTCAACTCCGCAACGTCGACGTACTCGGGTCGCTTCGCGGGTGCGCGCTTCTGGAAGACCGCTTCTTCGGTGATGCCCTTGACGAACCGCTTGAGGATCATCGGCCGGTCCGCGACCCCGCGCAGGGCGCCGTCGGCCACCGCGAGGTAGTAGTGGATCAGATCGATTTTGGTGACCCCGAGATCGGGAAAGATCACCTTGTCGGGGTTGGTGACCCGCACCTGCCTGCCGCCCACCTCGAGCTGGAGCGGACCGGCCATGTCGCCATGGTAGTTGCGCGCAGCATTCCTGCCGCCGTGCGACGCAAGTCACATATTGTGGCGGTATGCCCAAGCTGACAGATGTCCCGACGCTGGCCGCGGCCAAAGCGCAGCAGCTTCTCGAACGCGGCTCGGCCGAATTGCACTACTTCACCAAGATGTTCGGCGCTGGAGCGTTCAAGCTCGAGCCGCCCCAGAACATCGCCGCGATGTTGGCGGACATCCGGCGCTGGGGTGAGTTCGGGATGATCCCGGCGCTCAACGCCCGCCGCACCCCGGACCGCGCCGCGGTGATCGACGACGACGGCGAGATCACGTTCGGTGAACTCGACCACGCGGCGCACTGTGTGGCCAACGGCCTGCTGGCGATGGGCGTCAAGGGCGGCGACGGGGTCGCCATCCTGGCGCGCAACCACCGCTGGTTCCTCATCGCGTTCTACGGTGCCGCCCGCGTCGGCGCCCGCATCATCATGCTCAACAGCGAGTTCTCCGGCCCGCAAATCAAGGAGGTCTCCGAGCGCGAGGGTGCCAAGCTGATCATCTACGACGACGAGTATGCCGATGCGGTCGCCAAAGCCGAACCGCCCCTTGGCAAGTTGCGTGCGTTGGGGAAGAACCCCGATAAGGAGCAGCCGTCGGGCAGCACCGACGAGACCCTCGCCGACGTCATCGCCCGCAGCACCGGGCGGCCCGCACCCAAGGCCAGCAAGCACTCGTCAGTCATCATCTTGACCAGCGGCACCACCGGAACCCCGAAGGGCGCCAACCGCAGCACACCGCCCACGCTGGCGCCTATCGGCGGCGTGCTCTCGCACGTGCCGTTCCGGGCCAACGAGGTTACGTCGCTGCCCGCGCCGATGTTTCACGCGCTGGGTTTCCTGCACGCCACCATCGCGATGATGCTGGGCACCACGCTGGTGCTGCGCCGCCGCTTCAAACCGGCCACCGTGCTCGAGGACGTCGAGAAACACAAGGTGACCGCCATCGTCGTGGTGCCGGTGATGTTGTCGCGCATGCTCGACACCCTCGAGGGCATGGAGCGTAAACCCGACCTGTCGTCGCTGCGCATCGTGTTCGTGTCCGGCTCGCAGCTCGGGGCCGAGCTGGCGACCCGGGCGCTCGAGGACCTCGGCCCGGTCGTCTACAACCTCTACGGGTCCACCGAGATCGCGTTCGCCACGATCGCGCGGCCGCAGGATCTGAAGAAGAACCCGGCCACCGTCGGGCCCGTGGTCAAGGGTGTGAAGGTCAAGATCCTCGACGACGACGGCAACGAGTTGCCGCAGGGCGAGGTGGGCCGGATCTTCGTCGGCAACTTCTTCCCGTTCGAGGGCTACACCGGCGGTGGGCACAAGCAGATCGTCGACGGCCTGATGTCCTCGGGTGATGTCGGCTATTTCGACGAGGACGGACTGCTCTTCGTCAGCGGCCGCGATGACGAAATGATCGTGTCCGGCGGCGAGAACGTGTTCCCCGCCGAGGTCGAGGACCTGATCAGCGGCCATCCTGACGTTGTAGAGGCCACCGCGATCGGCGTGGAGGACAAGGAGTGGGGCCACCGCCTGCGGGCCTTCGTCGTCAAGACCGACGGCGCGTCCATCGGTGAGGACGACATCAAGCACTACGTGCGCGATCACCTCGCCCGCTACAAGGTTCCGCGTGAGGTCGTCTTCCTCGATGAACTGCCGCGAAATCCGACCGGCAAGATCCTCAAGCGCGAACTCCGGGAAATAGAAGTCGGCGAGCAGACGTGAAAAACCCGAAAAGCGAGGGTTTTTAGGGGAGTTTGCGTCTGCTCACGGTCAATTGGAGCCCATCATCGCGGCGCCGGGAACCGACAGGCAGACCAGCATCAGCAGGAGCAGAAACCAGCCGGCGCCCTGCCACGCCACCCAGCCGCTGTCCTGGGCCTTCCACATCCGGTAGGTCCTGACGAACGCAACGATGCCGCCGATGAGCAGGATCGCGGGCACGGTCGAGGCCGCGACGACCGAGGTTCGGTCGACGAACGCGTAGATCGCGAACGCGGCAGCGGCGATGGCGATCACCACGGCCCCGTACTTGACGGCCGCACGAAACGCGTCGGGCCGGTTGAACCGCTTCTCAACGTCGTTGGTCATAACACCTGTGTTTCCGTAGTTGTGGCCGCTAAAACGAACGTCACGGACCGTTGATGTACCAGGACAGACAACCGGGGAAGCCGCGGCAGGCGATCACTGCGTTCTGGTCGGGCAATCCGCCGCGCACCTTCGGCGGCCGCGGGCCGAAGTTGCACGACGTCACGTACGGGTTGCCCGGGGCGATGCCGTCGTAGCAGGGCGCAGCCTCGTGCTGGGCTGCCGGTTGGTCAATCAGCACAGTGGGCGCGACGAACAGGCCCACCGCCGCCGCGCCGACGGCCAGCACCCGCGCTGTGCGAACCCTCAGGCTGCTCATTCCACCAGGTTACGCCCGGTGGCAACCCGTTTTACGGATCGCGCGGCAGGCCGAGCAACCGCTCGGCGATGATATTGAGCTGCACCTCGGTGGTGCCGCCGTAGATCGTGGTGGCCCGGCTGCCGAGCAGGTACTCGATCCACCTGCCCTGGGTCTCGTCGGGTTCGGCGATCGCGCCGTCGGTGCCGAACGACGTCACCGCGAACTCCGCGTAGCCCTGCCCCGTCTTCATCGACAACAGCTTAGAGATCGCGGCGGCGGGCATCGGGTCACCGCCTGCCAGGGTCAGCAGCGTCGAACGCATGTTGAGGATCTTGGCGGCGTGACCCTCGGCGATCAGGTGACCGGCGTGGTTCTGCTCGATCTGGTCGAACTGGCCGTCGCGAATGAACTCCACGAACCCGTTGAGGTTGGCCAGAAACGGCGGCTCGCTGCTGCCGATCGAAACCCGCTCTGCGGTCAGCGTGTTGCGGCTGACCTCCCAGCCGCGGTTCACCTCCCCGAGAACCATGTCGTCGGGCACGAACACGTCGTCGATGAAGACCGTGTTGAACATCGCGTTGCCGGTCAGCTCCCGCAGCGGCTTGACCTCGACGCCGTCGCTGGCCATGTCGAGCAGGAAGTAGGTGATGCCATTGTGTTTCGGAGCGCTGGGGTCGGTACGGGCCAGCAGGGCACCCCACTGCGAGTACTGCGCACCGGTGGTCCAGATCTTCTGCCCGCTGATCCGCCAGCCGCCGTCGACCTTGGTGGCTTTGGTGCTCAGGCTGGCCAGGTCCGAACCGGCGCCGGGCTCGGAAAACAGCTGACACCAGATCATCTCGCCGCGGAACGTCGGCGGCAGGAAGCGCTGCTTCTGCTCATCGGTGCCGAACGCGACGATCGACGGGATGATCCAGGCGGCGATGCCCATGGCCGGGCGCTTGACCCGTCCCGTTTCGAATTCCTGAGCGATGATGATCTGCTCGACGGGTCCGGCCGAACGGCCCCACGGCTTGGGCAGGTGCGGCTGCACCCAGCCACCCTCCGCGATCGCGGTGTTGCGCTCTTCACTCGGAATCGCTTTGAGCCCAGCGACTTCCGCGCGGATCTCGTCACGCAGCTTTTCGGTATCCGGATCGAGGTCGATGTTGAGTGGGCGCATCCCCGCGTTGGTCGCGACGTCGACGACCTGCTGCGGATAGTCGGCGAGGCGCCCGAACGCCGCCGCCAGCACCAGCGCGCGCCGGTAGTACACGTTGGTGTCGTGCTCCCAGGTGAAGCCGATACCGCCGTGCACCTGGATGCAGTCCTGGGCGCAGTGTTGAGCGGCCACCGGGGCCAGGGTCGCGGCGACGGCCGCGGCGAACTCGAACGCGCTGTCGTCGGCGCTGTTCTCGGTGCCTTCACGCGCTTCGTCGATGGCGCGGGCCGCGTCCCACACCGCGGCGGTGGCCCGTTCGGTCTCGGCGATCATGTTCGCGCACTTGTGCTTGACGGCCTGGAACTGGCCGATCGGGCGGCCGAACTGCTCGCGGATCTTGGCGTACTCCGACGCGGTGTCGGTGGCCCAGCGCGCGACGCCGATGCACTCGGCCGACAACAGCGTCGAGATCAGCGCGCGCGCCAGCGTCGGGCTCAGGTTCTGCAACACTCGGTCGTCGCCGACCTCCACGGCGTTGGCGCGCACATGGGCCACTGGCCGCAGCGGGTCGACGCTCTTGACGGGTTCGATCTCGAGCTGGTCGGCGTCGAGCACCACCCACTTGGAACCGCTCGTTCCCTCCTCCAGGCCGGCGACGGGGAGCACCAGCAGCGACGCCTCCGCGGCGGCCGCCACCGCGCGCACTTCGCCGCGGATGACGAGGCGCGCCGAATCGTCTTCGCTCTGCCGGGTGGCGGTCAGCCCGGAGTCGATGGCGTATGTGGCGATGGTGCTGCCGGACGCCAGGTCGTTGAGCAGTTTGGCGTCAGGGTCGTGCGCTGCGATGAGCGCGCTGGCGATGGCCGACGGGACGAACGGCCCCGGCACCGCTCCGTAGCCGAACTCGGCGAGGACGATGGCCAGCTCGAGGATGCCGAACCCCTGTCCGTCGACGCTCTCGGCGAGGTGCACCCCCTGAAGACCCTGCTCGGCCGCGGACTTCCAGTACGGCGGCGGGTTCGGGATCGGTGTTTCCAGCGCTTCGTGCAGCACCTCCGACGGCGCCACCCGCTCCACCAGGGACCGCACCGAATCGGCGAGGTCGTTGTGCTCAGTGCTGATTGCGATCGGCATGGTCGTCTTCCCTCGTATCGTCTGTCCCCAAACTAACCGGTGGGTTGGGACCGAGGCTACCTTGACGCGATCGGTCCCGAGCAGGCGTGGCGCGCAACGTGGCCACTACGACCGCCGAGAGCACCATCACCGCGCCCACCGTCCACATTCCGGCCCGCTCGCTTCCGGTGAGATCGACGAGTGCGCCGGTCACATACGGTGCGGCGAAGCCGCCGAGGTTGCCGACCGAGTTGATCAACGCGATCGCGCCGGCGGCGGCCACCCCGGTCAGGAATCGCGACGGCAACGCCCAGAAACTGGGTATCGCACTGAACACCCCGACCGCGACGACGGCGACCGCGATCATCACCAGGACCGGGCCGTCCAGATACAGCGCGACCGGAATAGTCAGGCCGCCGATCAGCATCGGGACCCCGACGTGCCACACGTGTTCGCCGGTCCGGTCGGCGTGGCGCGACCACAGATACATCCCGATCGCCGCGCAGGCGTAAGGGATCGCGGTGATCATCCCGATCTGCAGGATCGACAGCGTGAGCCCGAAGCTCTGCTGGAAACCTGAGATGATCGACGGCAAGAAGAACGCCAGCGCGTACAGGCCGTAGGCGATCCCGAAGTACACCACCGCCAGCGCCCAGATCCGCGGGCTGCTCAACGCGCGCCGCAGCGAGAAGTCGAAGTGCTCGCTGACCTGACGCTCTTCGTCGGCCAATACCTCGACGAGCCAGCGGCGTTCCTCGTCGGTGAGCCAGCGCGCGTCGGCGGGTTCGTCGGTGAGGTAGAACCAGCACACCACCCCGAGCACCACCGCCGGGATGCCGCAGCAGATCATCATGAACTGCCAGCCGGCCCCGAAGACGTCGTCGCCGACGTGGATCAGCCATGCCGCCAGCGGTGTGCCGACGGCGGCGGCGATCGGGGTGGCCAGCATGAACATCGCGACGATGCGGGCCCGGTAGCCGCTGGGAAACCAGCGGCTCAGGTAGAAGATGACGCCGGGAAACAGCCCCGCCTCGGCGACCCCCAGCAAGAACCGCAACACCAGCAGGGTGGCTGCGTTGGGGGGCAAATCCGATGGCCACCACGACAATTCCCCACGACACCGCGATCCGGGCCAGCCAGCGTCGCGCACCGAACTTGTGCAGCGCGAGGTTCGACGGCACCTCCACCAGGACGTAGCCGATGAAGAAGATGCCCGCCGCAAAACCGAACATGGTCGCTGACAGCTGCAGGTCTTCGCTGATGCTGGCTTTCGCGATGCCGAGGTTGGTCCGGTCCAGATAGTTGACGAAGTACAGCGCCATCAGAAACGGCACCAACCGCACGACGGCTTTGCGCACGGTGCGGGCCCGCAGCGACGGCGCGCTAATGGCGTTTCCCGTCGACCGCGTTGACCACATTCTCCAGGCCGTGGCCCTCCTGCAGCCGCCGGCAATTGGCCACGGCGTGGGTCAGGTAGCGCTGCATGGTGTCGACGGTGTACCAGCTGACGTGCGGGGTGAGCACCACGTTGTCCAGGCGCAGCAGCGGGTTGTCGGGGGAGACCGGTTCGGTGGCGAACACGTCGAGCCCGGCCGCGGCCAGCCGACGGGCGCGCAGCGTCTCGGTCAGCGCGATCTCGTCCACGATCGGACCACGCGAGGTGTTCACCAGCACCGCTTCGGGTTTCATCCGGGCCAGCGCGGTCGCGTCGAGCAGGCCCAGCGTCTGGTTGGTCAGCGGAAGGTGCAGCGAGACGATGTCGCTGGCGGCCAACAGGTCCGGCAGCGACCGCCAGCCGGGATGCCCGTCGTCTGCAGTGCTGGTGTGCAGCACCTTCGATGGCGGTGTGCCCATCGCGACCACGATCCGTTCGACGCGTCTTGCGATGTTGCCGTAGCCGATGAGCCCGACGGTGCAGCCGCTGATGTCGCGCACGGTCTCACCGAGGCTGGGGTCCGACGGCCAGCCCCGTCCCTCGCGGGTGGCGCGGTCCAGTTCGATCAGCCGGCGCAGCGCGGCCAGCATCAGCAACACCGTGCCTTCGGCTACCGACGCTGCGTTGGCTCCCGGCATGTTGGCCACCGCGATACCCAGCCGGCTGGCGGTGTCGACGTCGACCGTGTTGACCCCGGCGCCCAGCTTGTGCACGAGCCGCAGCCGACTCGCCTTCTCCAGGTCGGCGCCCGAGATCGGGCGCAGCACATGCCAGAGCACGTCGGCGTCGGGTAACTCGCGGTAGAATGTGTCGTCGTCATCGGCTGCGCAGTAGCGGATGTCAAGCCAATCAATGTGCGGGGCAAGGGATTCGGCGACCTTGTCACCAGGCGCGAAGTGGGCGAGGACTTTTAACGCCATCGCTTCGCAATCCACTTGGCGATCAGGTCGGCCTTCTCGCTGCGGGCCCCGGGCGTGGTGAAGTAGTGGTCGGTGTCGACCGAGCACGGCGTCTTGTCGGTGCTTGCCAGCGCGTCATAGATGCGCTTGGCGTCCGACGGGTAGACCCCGGTGTCCTGCTCGGCGTTGATCACCATTGCGGGACAGTCGATTCGGGCCAAGTGCGGTTCGGCGCGGGTCTGGGCGTGACGCAGGCTCCACATGCCGATCCAGTTGCGCAGCGTGGATGCCGCGGCGATGCCGTGCGCCGAGCGGTTGGCCTTCACCGGGACGCCGGCGTAACACATGTTGGGCGGTCGTTTCGTCGGTTCCAGGGTCGGATCGACCATGCGCGGATCAGCCCAGGTGCGCATCACCGTAAACGGGCGGTCCGAGTAGCCGGCGGCGCGCACCCGCTTGAGTTCGGTGTCGGCCCAGTCGGTGATCGCGTGATTGCGGGCGATCTGGGCGGCGCGGTAGCGCTCGACGAACTCCGCAGAGTACGGCGGCCCGTTCCGCTCGTTGAACAGGTCCAGGTCGGGATCGGTTGCGACGGCGTTGTTCTCGTCGGTCACCGCACCGTCCATCCAGGCGGTGAGCACGTCCGGCCGGCCGGGGTGCGCGGCGCTGGCGATGTAGCCGTCGGCGGGCGGCAGGTCGCTGAGACCGGCTGCCGGCCGCATCCCGAGCAGCGGTGTCGCATGCGGGTCGACGGCCTGCGCCTGATAAGCCGCCATCAACGACCCGCCACCGGAGTTGCCGAGCAGCACAACGGTTTCCACCCCGGCGACCTCACGCAGCCAGCGCACCCCGACGCCGATGTCGACCAGCGCATGGTCGAGCAGGAAGCTGCTCTCGAAGCCGCGGTAGCGGGTGTTCCAGCCCAGAAAACCGATGCCGCGGGTGGCCATGTAGTCGGCCAGATAGTGCTCGGAGAAATCGATCTGGTAGTGCGTGGCGATCATGGCCACCTTGGGTTTACGGCCCAGCCCGCGGTGGTAGAGGCCCTGGCACGGATGGCCGCCGGCGCCTGCTCGGCGCGCGGTCGCCGAGTCGAGCCCGACGAACTCGCGGGTGACACCCGGCGCGCCGCCATTCACCGGTGTTCTGCTCATCTGGGTCCCTTGCAGTAGATCGTCCGGTAGAAGATGTTGGCCAGCGTGGTGATGCACGCTTCGTCGTTCACGGCGGCCGTTCCCTCGCCCGACAGCTGCGTGTAGCAGAACTGGTTGAGCATCGACACCAGCGCCACCGCGATCAGGTGTGGATCGTCGTCGCGGCAAAACCCTTGCCGCGCTGCATGTTTGACCATCTTAGTGATCAGCGCGATCGGCAGCGCGCAGATGTCCTTCCAGTACTGGGCGAAGTCGTCGTTGACCATCGCCAGCTGTGACACGCTGATCATCTCGGCCAGCCGGTCGCGGTACGTGGTCCAGTGCGCGGTGGCGGCCTGATGCGAGCGTTCCCAGTTGGTCAGCGCGGGATCCTCCGCGCCGCGGGACCGTTGCCTGGCCTCGTCGCGGAACCGCACGGCCCACTCGCGGACCATCGCTTCCTTGGAGTCGTAGTAGTTGTAGAACGACGCCGTGGACCGTCCGGCTTCGGCCGCGATATCTGAGATCGTCGTGGCCAGAATGCCTTTGCGTGCAATCACCGCGCGGGCGGCGGCGTCGATGGCCGCCTTGGTCTGCCTGCCGCGCACGGTCGGCAGCGGCATGCGCGGCGTGACGGTCATTCCGGTGGACTCCTTCGAATGCCATTGCTCGAAACTGAACCTGATGTTAGATTCAGTTTGCGTTCTTGGCCATAGGTTCGCCCGAGGAGGCGCGGCATGATCAAGCCCAACAATCCCAACTCCGAGTTCGAGCTCGGCGGCATTAACCATGTGGCGTTGGTCTGCTCGGATATGGAGAAGACCGTCGACTTCTACAGCAATGTGCTCGGCATGCCGCTGATCAAGTCGCTGGATCTGCCGGCCGGCATGGGCCAGCACTTCTTCTTCGATGCGGGTAACGGTGACTGCGTGGCGTTCTTCTGGTTCGCCGATGCGCCGGACCGGGTCGGGGGCATCTCCTCGCCGGAGGCCATCCCCGGCATCGGCGATATCGTCAGCTCGGTCAGCTCGATGAACCACCTGGCGTTTCACGTGCCTGCCGAGAAGTTCGACGAGTACCGCCAGAAGCTCAAGGACAAGGGTGTTCGCGTCGGGCCGGTGCTGAACCACGATGAGAGCGAGATGCAGGCGTCACCGACCGTGCATCCCGGTGTGTACGTGCGCTCGTTCTATTTTCACGACCCCGACGGCATCACGCTCGAGTTCGCGTGCTGGACCAAGGAGTTCACCGAGCAGGACACCGCGACCGTGCCGAAGACGGCCGCCGACCGCCGCCCCCGCGTCACCGCATAGCGCGGCATAGACGCCGAAAGGGACAAACGGGCGGGAAAGTGCGAGAGATCGGCGCCTAAACGTCGGTTTCGGCGTGGCGGGGGCCGCAGATTCACCCCTGCGCGAGGATATCCAGCGTCGTCGCCAGCACCTCGACGAGTTGGTCGGGCGCCAGATCGAGGTCCCCCGACAGCCAGGCGCTGATGGTCTGACCGACCCCGCCGACCGCGAAGTGCGCGCTGGCCTTGGTGCGGTCGTCGCTTCCGGCGCCCAGCGCGCCGGCGTGCTGAAACAGCAGCGAAGCGAACAACACCGTGGACTCCGCGCGTTTGCGCACGATCACCGTGTTGGACAACTCGACGCTGAACAGCAGCCGGCCCACCCGGGCGTCGGCGGCGATGCTGTGCACGATGTTGGCCATCCCAATGCGGGCCTGCTCGTGCGGTGGCGCTGACGCGACGGCGGCCTGCGTGGTGGTGGCGATGTCGGCGACGACGCTGTCGAACACCGCGCCCACGTAGTCGTCCTTGTCGGAGAAGCTCTCGTAGAAGTAGCGCACCCCGAGACCGGCCCGCGCGCAGATCGCGCGCACGGTCAGCTCGGCCGGATCCTGGTCACCGGCGCCGAGCAGGTCCAGACCGGCGTCGAGCAGCCGTCGCCGACGCCCCGCGAGGCGCTCGGCGGCATCGACGCCGCGGTACGGCCGCACCTGTGCCATACCCGACATCTTGACACCCGTCATCCAGGTGCGGCAATATCGGGAAACATACGTTCTCAGATTTGCTCAAATTTGGAGTAGGGGTCGCCAATGACGGTCAGCGAGCCTATTGCGCACGTCGAACGGGCGGTCAGCGATCCGCCTAAGCCGGCAGCAGTCGCCAAACGCGGCCGCGGAGCGCACTTCGACGACGGTCTGATGGGCGTCGCGCTGCTGGCGGGCCCGGCCAACGTGATCATGCAGCTGGCCCGGCCCGGCGTCGGCTACGGCGTGATGGAGAGCCGGGTCGAAAGCGGCCGGGTGGACCGGCACCCGATCAAGCGCGCGCGCACCACGTTCACCTATCTCGCGGTCGCGACCGCAGGCAGCGATGAACAGAAGGCCGCGTTCCGGCGCGCGGTGAACGGCGCCCACGCGCAGGTCTACTCACTCGACGACAGCCCAGTGCAGTACAACGCCTTTGACAAGGACCTGCAGCTGTGGGTGGGTGCATGCCTGTACAAGGGCGGCGTGGACATCTACCGCCTGTTCATCGGCGAGATGGACGATGAGACGGCCGATCGACACTTCGAAGAGGGCATTGCGCTGGGCACCACGTTGCAGGTCCCCGAGGACATGTGGCCCAAGGACCGCGCGGCCTTCGACAAGTACTGGCAGGAGTCGCTGGAGAAGGTCCACATCGACGACGCGGTGCGCGAGTACCTGTGGCCGATCGCCGCGGGCCGCATCCGCGGGGTCAAGCTGCCGGGCCCGATGCAGCGCCGCATCGACGACTTCAACCTGCTGATCACCGGTGGGTTCCTGCCGCAGCGCTTCCGCGACGAGATGAAGATCGAGTGGAACGCCGACAAGCAGCGCCGGTTCGACCGGGTGATCGCCGTTCTGCGCACCATCAACAACCTGCTGCCGCGGCTCCTGCGGCAGTTCCCGTTCAACGTGCTGCTCAAGGATCTGGACCGGCGGATCCGCACCGGCCGACCGCTGGTCTAGGCAGACGGGCGTATACGCGCAGAGTGCGCGCCGACGACGACAGCTGGGACATCACCACCAGCGTCGGCTCGACCGCGCTGTTCGTCGCCGCCGCGCGAGCGCTCGAGGCGCAGAAGCCACACCCGGTGGCCGTCGACCCGTTCGCCGAGGTGTTCTGCGGCGCTGACCCGACCCCGCTACCGGACGTGTTGCGCGACAACGGCGGAACCATACCTGCGCCCGACCCCGACACCGACCTGATGACAAGCACTATCACGCTGGTCAGCGCGCTAAAACGGGGAATCGGGCTCCGGTAGCGGACCCGACCGTGCGTCTCGACAGTTAGCTTATGCAATGCTAACTTCAGCAAAAGTTTTGGGTAGCCATATCGAGGCCATATCGAGGGAGACGACGGGGCATGCCCCTTTCGACGGGAATTGCCGCTGCGGCCCGGGTCGACCGCGATGTCGTCAGCCGGTTCGCCACTTGTTGCCGGGATCTGGGGCTGTCCGTGCACGACCGGCGACGGCCGACCGACCTGGCCGCCGCGCGCTCGGGGTTCGCCGAACTCACTCGTATCGCCCGTGACCAGTGCGACGCCTGGACGGGGCTGGCCGCCGCCGGGGACACCAGCCCCCGGGTGATCGAGGCTGTGTGGCAGACCGTGGCGACCGCCGGTGTGCTGCAGCGGCAGGTCGAGCTCGGCGACGGCGATCTCGGGTTCACCTATGACACCGGCCTGTACCTGCAATTCCGCGCCGCCACGGCCGACGATTTCCAGCTGGCCTACGCCGTCGCCCGCAGCGACGCCGGTGACTTCGCCGGCGCCGACAAACTCGTCGAACCGCTTCTGGCCAGGCGGCCCGACTGGGGTGAGGCCCGCTGGGTGCGCGTCGCGATGTACTACCGCACCGAACGCTGGTCAGATGTCGTGCGAATGCTGAGCCCGATCGTCAACGACTCCACGTTGGACGAGACGTACGCCCATGCCGTGCGCACCGCGTTGGGCACGTCGTTGGCGCGGTTGGGCATGTTCGCGCCCGCGCTGTCCTATCTCGAGGAGCCCGGCGGTCCCATCGACGTCGCCGCGGTGGACGGCACCCTGGTCAAAGCGCTGTCGATGCGCGCCCAAGGCGAGGATCTCGACGCGGCCGACGTGCTCGCTGAGCTGTATGCGGCCAACCCCGAGAACCACGAGGTCGAGGTGGCGCTGTCGGATTCCTCCTACGGCATCGTGCCCACCACGGCGGCGCGCATCGAGGCGCGCACCGACCCGTGGGATCCGCAGACGGAGCCGGACGAAACCGACTTCGTCGATCCCGGCGCCAAGGAACGCAAGGCGCACCTGTTGATCGAGGCCGAGGCCGAGCTCGCCGAGTTCATCGGCCTCGAGGAGGTCAAGTACCAGGTGGCCCGGCTCAAAAGCTCGGTGGCGATGGCGATCCGGCGTCAGGAACGCGGGCTGGCGGTCGCCAACCGCGCCAACCACTTGGTGTTCGCCGGACCGCCCGGCACCGGTAAGACGACGATCGCGCGCGTCGTCGCCAAAATCTATTGCGGCCTGGGCATTCTCAGGAAAGAGACCGTCCGTGAGGTCCACCGCGCGGACCTGATCGGTCAGCACATCGGCGAGACTGAAGCCAAGACCAACGCGATCATCGACAACGCGCTGGACGGCGTGCTGTTCCTCGACGAGGCGTACGCGCTGGTGTCGACCGGCGCCAAGAACGACTTCGGGTTGGTGGCCATCGACACGCTGCTGGCCCGCATGGAGAACGACCGCGAACGGCTGGTCGTGATCGTCGCCGGCTACCGCAAGGACCTCGACGCGTTCCTCGACACCAACGAGGGGCTGCGGTCCCGGTTCACCCGCAGCATCGATTTCCCGTCGTACACGCCGCATGAGCTTGTCGAAATCGCCACCCGCATGGCCGAAAAGCGCGACAGCATCTTCGAACCCGCCGCGCTGACGCACATGGAGACGCTATTCGGGCAGCTGGCCCAGGGCACCACGCCCGACGCCAATGGGGTGGAACGGCGCAACCTCGACATCGCGGGCAACGGCCGGTTCGTCCGTAACCTCGTCGAGCGTTCAGAGGAGGAACGTGAGTACCGGCTCGACCACCGTCCGCCGACGGGCGATTCGACCGCCGATGCCACCGAGTTCACCGATGACGAGTTGATGACGATCACCGACGAAGACGTGACCAGATCGGCGACTCCGTTGCTACGCGGACTCGGCCTGCCGGTGCCCGAATGAGCACACCCGACGACCAGAACGAATACCCCGCGCACGGAAACCGCCGGGGTTTCAGTTCGCGTACACCGACCAACCACAACCCCGACCACGTTGCCTACCGGCGCGGGTTCGTCACCCGCCACCAGGTATCAGGGTGGCGATTCATCATGCGCCGCATCGCATCTGGTGTCGCACTGCACGACACCCGCATGCTTGTCGATCCGCTGCGCACCCAGTCGCGGTCGGTTCTGGTGGGTGCGCTGGTGCTCATCACCGGGTTGGCGGGCTGCTTCGTCTTCTCGCTCATCCGGCCGGCCGGGGAGCCGGGCGACGACGCGATCCTGGCCGACCGCACCACGTCGGCGCTCTACGTGCGCCTCGGCGACAAGCTGCATCCGGTGCTGAACCTGACCTCCGCGCGGCTCATCGCGGGCCGCCCCGACAACCCGACGATGGTCAAGAGCGACGAGCTCGACCAGTTCGCGCGCGGCAACCTCATCGGCATCCCGGGTGCGCCGGAACGCATGGTGCAGAACATGACTCGCGACGCGGACTGGACCGTCTGCGACGGCGGTTTCGGTCCGGCGACCGGCGTGACGATGATCGCGGGTCCGCTGACCGACGGTGGTGAACGGGCTGCCACGCTGCCCGCCGACAAGGCCGTCCTGGTCGACAACGCCGGCGGGCCGAACGCAGGAACGTGGCTGCTGTGGGACGGCAGGCGCAGCCGCGTCGATCTCAACGACCGCGCCGTCACCAGCGCACTCGGGTTCGGCGTCCAGGCACCGAGCATCCGCCCCATCGCGCCCGGACTGTTCAACGCCGTTCCCGAAGCGCCCCCGCTGAGCGCGCCCGCCATCCCCGGGGCCGGCGAACCGCCTCGTTTTGCGCTGCCGGTGGGTGCGCCGGTCGGGGCAGTCGTGGCGTCCTTCGATGCGAACAACACGCTGCGTCACTACGTCGTGCTCAGCGATGGGCTGCAGCCGGTCTCACCGGTTGTCGCGGCAATCCTGCGCAACACCGACTCGTTTGGTCTCGATCAGCCTCCGCGGCTGGCCGCCGATGAGATCGCCCGGCTGCCCGTCGCGAGCGTGATCGACGATTCGGCGTACCCCAGCCAGCAGGTGACGCTGGTCGACGCCGCAGCTGCGCCACTGACGTGTGCACAGTGGACCCGACCCGCCGACGCCACCAGCGGCACCCTCGATCTGCGTTCCGGTGTCACGCTTCCGGTCTCCGAAGAGCTGGGCAGCGTGCCGTTGGTGGGAGCGGGCTCGGGCGCCACCGCCGACCGGGTCGTGATCGCACCGGGGCGCGGCTACCTGGTGCAGAGCGGAGGCGCGAACTTCTGGCTGTCCGACACCGGGGTGCGCTACGGGCTCGACACCGACGGTGACCAGGAGACGCTTTCAGCGCTCGGACTCAATCCGCCCGCGCTGCCGATTCCGTGGTCAATGCTGAGCCAGTTCGCGCAGGGCCCGACGTTGTCGCCCGCCGATGCCTTGCTGGCCCATGACGGGCTCGCCGCCGATCCCCGACCCGCCGTCGTGAGGGAGACACCGTGAGCGACGCTTGCGAGCGAACCATGAGCACAGAACGCGCCGGTCGAGCCTGCGAGGACGACGCGTGAGCCGCCTCATCTTTGAAACGCGCCGCCGAATCCCGCCGCCGACGACGCGCCAGGGCACTATCACGATCGAGCCGCCGCCGGAACTGCCGCGGCTGGTGCCGCCGTCGCTGCTGCGTCGAGTGCTGCCGTATCTGATCGTCGTCCTCATCGTCGGCATGATCGTGGCGTTGGTGGCCACCGGCATGCGACTGATCTCCCCGACGACGCTGTTCTTCCCGTTCGTTCTGCTGCTGGCGGCGACGGCGCTCTACCGCGGCACCGACAACAAGATGCGCACCGAAGAGGTCGACGCCGAACGCGCCGACTACCTGCGTTACCTGTCGGTGGTGCGCGACAACGTCCGCGCCCACGCCGCCGAACAACGCGCCGCACTGGAGTGGTCGCATCCGGATCCCACCCTGCTCGCCGACGTTCCCGGCACCCGGAGACAGTGGGAACGTGACCCCGGCGACGCCGACTTTTTGGTGCTGCGCACCGGATTACACGATGCGCCGCTAAACGCGAAGCTGCGCGTGAAAGACACTGCGAACGAGATCGACCTCGAACCGGTGTCGCACAGCACGTTGCGCGGCCTGCTCGATGTGCAGCGCACCGTGCGGGCCGTGCCGTCGGGCATCGACCTGGGCAAGGTGTCGCGCCTGACCGTGCTCGGCGACCCCGACGAGGTCCGGGCAGCGCTGCGCGCGTGGATCACCCAGGCTGTGACGTGGCACGACCCGGCCGTGCTCGGGTTGGCTGTACTGTCGCCGCACATCGAGGGCGACGACTGGTCGTGGGCGAAGTGGTTGCCGCACGCCGACGTTCCCGGCGCCGCCGACGGGGCAGGTCCGGCGCGGTTCCTCAGCAGCGACGTGGCAGAGCTGCGGTCCATGATCGCCCCCGTCCTCGAAGACCGCGAGCCCTTCGGTGTGACAGCCGATTCCGGGGCCAAGCACCTGCTGATCATCATCGACGACCCCGACATCGACCCCGCCGTGCTGTTGCCCCGCACCGGGCTGTCCGGTGTGACCGTGGTGCACCGGTCCGTCGAACCGCCGCACCGCGAACAGTACGTCGACCCCGAACGGCCGTTCCTGCGTATCGTCGACGGGCGGCTGGAGCGCTGGCAGACCGGCGGGTGGCAGCCCTACGTCGACGCCGCCGACCGACTCGATGTGGCTGCGGCCCGCCACATTGCGCGTCGGCTGTCGCGCTGGGACTCCAACCCCGGCCACGCGCGTACCAGCAACGCCGGGGTCGCGACGTTCTCCACCCTGCTCGGCATCCCCGACGCCGCGGCGCTGGATGTGGCCAGCCTGTGGGCACCGCGCCCACGCGCACAGGAGCTGCGGGTGCCCATCGGCGTCACCGCGACCGGTGACCCGTTGATGTTCGACCTCAAGGACGAGGCCGAAGGCGGCATGGGCCCACACGGCCTGATGATCGGCATGACTGGATCGGGCAAGTCGCAGACGCTGATGTCGATCCTGTTGTCGCTGTTGACCACCCACTCCGCTGACCGGCTGATCGTCATCTACGCCGACTTCAAGGGTGAGGCCGGCGCCGACATCTTCCGCGAGTTCCCCCAGGTGGTCGCGGTCATTTCGAACATGGCCGAGAAGCGTTCGCTGGCAGATCGTTTCGCCGACACCCTGCGCGGCGAGGTGGCGCGGCGCGAACAGCTGCTGATGGAGGCGGGCCGTCGGGTACAGGGCAGCGCGTTCAACTCGGTGCTCGAGTACGAGGCCGCGATGGCGGCAGGCCACGATCTGCCGCCGCTGCCGACGCTGCTGGTGGTCGCCGACGAGTTCTCGCTGATGCTGGCCGATCACCCCGAATACGCCGACCTTTTCGACTACGTGGCGCGCAAGGGCCGGTCGTTCCGCATCCACATCCTGTTCGCGTCGCAGACGCTGGATGTGGGGCGCATCAAGGACATCGACAAGAACACGTCGTACCGGATCGGGCTGAAGGTCGCCAGTCCCGCCGTCAGCCGCCAGATCATCGGCGTGGAGGACGCATTTCACATCGAGTCGGGACCCGAGCACAAAGGTGAGGGTTTTCTGGTGCCGAACCCCGGCGCGATGCCGGTGAAGTTTCGCAGCACCTACGTCGATGGCATCTACGACCCGCCGCGGGTGGAGAAGTCGGTTGTGATGCAAGCGGTTCCGACACCGCAGGTGTTCACCGCCGGCCATGTGGAGGCCCCCGCCGACACCGTGACCGTCGTCGAACCCGCCGCGCATGAGGACCGCCCGCCCCGCAAGCTTGTCGCCACCATAGGTGATCAGCTCGCGCACTACGGTCCCAGGGCGCCGCGGCTGTGGTTGCCGCCGCTCGATGAGAACATCCCCCTTGACGGGTTGCTGGCGCGCGCGGATGTGCCCGAAGGGCAATGGCGTTGGCCGTTGGGCGAGATCGACCGGCCGTTCGCGATGCGGCGTGACCCGCTGATCTTCGATGCAACATCGGCGGCGGCCAACATGCTGATCCACGGCGGGCCGAAGTCGGGTAAGACGACGGCGCTGCAGACCTTCATCCTGTCGGCGGCCGCGCTGCACTCTCCGCGTGAGGTCACGTTCTACTGCCTCGACTACGGCGGTGGCCAGTTGCGGCCGCTCGCAGATCTCGCGCATGTCGGGAGCGTCGCGTCACCGCTGGAGCCCGAACGGATCCGGCGTACGTTCGGTGAACTGGAACAGCTGCTGCGGGCCCGGCAAGCCCGCACGCACAACGGTTCAGCCGAAGAAGGTGACGAGTACGGGGAAGTGTTCCTGGTCATCGACAACCTATACGCGTTCAGCCGCGACAACACCGATACGTTCAACACCCGAAACCCGTTGCTGACTAAGGTCACCGAGCTGGTCAACACCGGAATGTCCTACGGCATCCACGTCGTCGTCAGCACGCCGAATTGGCTGGAGGTGCCGTTGGCGATGCGCGACGGACTCGGGTTGCGCCTCGAGCTCAAACTGTCGGACGCGCGTGACAGCAACGTGCGGGTCACCGGCGCGCTGCGCCGCCCTGCCGAGGCGGTGCCTGCCGATCAGCCGGGCCGCGGACTGACGATGGCCGCCGAGCACTTCCTGTTCGCCCAACCGGATCTGACCGACATCGCGGTGATCAACGCCCGCTACCAGGGCGTCGGGGCGCCCCCTATCCGGCTGCTGCCACACGATCTGTCACCCGGAGCGGTCGCGCCGCTGTACCCGGCGCCCGAGCGGGTGGTCGTCGGCCAGCGCGAAGAGGATCTGGCAGCGGTGACGGTGGATTTCGCGCGCAACCCGTTGTTGATGGTGTTCGGAGACAGCAAGTCGGGCAAGACGACGCTGCTGCGTCACTTGATCCGGACCGTGCGCGAACACTCCACGCCGGATCAGGTCGCATTCACGGTGATCGACCGGCGCCTGCATCTGGTGGACGAGTCCCTGTTCCCCGACAACGAGTACACCCCGAACATCGACCGGATCACCCCGGCCATCCTCGGCTTGGCGGGGCTACTCGAGAAGCGGCGCCCGCCTGCGGGTTTGACGCCCCAGCAGCTCGCCGACTGGAGCTATCGACCCGATGAGAGCGGGCACACCCACTACCTGATCATCGACGACGTCGACCAGATCCCCGACGCTCCCGCGGTCAGCGGTCCCTTCGTCGGGCAACGCCCGTGGACAGCGCTCCTGGGCCTGCTGTCACAGGCCAGCGAGCTCGGGCTGCGCGTCATCGTGACCGCGCGCGCCACCGGGTCAGCACATGCGTTGATGACCGCGCCGCTGCTGCGCAGGCTCAACGAACTGCAGGCCGCGATCCTCATGCTGTCCGGTAATCCCCAGGACAGCGGCAAGATTCGGGGCCACCGGTTCCGCCGGTTGCCTTCCGGGCGAGCGATGCTGCTCGACGCCGACGGCGATGACGCCACATTCCTACAACTGGTCAATCCGTTCGCCGACGCGGTTGTGGGCAATCCGAGAGGCAACCGAAGAGACAATGGAAGGGAGTTGAACTGATGACTCTGCGTGTTGTTCCCGAAGGCCTGACCGCGGCCAGCGCCGCCGTCGAAGGGCTGACCGCACGGCTGGCCGCAGCGCATGCGGCCGCAGCGCCACTGGTTACCACCGTCGTGCCCCCCGCGGCGGATGCGGTCTCGCTGCAGACCGCTGTCGGCTTCAGCACCCTTGGGGCGCAGCACAATACGATGGCCGCCCAGGGCGTCGAAGAGCTCGGCCGGGCCGGCGTCGGCGTCGGCGAGTCCGGGGCAAGCTATGCCGCCGGTGATGCGATGGCCGCTTCGTCGTACCTGGTGTCGGGTAGCTGACATGACCGCCCCCATCTGGATGGCGCTTCCCCCGGAAGTGCATTCGGCGATGCTGAGCAGCGGCCCCGGGCCGGGTTCGCTGCTGGCCGCCGCGGGGGCGTGGCAGTCGCTGGCCACCGAATACTCCGCGGCCGCGGCGGAATTGACCGGCCTGCTGGGCGCCGTGCAGAGCGGTGCCTGGGAAGGTCCCAGCGCCGAGCAGTACGTCGCAGCGCATACGCCGTATCTGGCGTGGCTCGCGCAGGCCAGCGCCAACAGCGCGGCCAGCGCCGCTCAGCACGAGGCCGCCGCGGCGGCGTACTCGACGGCGTTGGCGACCATGCCCACGCTGGCCGAGCTGGCGCTGAACCGCAGCACCCAAGTCACGCTGATCGCCACCAACTTCCTTGGCATCAACACCATTCCGATCGCCATCAACGAAGCCAACTACGTGCGGATGTGGATTCAGGCGGCCACGACGATGGGCACATATCAGGCCGTGTCAGGTGCCGCGGTGGCGGCCACCCCGACGACCCCGCCCGCCCCGTTCGTGCTCACCCCTGGCGTGGGGGAGGCCGGATCGGCGGCGGCGACGGCGCAACAGTCTTTCGCGCAGCTGACCGCGGCCGATTCCGGTTCGGCGCTGGCGAATTCAGACATCATCGCGCAGCTGTTGCGGTTCGTCGGGCAGATCTTCGATGCCTATGGGCAGTATGTCTATCAGCTGTTCGAACCCATCATCGAATTCATGGCCGACCCGATCGGCAACACCCAGCAGCTGATCGTCGGGCTGCTGACCAACCCGGGCCCGACGCTGGTGACCTACGGTCCCTTCCTGTTCGCCGTCGCCTACCAGGCCGTCTCGTGGGTCGGCGCGTCGGTGACCTACCCCAACCTGCTGCTGACGACGTGGATGGCACCGCTGGCGCTGGGAATCGGCGGGTACTTCCTGCACCAGTACCTCAACCCGCCGGCTCTCCCGGCGCCGGAAGCTGCACCCGCGCCGCCGCAACCGGCGTCGAACACGCCCGCGCCCGCACAGCGCGCCGACCCGCTGCCCGCGGCCGCCGTCGCCCCGACGGTGCCCGCCGCGCCCGCAGCACCCGCCGCATCGGTGGCCGGCGGCGTCGCTCCCGCGGGCGGTGTGGCCGCTGCGGCCGCCGCACCGGTGGTGCCCTACGCCGTCGCCGGTCCCGGACCCGACGAGGGTTTCACGCCGACCCTGCGCGAGGGCACCGGAGCCAAGGCCCCCGCATCCGATATCGCCGCGTCGGCATCCGCCGCGGCCGCGGCGTCGTCGCTGGCCAAACGCAAGGCACGGCGGCGCCGCGCGGCACCGGTGCACGAACGCCAGTACGCCGACGCCTACATGGATTACGAACCCGACCCGGAGGACACGCCGCCGGAGCCGGTCCGCAAGCCGCGGATGAGCGCATCCGACAAGGGCGCGGGCCCAATGGGTTTCACCGGTGCAGCGGCCAAGCCGGAGACCGAAGAAGCGGCCGGGCTGACCGAACTGGCCGGCGACCCGTTCGGCGGCGGTCCGACCGAGCCGCTGCTGCCCGGCGACTGGGATACGGAAGGGGGCTCGCGCAACTGAGAAGACCGACCGATCACCACCGTCCAGTTACGACAATCCGAAAGGTAAACCCATGAGCCTCTTAGACGCTCACATCCCGCAGCTCGTCTCGTCGGAGGCGGCGTTCTCCGCCAAGGCCGCGCTGATGCGTAGCACGATCGCCCAGGCCGAACAGGCTGCCCAGTCGGCGCAGGCGTTCCACATCGGCGAATCCAGCGCCGCCTTCCAGGCCGCGCACGCCCGGTTCCTCGAGGTCTCCGCGCGGGTCAACTCGTTGCTGGACATCGCGCAGGTCAACCTGGGCGACGCCGCGGGCAGCTACGTCGCGCAGGACGCCGCCAACGCCAGCACCTACACCGGCATCTGAACCACGAACTGACAAGAGGGAGAACCTGATGTCACAGATCATGTACAACTACCCGGCGATGCTGGCGCACGCGGGTGAGATGGCCGGTTACGCCGGTGCGCTGCACGCCGTCGGCGCCGACGTCGCCAGCGAGCAGGCCGCCCTGGCCGCCGCATGGCAGGGCGACACCGGCATGACCTACCAGGCGTGGCAGGCGCAGTGGAACGTCGCCATGGAGGAACTGGTCCGGGCGTACCGCGCCATGGCCACCACCCACGAGACCAACACCATGGCGATGAGCGCGCGCGACGCCGCCGAAGGCGCCAAGTGGGGTGGCTGACCGTCGGTGTCTGCTAACGCAGTCGAACTGACCGCGGAGCAGGCCTGGTTCATCGCTGATGCGTTGGGCGCCGGGAGCTTTCCCTGGGTGCTCGCCATCACGCCGCCGTACAGCGACCATGCGGCGCGCAGGGCGGTCGAGGACAGGCTTACCGCGGAACTTGTCTCGCTCGGGTTGATGACCGCGGACCGCGTCGTCAATCCCGATGTGCAGCAGTGGGTCACCACCACATGTCGGCCGCGGCGCTGGCTGGAGCTGAGGTTCGTCAGCGCCTCGAACAACCTGTTGCGCGGCCATGTTGCGCGCCAAGGGGACTCCACGATCGTCGCGCTGCGCGGCGGAGGGCTGGTGACGTTCACGGCGGTGGATATCGACCATCCGCAGGCGCTGGTGCCGGTGCTGACCGCAGGCCTTCCGGGACGTACGCCGGCCGCGTTCGAGGAGTTCGCGATCCCCGCGCGCATCGGGGCGCGCGCCGACGAGCAGTTGCGCAACGGCGCAACGCTCACCGAAGTCGTTGACGACCTGGGTCTTCCGGCGTCGGCGCTGCCGGTCGTGGAAGCCGCATACGCACCCGGCCGCAGCTATGTGGAGATCGTGGCCGGTGACCACCGCGACGGACACCGCGTCAGCACCGACGTCGGCGTCAGCGTCGTCGACACCAGCGCGGGACGCGTACTGGTGCACCCGTCCCGCGCCTATGACGGCGAATGGGTGTCGACCTTCACCCCAGGCACCACCCTTGCGATCGCGACCGCGGTCGAGCGGCTGACCGCGACGCTGCCCGACGGCGCGTGGTTCCCACACTTGCAGTTGACTCGAGACTTCGATCTCGACCAGAGAACGGAACACCGGAAATGGCGTCACACAGTTCATTGAACGGCAGCACCGTGTTGAAGGCGATGCCGATCGTTCGCGTCGCCGTACTCGCCGTCGGCGACGGCGGCGGAGGCCGCGTCACCGACATGGTGCTGCCCACCGAACTTCCGCTGCGCGAAATCCTTCCCGCCGTGCGGCGGATGGCGATGCCGGACGACGGCGACGGTGAGCACAGCCTGGCGGCGCTCTCGCTCGCCCCGGTCGGCGGTGCCCCGTTCAGCCTCGACGCCACCCTGGACACCGTCGGCGTCGTCGACGGTGATCTGCTGGCCCTGCAGCCCGTCCCCACAGGCACACCCGCCCCGCGGATCGTCGAGGATATCGGCGACGCGACGGTCATCTTCTCCGCCGCCCGCGAAAAGCCGTGGGGCGCCGAACACATCGCCCGCGGCGCGGGCGTCGCGGTCCTCGGGCTGACCCTGGTCGCCACCGCGCTGGCGACCGCGCATCGCATCGTCAACGGCGGTGACGCGGGCCTGTTCGCGGCCGCGGGTATCGCCATGGCCGCGGTGCTGACCGCTCTGCTCACCCGGGCCCCGTTGCCCCGTTTCGCCACGGCGATGTCGGTGGCGGCGTTGGCGCCCATCGCCGCCGCGCTCGCGCTAGCGGTGCCCGGTGAATTCGGGCCATCGCAGGTGTTGCTCGGCGCCGCCGGTGTCGCGGCGTGGTCGATCGTCTGCATCACCGTCGCCGAGCGCGGGATCGCGCTGTTCACCGCAACCAGCGTCGTCGGGTTGGGCGCGCTGATTACCGCGGGGGCTGCGGCGATCTGGGAGCTGGACTCCGTGGTGATCGGATCGGTGCTGGTGGTGCTGGCGCTGTTGATCATCGTCTCAGCGCCGCAACTGTCCGCGCTGTGGTCGCGGCTACCGGTGCCGGTGATTCCCGCGCCGGGCGACCCGCCGCCGTCGGCGCCGTCGATCTCGGTGCTTCGGGACCTGCCGCGTCGGGTGCGGATCAGCGACTCTCACCAGACGGGTTTCATCGCCGGTGGTGTCCTGCTGATCACCGCCGGGGCAGTGATACTGGCTGCGCCGGAAGGGGTCTCGAACTGGACGTGGTACGTCGGCGGGGCGGTGGCGCTGGGAAGTGTGTTGAAGGCGCGGGTGTGGGACTCAGCCCCGTGTAAAGCGTGGCTGCTGAGCCAGCCGTTCCTCATGGCGATCGCGTTTCTCGCGGTGTTCGTCGCCGACGGCCGCTACACCGCGGCATGGTGGACGCTCGCGGCGGTGACCGGTGTGACGGCCGTGTGGGTGGTTGCGGCGCTGTTCCCGCACGTGGCCTCACCGGACACCTACTCGCTGCCGATGCGTCGCCTGGTCGGGTTCCTGGCTTCTGCGGTGGACGCCTCGCTGATCCCGGTGTTGGCCTACCTGGTCGGATTGTTCGCCTGGGTTTTGAACCGATGAGGCGTCGGTGATCCGCACCAGGCTGCGCCCCGCACTCGCGGCCGCGACGGTCCCGCTGACCGTCGCGATGGTGAGTTGCCCTGCGGCACTGGCGATCACGTCGCCGGAAGTCGACCCCGCGGTGACGCCGCCGTCGGGCAGCGCAGGCCCCGTGCAGCCGATGACGCAGCGCGCGCCGTGCGTCGCCGCAGCGGTGCTGCCCGGCACCGATACCGGCGTGGTCAACCCGAACCAGCTCATGCTCAACCTCGGCGACGCCTGGGAGTTCAGCCGCGGGGAAGGCCAACTGGTCGCGGTGATCGACACCGGCGTCCGGCCCGGACCGCGGCTGCCGAACGTCGACCCGGGCGGCGACTTCGTCGAGTCGACCGACGGGCTCTCCGACTGCGACGGGCACGGAACGCTGGTGGCCGGCATCGTCGCCGGCCAACCCGGCGCCGACGGCTTCTCCGGCGTCGCACCGGCCGCGCGGGTGCTGGCGATCCGCTCGACGTCGGCGCGGTTCGCACCGAGCACCACCGGTGAGGACCCGGCCACCGCACGGGTCGCCCACGACGTCGCCACGCTGGCACGGGCCGTGGTGCGTGCGGCGGACCTGGGTGCACGCGTCATCAACATCTCGGCCGTCACCTGCCTGCCCGCCAACGAGACCGTCGACCAGAACGAACTCGGCGCTGCGCTGCGGTACGCCGCCGTCGAAAAGGATGCGGTGATCGTCGCGGCGGCCGGTAACAACCGGGCCGGGTTGAACCCCGGGTCGGCATGTCCGTCCAACCCGCTGTCGGATCCGGGCCGTCCGGAGGACCCGCGGAACTGGGCGGGCGTGACGTCGGTGTCGATCCCGTCCTGGTGGCAGCCATTCGTGCTGTCGGTGGGATCGGTCAACACCGCGGGACAACCGTCGGATTTCACGATGGCCGGCCCGTGGGTGGGCATCGCGGCGCCCGGTGAGAACGTCACCTCGGTCGGTAACGGCGAGGGCGGCGCTCTGGCAAACGCCCTGCCCAACGAGCGTGGGGAATTATTCGGGCTCAACAGCTCGAGTTTCGCCTCGGCCTACGTCGCAGGTACTGCCGCGTTGGTGCGCAGCCGATTTCCCCAGCTGACTGCACAACAGGTGATCGACCGGCTGACGGCAAGCGCTCGGGGCGCCGCCCGGACGCCGTCCAACCTGACCGGCGCGGGCCTCGTCGACCCGGTGGCGGCACTGACCTGGGACGTCACCGACGCCGCTGACAACGGTGTGGCCGAGCCCAAACCCGTTGCCGCACCGCCACAGCCGCCGCCGACCGATCCCACTCCGCGCACTGTCGCGTTCGTGGGCGCCGGCGTACTGGCGGCCGTCGCCGCCGTAACGGCCGCGGTCGCAGCCCACCGCAAACGGACCACCGCGGCCGACGCCGCACCTGGGAGGCACTCGAAGTGACCATACGACTGGCGTTGGCGCTGTTGGCTGTCGTGGCCGCGGCGATGGCCTATCCGTGGGAGACGACCACCGAACGCTGGGTCCTCGGGGCGGCTGTTGCCGTGGTGGTTGTGGTGTTCGCGTGGTGGCGTGGGCTTTTCCTGACGTCCAGGGTCGCGCGGCGCTTCGGCGTGTGGCGCCGCAACCATTCGAAGCCGAAGCCGCAGCCGTCCAACGAAGCCACGGTGTTGTTGCGGATCGACGATCCGAACGGCGTGGGGCTGTCGTTGCCGTTGGTAGCCGGCTACGTCGAGCGGTTCGGGATCCGGTGCCAGAAGGTGCGGGTCACCAGTCGCGACCAGGCCGGTGTGCGTACGACGTGGATCAGCATGACGCTCGACGCCGCCGATAACCTCACCGCGCTGTTGGCCCGCTCACCGGAGCTTCCGCTGCTGGCCACCACCGAGGTGGTCGGCCGTCGACTGGCCGACCACCTGCGCGAGACCGGACTGGAAGCGGTGATCGTCGATGTCGCCGATCCCCCCGCCGGCCCGGGCCGCGAGAAATGGCGCGCGGTCATCGACGACCACGGCGCGGTCTCGGCTTACGGCATCCCCGTCGATGACCGGCTCGGCGAACGACTTGACGAGGTGTGGTCACGGCCGAGCGAAACGTGGACTGCGCTGGAATTCAGCGGCACTGCAACACATCCCACGGTCACCGCGATGTGCGCATTCCGCACCGCGGAGGCCGTCCGGGAGACGCCGCTGCCCGGTCTCGTCGCGCATCCAGGGATCCAGCGGCCGCTGCTCAACGCGTTGGATCCGCGGACCGCAGAGCGGCTCGGCACACCGACCGGCCCGTTGCCGTCGGGTCTGCTGGAGCGGATCGACTGGCGCGTGGGCCCGTCGGGCGGTGTCAGTCGAAAAGGAACGGCCGCAGAAAGCGCGTCATCCGGCGCAGGTAGTCCGGTTGGCTGACGTGTAACACGTGATTGCCGGGGAACCAGTGAAACGCGCAGCGATCCCAGTGTTCCCACAACATCTCGGCTTGTTCGGGCGGGGCGAGCCGGTCACCGAGGCCGGTGATGATCAGCCGTCGGTCCTTGGGCACCAGGGGTGTGTAGTTCAGCGGTGACGAATACATCGTTGCCGCACCGGCCAGTTCGTCGTCGGTGTGGGCGAGCACGTTGCGCAGCCGCATCACCTGGTTAGCCGGGAACCACTCGTCGGCCGTCCGATCCGGCGTGACCACAGGAACATTCGGAATCACCGCCTGGATGCGGTCGTCGATGCAAGCGAGCAACGCGGCGGTGTAGCCGCCCAGCGACATGCCGGTCAGCGCGACCCGGTCTACCCCGGTGTACTCGAGATAGTCGACCAGAGAACGGAAGTCGTGTACCGCCTGGGCCATCGCCTCGGCGAACCCGGCGAAGCCGTGTGCGAAGTAGCCGTAACCGGAAAACGGTGAGAAGCGTTCAGCGCGCCGACCGTGAAACGGTAGCGTGAGCAGCAGCACGTCGTAGCCGGACCGGTAGAACCACGGCAGCGAGAAGAACAGCCCGTTGAACAGGTAGGCCGACCCCATGAAACCGTGGATCAGGCACAGCGTCGGATGCGGTCCGTCGCTGTGGCGCCAGTGCTGGGCGTGTACGATGTTGTTGCGCTGGTACGCCCGGCACTCGTCGCGCAAGGCGGGGTTGACCGCCTCGAAGCTGCTGTTGAACCGGATGTTGTGGACCTGGCCTTTGGCGATCCACTCGGCGACCGGATTGGCCGGCCGCGACGAGATCCGCGGTTCGATTGTCGGCGCGGGAAACGACAGTTGGGCATCCTGTTCGGCGGCTAGTTCGGCGTAGAAGCGCAAATGCTCGCGCTCCACGCGCGATTGCGACCGCAGCGCGGCGCCGACAAGCGATGGCAGCACCGATGCGCCGATCATCGACGCGATCGCCGTGCGCAACGCGATGTCGGCAACGGCCGAGGAATCCACGATCAGGCGCTGCCGCAACGTGAGGTCCATCCGACGCGGAAGGCCACGAGAACCGGCGTCGGCGCCTGGGACATCGAGAACAGGGATGGGCGGATCGACCGGGGCGGCGTCCGACGTGATCACATTCGCATGTTAACGCGGTCGTCTCGCGCCGAGTGTGGGGTCGTGTCACGCCTGGCGCGCTGCGGGCGTGCGGGTAACCCACGTTCGGCGGAGCAAAGCTAGGGGTCGTAGGGCACGCCGACCGCGCGGAAGACGTATTCCGGCGGCACGTCGAACGCCAGGGACCGGCGCGGCAAGCACGTCAACAGCTCGTCCGGGAGCGCCTCTTTGTAGTGCAGCGACAGCTGGCCCTCGCACCGCGGATCCACCGCGTGGATGTCGACCTCGATGAACAGGCCGGTCTCGGACAACTCGGCGGTCACGGCGCCCGCCTGCGGGCCGTCCCAGCGCTGGTCGACCGTGCGCGGCGCCAACTTCGGCACCGTCGACAGCGTGGCCAGCACCCGCTGCTTCGTCAGCACCAGCGAGCCGACATAACTTGCGATGTCGCCGCTGGCGCGTTTACCCGGGATCTTGCCGCTGAACCGGCGCGTCACCGGCACGTACTCGGCCAGGTGAAGTACTCCCTCGGCCTCCACCTCGGCGCGCAGTTCGGCGGGTAGACCGCCGATGCGGAACAGCTTGCGCAGAAATACGGCCATGTGCAGCCACCCTAATCCGCGCGGCATCGTAGGTGGTAGAGCTAATGCGTGGCACCGAACAAGCGCTGGCTGATCGGCTCGGCCGTCGCCGCGGTCGGGGTGTATGCGTTGTTGTGGATCGGATACGCCCAGCACTGGCGGTGGCTCACCGATCTGGACAACGCGCTCCTGGACGGCTTCTACCGCTACGGCGACGCGCATCCCGGCTGGGTGCTCGGGTGGCATGTGTTCTGCACCGTGTTGGGGCCGATGGCTTTTCGTTTGGTGACCCTCGTGGTGATCGTGATCGCGCTCGTGCGGCGCAACGTGCGCATCGCGATGTTCTTGCTCATCACCGTGGAGATCAGTGGGCTCATCACCGAAGCCGCCAAGCGGGCCGCCGATCGGCCGCGGCCCGACACCGCCCTGGTGTCCGCGATGAGCTCATCGTTTCCGTCCGGCCACGCGCTCGGCGTGATGGTGGCAGTGCTCGCGCTGCTGACCGTGGCCCTACCGGTCGTGCGCAGGCCGCTGCGGGTATGGCTTGTGGTGTTGGGCGTCGTGATCGTCGCCGCGATCGGACTGGGCCGGGTGATCCTCAACGTGCACCATCCCTCCGACGTGCTCGCCGGATGGGCGCTGGGGTACGCCTATTTTGCGGTCTGTTACGCGTTGGTGTCGCCGACGCAACCGATCACGCAGCCGGACGATATACCGGAAGCACGCGGTACCGCGTGACGAAGCTGGCCTCCTGACATTCGGTGCCGACCTCGCCGTCGTGCGCCAGCGTCGTCGTACCGTCGACGACCGTGAAATGAAACTCCGGCACCCGAAGCTCGTGGTAGAGCGGGCTGCGTTCCAGGCGTCCGGTCGCCAGCGCGGCCAGGATCCGCAGCTTGGCCCACCGCCGCCCGGTCTCCAGGATCCGGATGTCGAGCAGGCCGTCGTCGATGCGGGTACGCCGCGACGGAGCGAATCCGGACGGCAGATACGTCGAGTTGCCGAGGAAGAACAGCGACGTCTGCAGCGTCTTGTTGTCGTAGCGGATGCGGACCGGATCGTCGTAGCGCAGCGTGTGATACATCGCGTACACGCTGGCCAGCGGTTTGCCGATCCGGTGCTCGTACTTCTCCCGCGTTTCGACGAACGACGGGTAGGCGCCGATGCTCGCGGTGTTGATCACCATGTGGTTGTCGTTGAGGCACACCAGGTCTACGCAGGCGACAAGGCCCTCCCGGATCGCCTCGACGGTCTTGGCCACGGTGTCGCAGCCGATGTCCTTGGCGAAGTGGTTGAACGTCCCACCCGGAAACACCGCCAGCGGAATGCCCGCCTCGACGGCGATCCCGGCCGCACACGACACCGTGCCGTCCCCGCCGCTGACGGCCAGCACCTCTGCCTGCTCGGCGGCTGACCGTAACGTCGCGGCAATATCGTCGTCGCCGTCGAGCTCCACAACCTGCGTGCGCGGCAACGCTTCTCGCACCTCGTCGATGGTGTCGGCTCCAGCGCCGCCGCCCGACGCGGGGTTGGCGACCAGCACCACGCCCGCACCGTCTGGACGTTTCGGGGCACCGACCCACAGCGGGTCGGCGGCGGGAATTTCGGTCGGAACCACCGGCGGCACCACCCGCCCGCCGAGCACGGCCACCGCGGCACCGACGCCGAACCCCGCCAGCACATCACCGGGGTAGTGCGCACCGGTTGCCACCCGCGACATCCCGACCAGGCCGGCCAACAGCGCCAGCATCAACCCCAGCAGCGGACTCTCCAACCCGACACCGACCGCGAACGCCGCCGCGCTCGCCGAATGACCCGACGGCAGCGAGTTCGACGTCGGGGTGCGCCGCGCGCGACGCGCCAACGGCACCAGGGTCCAGTTGGGGCGCGCCCGTTTCCACACCCGTTTGGCCACCTGGTTGGTGAGCAGGCTCGTCACCGCGAGGCTCAGCACGCCCCGAGTTGCCCCACGTCTGACCGACGGCCCGCCGACGAGCGCCAGCACCGCCGCGATCGCAAACCACAGCTTCGAGTAGTCCGCGGCCCTGGTCAGCTTGGGCATCACCGCATCGAGCAGCGGGCTGGGCGAATCCGCGATGGCCTCGAACACCTCCTGGTCGAGGCTGCCGAGGCCCTGACCGATCTGGCGGATACCGCGGCGCCGTCGTACGGGCAGTAAATCCATCCCTTCAACTTATCCAGCCAGCGCGCGGCTTAACCCAAACCGAACGCACCGCGACTTAGCATGGTTGCGTGCGCCGGCTGTTGATCTTGATGTGCGCCTTGGTGGCGTTGGTCGGCACCGCCGCGGTCGGGCGCGCCCAACCCGCCCCGTGGTTCGCCGACTCCGTCGGATCGGCAACGCAGGTGATTTCGGTTGTGGGCGTGGGTGGTTCGAAGGCCAAGATGGACGTATATCAACGCACCCCGGCGGGCTGGCAGCCGATCGGAGTGGCCATCCCCGCCTGGATCGGGGCCAAGGGGATGGCGCCGCAGACCCACGACGGCCAGATGAAGACCCCGATGGGGGTCTTCACCCTCGATTTCGCGTTCGGCACCGCGCCCAACCCCGGCGGCGGTCTGCCCTACGTGCAGGTCGGTCCGGACCACTGGTGGGACGGCGACATGAAAAGCCCCACCTACAACACCATGCAGGTGTGCAAGAAGGCGCAGTGTCCGTTTGACACCGACCCGGCGAGCGGCACCGAGAACCTCGACATCCCGCAGTACGTGCACGCGGTCGTGATGGGCGTCAACAAAGCGCGTGTCCCCGGCAACGGCGGCGCCTTCTTCCTGCATGCCACCGACGGCGGACCGACGGCGGGATGCGTGGCGATCGACGACGACATGCTGGTCAAGATCATGGCTTGGCTGCGCCCGGGCGCGCTGATCGCGATCTCGAAGTAGACCTCAGATGTTCAGCGCACGACCGGGTTTCACCTTGAAGTTCAGTGCTTCGGTGGACATCGACGCGTCGTAGGTGCGGTCGTAGCCGGTCTCGCAGATCTTCCAGCCGTCGCCGGTGCGTCGGTAGCGGTCGTGGTAGAACCCGGCGCCGATCAGCATGAAGTTGAAGTCCGGGGCGATCACCCGGTCCTGCAGGTACCAGGTCGCCGACGCCTCGTCGCCGTCGACGCGGATCTCGGGGTGGGTGACGCGGTGCTCGGTGATGATCTCGGGCCCCAGCGAATTGCGCATGAACGTCACCAGCTCGTCGCGGTTGGTGAAGTGATGCTCCTCGCCGATGGACTCGCCGTACCTGCCGACCACGTCCTCGGTGAGGGTGTCGGCGAACTCGTCCCAGAACTTGGTGTCCAGCGCGCGCAGGTACCGGTACTTGACTTGTTTGATCTCATCGATGTCGCCCATGGTCGACATTGCAGCACAACCGCCCAGCACCGCATAAAGTGCCACCATGAAATTTGTCGACGGGTACCTCAGGTCGCCCCTCGCGGGCATCGCACCGTGGATTCTGATGGGGATCATCAACGGTCCCGGCCGCTTCGAAGAGGCCGCCTCTGTCGCGCTGGCACTGTCGCTGCTGACGCTGTGGGTCGGTGCGCGCCGCGGCGTGCCCGTGCACCTGCTGGAAGCGTTCACCGTCGCCTACTTCGGCGTTCTCGCGGTGCTCGGCCTGGTGGCCTCCGACCGCGTCATCGAATGGCTGCAACTGTGGGCCGGCGCGCTGAGCAATGTCGCGCTGGCGGTGTTCGCGATCATCACCCTGCTGATCCGCAGACCCTTCACCCTTGCCTATGCCAAGGACACCACACCCGAAGAGTACTGGGACAGCCCGGTGTTTTTGCGGATCAACTACGTCATCTCAGCGGCCTGGGCCGGTGCGTTCTTGTTCTCCGCCGTGGCCGGCGTGTACGGCGACGCCGTGCTGGGCGACAACGACAACTTCTGGACGGCGTGGATTCTGCCGATCGGCGCGATGATCTTCGCCGTGTCGTTCACCGAGTTCTACCCGGACTACGCCACCGGGGAGAAGACGTCGATCGCCGCGGTCGTCGACTGGTTCCCACCGTTTGTCACCGTGGTCGGCATCGTCGGATGGGTGAGCGACGCGCTTCCCGACATCCCGGCGATCGCGCTGATCGTCGTCGGCGTGGCGGGGTCGGCACTGATGAAAAGGCTCGTGCCGGACCAGGCGGAAACTACTGCGCCGCAGTGAGGTTGCGCGTCGCCGGGCCCTCCAGCAGGGTGCCGTCAGGGGCGAACCGTGACCCGTGCAGCGGGCATTCCCACGCCTCGTCGGCGTCGTTCCAGTTGACGATTCCGCCCAGGTGCGGACACACCGGCGACACCCTGTGCTCGACGCCGTCGACGACGCTGCGGGCCTCCAGATCCCATGGGGGACCGCTGACCACGCCGCCCTCATCGGGCGTCCGGTCGCCCATGCGGGTCGCCGGGGTGATCCAGCCCCGCGCCAGATACATTGCCACCTCGAGGTTGAGCTGCATGGCTTTGGGAATCCCCGACAGTTCGTGGGGGCTCCAGCTGGAAAAGGCCTCGGCCCAGTCCATCCGCCCGCCGAGGATACGGCTCGACAGCGCCAGCGCCGCCGCCGTGCCGTTGGTCATCCCCCATTTGTCGAAACCCGTTGCGACGAAGATCTTGTCGTGGCCGGGCAGGATGGGCCCGACATAGGGCAGCTGGTCGATCGGCGTGTAGTCCTGCGCTGACCAGTAGTTGGTCTGCATCGCGCCGGGGTAGTGGGTCTTGGCCCACGCGTCGAGTTCCTGCACCGACGACGCCGGGCTCTTCTGGTGGCCGACCGGGTGACCGGCGCCGCCGACCAGCAGCCGGTCGCCCTCGGCCGTCGGCGCGTACCGGATCGACCTGGTCGGCGAATCTGCTGAGATGTACATACCGCGGGTGATGTCGCCGGGCACCTGATAGGCCATGCAGTACGAGCGGCTCGGCTCCAGGCGCGCGAAGAATCCGCCACGGTCGAGGATCGGAATGCCCGTGGCGAGCACGCATTGCTTTGCGCGCGTGTCGAACTCGGCGCCGTCGTTGGTGCGCACGCTGAGCTTCAGGCCGTCGCCTTCGTTCGAAACCTTCTGCACCCGAACGCCTTGCGCAAGCCGACCACCGCGCTCGTCGAGCTCGACGATCAGGCTGTCCAGCAGCGGCATCGGATCGAACTGCGCTTGATCGGCCAGCCGCACCCCGCCCGCGAACGGAAACGGCACCCCGGCCTCGTCCACCCACGACACGTCGAGGCCGGCGGACTTGCAGGCCGCCAACTCCTCGCGCACCGACGGCACACCCTTTTCGGACTGCGCGTAGGTGTAGGCGTCCTCGCGCTGCACCGAGATACCGTGCGACTCGCAGTGCCCGATCAGCCACTCCAGGCCTTCGCGGTTGCCGTCGACGTACTGCTTGGCCTTTTTGACCCCGTGCTTGCTGACGATCTTCGAGATCTTCGTGCTCTGCAGCAGGGAGATCTTGGCGGTGGTGTTGCCGGTGGCGCCGGCGCCGGGGAACAGCGCCTCGAGCACCAGGACGTCCTTGCCGGCCCTTGCCAGCAGGACAGCGGTGATCAACCCGGTGATGCCCGCGCCGACGACCACGACGTCGGCAGATCGGTCGGCATCGACCATCGGATTGGCTGGAGTCGCTCGGTTGGCGCGGTTTGCTAGCCACAGTGACGTCATGGCTTGCGTAGTACCCGTTCCGGTCGGTCCAAAACCGTGACGGCCGAACGTCGTTGGACCGGAGTGTCGGACGGGTTTCGGCAGGTGCGACGGCTATCGTGTGGTCCGTTATGAGCGACCCGTTGGGGTTGTCGATCGGGACGACGAACTTGGTCGCGGCGCGTATCGGCAATCAACCCGTGATACGACGTTCCGTGCTGGTCGACGCCGACGGCACGGTGTTCAGCGGTTTCGTCGACCGCGTCGGTGACGCCGTGCCCTTGGTGGCGGCCGACGGATCGACGCATCGGGCCGAACAACTGGTGGTCGACGCGCTGACGGAGCTGGTGCACGCCAGCGGAGAGCCGCCAGCAGACATCACCATCGCCGTGCCCGCGCACTGGACACCGGCGTCGTTGGACGCACTGGGCAACGCGATGCGCGCCAGCGCCGTGCTGGCGCCGGCGCGGCTGCTGTCCGACGCCGTCGCCGCGCTGACCGCGCTGAAAACCAACCCCGGCCTCACGCCGCAGGGCGTCGTCGTCCTGCTGGATTTCGGTGGCGGCGGCACCAGCATCACGTTGGCCGACGGAGGCGCGGGGTTCGAACCGATCGACGAGACCACCCGTTATCTCGAGTTCTCCGGCGACCACATCGACCAGGCGCTGTTGCGCCTCGTGCTCGACGAGATCACCCGAACCGGTGAAGTCGATCCCGCTGCCACCGCCGCGGTGGGATCGCTGGCCCAGCTGCGCGACGAATGCCAGCGCGCCAAGGAGCGGTTGTCGACCGAAGAGGTAACCGAGGTGGTCGCCGAACTGCCCGGACACCGGTCGTCGGTTTCGGTGTCGCGGCCGCAGCTGGAGGAATTGCTCGCCGAACCGCTGGCCGGACTTCTGGTGACGCTCGATAATACGTTGCAGCGCAACCGGATTGACTGGATCAACGTGTCGGCGGTGGCGATGGTCGGCGGCGGTGCGAGCATCCGGCTGCTCGGGCAACGGCTTGCCGGGCATACGGGCGCGCCCGTGATCACCACGCCGCAGCCGGCGCTGGACGCCGCTGTCGGTGCCGCGCTGTACGCGGCTTACAGGGCGGTCGCCGAGGCCGAAACCGGGTTGGCGCCGGCCCCGCTGGTCGACGTCGAGGCGTCGGAACCATCGACGGTCGGGGCGCTGGCATGGTCGCAGGACGATGCCAGCGCTGAAGATCCGGTGCCCTACACCGGCCCGGAGTCCTACGACACCGGCATGACCGCGTCGCGACCTCCGGTGCAGTACGTGCCGCCGACGGGGCCGATCGATTCGCCCCGCACCTGGCAACGGCTCCCGGCGCTGGCGGTCGGCGTGGCCGCCGCCGTCGCGTTGATCGCCGTCGGCGGGGTGGCGATCGCGCTGACCGGCGCGACCGACACCAGCAACACCCCCGAGGCGCCGCGCACGTCCGCTGCGCCCAGCCCTCCCGCGTCGCCGCCGCCGACCAGCGCGCCGCCGCCGAGCCCGCCCGCGGAGACCGTCACGGTGACCAGCGACCCGCCGCCGCCACCCGAGACCACCCAGGCATCTCCGCCGCCGCCGTCGACGGCCGTCACCACGACCACGACGCCGCCCACCACAACCACCACGACGACTACGACTACAACGACCACTACGACGCCGCCCACCACCACCACGACGACGACGACGCCCACCACCACCACCACGACGACGGTTCCGCCGGTGACGACAACCCACTTGGTCGTGCCGGGCGTCGGGTCGATCCCGATCCCGGTGCCCAACAACCAAAATCCGCCGGCGCCCTGACGGTCAGCGCGGGTACGGATATTCCGGTTCGTGGAACCGGTTGATGATCGGGATGCGCTCGATGATCCGGTCGCGCAGCCTCGGCTTGGGCGCGGGAACGTAGGCCGGCTGCTGCGGCGGCGGCACGTAAGCCGGCGCAGGTGGGGGCACATACGCAGGCGCCGGCGGCGGGTAGGCCGGGGCGGGCGGTGCGACCTCGGGCGCCGGCGGCGGGACGTACTCGGGCGGGTCGTACATCGGTTCGGCGACGGGCGCCGCGGGCGGCGGCGGAGCCGCGACGGCAATGGTCTGGGCGAGCACCGGGCGGGCCTCGGCCGGCGTCGACACCTTCTTCTCCGGCGGCGCGGGTGCGCCTGCCGGTTCCTCAGCCGGGTTTGTCGCCGAGGCGGCCTGCGGCTGCTCGTCCGGGGTGCCAGGAGACAAGCTCAGCACGACGGCCACGGACAGCGACACCACGAACGTCAGCACCGCGGCGGCAAGGACCGAAGCCAACGCGCCCACCTTGGATGGCGCCTTCGACCCGGCCGGAGCCATTTCGTTGACGGCATGTGCCGACGCCAGGGCCGCCCCCCGGGCCAGCGCCACGTCGGCGTCGGCGGCCGATACGACCGGACACTCCGCCGCGTCGGTGAGGGCGGCCACGACCACGTCGAGGTCCTCGGCCGAACCGAGGACGAAGATCGCATCCGGATTCCAACCGTCGAGTTGCGACAGCGCCAGCACCCGGCTCGACAGTTCCACCACGTCGGCGCCGTCAAGCGGCCGGGCGATCCGGTCGACCGTCGCGCCGGCGGGCTGGACGGCCGCGACCACCGCCGCGTCCGGTTCGACGATGCAGACCGCGAGATCGTCGTAGCCGCCGAGGCCGGCGAGCCCCGCGGCGAGCACGTCGGCGGCCTCGAGTTCGGATACGGCGATCACGTTGGCGAACCCGCGGGCGGCCAGCGCGTCCAACACGTCGGAGGCCGCGATTTCGGCCTCGTTGGTCCACGTCACGCCGATGGCGTGGATGGAACCGTCGACCTCGTCGGACAGGACCACGTCCAGCAGATCTTCGGGGTCGACGGCCGCGGTGAGGGCGCAGGCGCCGCGGTGAACGGTGTCACCTTCGCCGGTCGTTCCTTCGACCAGCACCCAACGAACAGCGCTGGACGTCATCGATAGACCCAGCACGAGGTTCATGGCCATGCCCCCATCCGCTGACGATCGGCTCAGAGGTTACCCCTCCACTCAGCGGCGGTATCCACTCCCTCAGGGCCGAAACGTCACGCCGCCGTCGACGCTGATCGTCTGGGCGGTGATGAAGCTGCCGTCGTCGGAGAGCAGCAGCGCGGCCAACGCGGCGATGTCGTCGGGTGCGCCGAAGCGGGACTTGATCATCTGACGGGCACGAGCCTGTTCGACGACGCCGTCGGGCATCGGCTGCTCGTCGAACTTGTAGTGCCAGATCAGGCCGGGAGCGATCGCGTTGGCGCGGATGCCCTTGGGTCCGTACCGGCGGGCGATGTGGCGGATCAGCGCGAGCTCGGCGGCCTTGCTCATCTGGTAGGACACCCGGGTGCTGGCCGCGTTGTAGGCGTCGGCCGAGGCGGTGAACACGATGGAGCCGCCGCCGTTGTCGATCATTGCCGGTATCGCGTGCTTGGCGCAGATCACGAAACCTCTCGTGTTGACCCGCATGACCTCGTCGAACACCTCGAGCGGCAACTCGACGACACCGCCGGGGAGGTACGCGTCGGCGGTGTCGGCGAAGTTGACGTGCAGGCCGTCGATGCGGCCGAAGGTGTCCACGGCCGACCGCACGATCGCGGCGACGGAGCCCTCGTCGGCGCCGTCCAGCCTTACGCCGCGGACCCGTTCACCTGAGCGATCGATGTCGGCGACGACGCGCGTCACCAGGTCCTCGTCGAGGTCGCCGACGACCAGCAACGCGCCCTCGTCGGTGAAGCGCCGCGCGAGGCCATTGCCGATGCCGCCGAGCCCGGCGAGGATGACGACCTTGTTCTCGAGCATTCCGGTCACGGGTCGATCTTGCCCCCTGACCTGGGCGATCGCTCAGCGGGGGTGGCAGCGGTTGCGGCAAATGTAACGAATTGATATAGGCTGCAGCCCGTGGGTCGCCATTCCTTAGCCACAAAGCGACGGAGGCCGCCGATCGGGCTGGCTGCGATCATCGCCCCTGCCGCGGTGCTTTTCGCGGTCGGCGGCGACGTGCCCGCACCGGCCGAGACCAGCCGCGAGGCCCCCGAACCCGTCGTGACACCCGTTGAGAATCAAGCGAGCGCCGAGACCGCGACGCCGTGCTGTGTCGAGTTGGTGGCTGCGCCGCCGACCGCGCCACCGTTCATCGTCGACGAGCCCGATGCGGCTCCGCCACCCGGCGAGGTGTTCGCCGCGTCGCGTCTGCGGATAGTCGACCGAGCGCTGCCCGCCGGCATCGCTCCCGAGCGCGGATTGCAGGTCAAGACGATCCTGACTTCACGGGCCATCAGCGAGGCATTCCCGGAGATCAGCAATATCGGCGGTGTGCGACCGGATTCACTGCGGTGGCATCCCAACGGGCTGGCGCTCGACGTGATGATCCCGAACCCGACCAGCGCCGAGGGCATCGCGCTCGGCAACGAGATCGTCTGGTACGTGCTGCGCAACGCCGAGCGGTTCGGCATGCAGGACGCGATCTGGCGCGGCGTCTACTACACGCCCGATGGTGCGCAGGGTTCCGGACATGGGCATTTCGACCACGTCCACATCACCACGACCGGCGGCGGATTCCCCGACGGCGACGAAATCTACTTGCGCTGAATTTCTTGGCGCTGAAATAGCGCGTAGGGTCGCGCGCACGCGAATTACAGTGCCCTGAGCGCTATCTCGGGCTCAGTGGTGCCCGGAGTCGTGTTCCGTGCTGTCCACCGGGGAACCGATGCCGGCGGTGGGCGGCGCCGGCGGGACGGGCGCGGGTACGCACGTTGGGGTGCCGTCGACAACGGATTCGGCTCCGATGCAAGCAGGTTCGGCGAGTGGTGGTGACGGCGTTTCGTTCAGCGCGGCTAACGCGGGCGCCGCAACGAGCGCGCCGCCGACGGCGGCTGCACCAATGAGTCGGCGGGTAGACCGTGGCAGATCGAACATTTCGCACCTCTCAAATGGAGGAATCGAGACTATCGGCGTTGGCGTGTCCAGCGTTGGAATTTACGCAAATTGACACAGTGGTAACCCAGTGGGGGAAGGTCGCTGCTGAGCTGTCACCACGGCCACGTGTGCGCGTCGTGCGGTCAACGAGGTCAACCGACCTTGCGCAAGTGGAACGGGCTGTGCGACACGACTCCGCCTTCGCAACCGTAGTTGGAGTCCGACGTCAACACCCCGTTGAGCGTCACCGGGTCGATCGACATCGACACCACAGCGGGTTCGTAGTGGCCGTCGGCGCAGGTCAGACCACCGGGCTTGGAAACTGTGAAGATCCAGCGGCCATTGGCATATGTGGTGGGGGTCTGCCAACCCTCGTTGCTGGCGACGGTACCGGTGCAACCGGTCGGGCCGCAGCTGGTCGCGAACGTCCAGACGATCACCGAGTCACCTTCGACTTCGCTGTAGTTGCCGTTGAGCAGCGCCGGATCGGCGGCCGCAGTGGCGGCGAGGGCAATGCCGGCGAATGCGGGCGCGGCGACGACGGTGGTCAAGGTGCGCAAGACTTTTGTCATAGTGACTGAGGAATTTAACGGTCATGTCAGCCACTTGACGCCAGCGACGCGCCTGCGTCGCCGAATCGCAACCTGCGGAGCCGATGACGGGAATCGAACCCGCGTTCTCAGCGTGGGAAGTCGTTCAAAGAGTTCTGACGCTCCTCCTACGTCCTAGAGCCTTACGCGCTCCTCACGGTTGATCGCATTGAGGATCTCCGGTGCGACAAACAGCCGGTCTTGCCGGCGTCCCGTGATCTCCATGAGGACACCATGTTCAATCAATTTGCCCACTGACTGGTTTGCGGCTTGAAACGATCGACCCAAAAGGTCTCTGACGGTTGGTACGTCGATCACCGGGTAGCCGACCAGTACTTCTGCGATTTCTACGGGTGATCCGCGCATGCCTTTGCCGCGCAAGTCCGCAACCAGCCGGTCCCTGATGCGTAATAAGCATTGGATCTTGGCGAGACCCTCACGAGCCTGCACTTCAACAGCGTGAGCGAATAGTTCGACCCAGGGGCTGAAGTCTCCAGAAGTTGTGACGGCCAACAAGCCGTCCTGATACTGCTGCCGCCGAGCTTCGAACCACGGAGCGATGTTCAGTACCGGCCAGCGGAGCTCGCCAGCCTGCATCACCTGCAAGAGCGCTATCAGGCGGCCCAGTCGACCATTGCCGTCGCTAAATGGGTGCAGTGTCTCGAATTGGTAGTGCGCAATTGCCATTTTCGCCACGATCAATAGATCGGAGTTCTCATTGACCCAGTCCTCCCAGGCGGCGAAGCCTGTCTCGAGGTGATCGCCAGCCGGACATGGAACGAATCGAGACTCTTCAATGGGCCTGGTTTCGGCACCGATTGCCACCTCATGCGGCCTGAGATCACCTGCATCCGCGGTGTCACCCTTGGTCCCGCGAACGATTATCCGTTGCAGCTGCCCGAGAAAGCTGCGTGAGATCCTCCGCTCCCTGATGTTGTGAACTGCGAGCTCCGATGCCTGCACGTAGTTGCGTATCTCGCGTTGTTCGAACGACATCTGATTTTCCTGCAGGAAGTCAGCCTCAAGAACTTCCTGGAAGCTGGCGTACGTCCCCTCGAGTGCCGATGTACTCGCTGCTTCCCGTCGAATGATCGGTCGAACGAGAATCTCTGGTCGAGGCAGTTGCGCAACGGCCTCATCGAGGCGGGCGATGGCCATGGCGGCTTTTGACGCGCACGCCACGGCCCGTGCGGACAAATTGGGAGCAGCCGGCAGGGGAATAGGTAGGTATGCCCAGTAGTGCCATTCCTCCATGCTGCGAGGATCCGTCCCACTGATCGGTACCAGTTCACCGATCGGCGACGCGCGGACTGCTTCGAGTTCCATAGTTCAACCTTATACCCCATTAGGTTGAATGTTGACGCTCAAGCTCAACGTAGGTTGCGCCCACCCCGCCTTGGTTGAACTGCATACGGGGAAGTTCAACTAACGGGGAAGCGCGGCAGTTCAATGTGGAGCCGGTGACGGGAATCGAACCCGCGTTCTCAGCTTGGGAAGCTGATGTTCTGCCATTGAACTACACCGGCCGGTTTGAGCACGAAGGCTAGCATTCGAGCGGCTACGCTCGTCGCGTGCTGCTCTCCGACCGCGACATCCGCGCTGAAATCGCCGCCGAGCGGCTGGGCCTCGACCCGTTCGACGACACCCTGATCCAGCCGTCGAGCATCGATGTCCGCCTGGACAACCTGTTTCGGGTCTTCAACAACACTCGCTACACCCACATCGATCCGTCGCTTCAGCAGGACGAGCTCACCAGCCTGGTACAGGCCGCACCCGGTGAGCCCTTCGTGCTGCATCCCGGCGAGTTCGTGCTCGGCTCGACGCTGGAGCTGTGCACGCTGCCCGACGACCTCGCCGGCCGCCTGGAAGGCAAGTCCTCGCTGGGCCGGCTCGGCCTGCTGACCCACTCCACCGCGGGCTTCATCGACCCCGGCTTCTCCGGGCACATCACCCTGGAGCTGTCCAACGTCGCCAACCTGCCCATCACCCTGTGGCCGGGCATGAAGATCGGACAGCTCTGCCTGCTGCGGCTGACCAGCCCCGCCGAGCACCCCTACGGCAGCGCCAAAGTCGGCTCCAAGTATCAGGGCCAGCGCGGTCCGACGCCCTCGCGGTCCTATCAGAACTTCCTCAAATCGACCTGACTCGAGTCCCTCGTTGACCCTGCGCTGAGGGGGTCTCGGGGCGTACTTTTTGCGCCCTGGACGCAGCGTGAACTGACTTGCGCGCACCGCCGTTGATCCGAGTAGGGTCGAAGTGCCGATACAAAAGTTGATCGCCATCAGCTAATGGCATTTTGGGATGTAACGCGGCTCCTGCCGATGCCGATGAACTACTAGTCGCCGGTTTCTGCGAATCGCGGGGCGACACGAAAACCTTGATAGCGTAGCAAACTTTTTGGAGGGTTCGTGGACATCGTATTAGGTGTGTCGATGACACCTACGACGGTCCGCATGGTGCTGGTCGAAGGGGAGAAGGCCGACGGCGTCACCGTCGACCACGACGTCTTCGACGTCAACGGCGAGCCCGACTCGGCAACGTCGAGCGCGCCCAACCAGGTCATCGACGCTGTGCTCGGCACCAAGGAGAGCGCCGAGACCGGCGGGCACCATCTCAAGTCGATCGGCGTCACCTGGAGCGACCACACCGAAGCCGCAGCCCTGCGTGAGGAATTGGCCGCCCGCGGCATCGACGACGTCATGCTGGTCTCCGACGGTCACGCTGCCGCCTCGCTCGCCCAGGCGGTGGGCCGGGCCGTCGGATACGACACCACCGCGCTGCTCTTCCTCGACCGCGACACCGCGACGCTGTCGGTGGTGCAGACCGGCGACGGGTCGGTGGTCAAGGTGCTCAGCCGCACTCTGCACAGCGACGACGCGATGGTCGTGCTGACCGAAATGGCCGCCGCGGTCGACGCCCAGGAGTCACCGCCGCAGGCCATGTTCGTCGTCGGCTCCGGCGTCGATATCGCCTCGGTGAAGAACCACCTCGAACACCTCGTTAGCCTGCCCGTCAGCGCACCCGACGAACCCGACCTCGCGCTGGCCCGCGGCGCCGCGCTCGCCGCCGCCAACGCCCCCGCGTTCGAAGCGTCCACCGTCGGGCTGGCCTACTCCCAGGACCCCGACGGCCCCACCGCCGGTAGCGCATACGCCGGGCTGGCCGCCGGCGCCGCACCGCTGCTCGACGGTGACGAGCCCGCTACCGACTTCCACCCGATCGGTGAGGAGCGCAAGCCGTTCCTGCTCGTCGGCAGCGCGCTGACGTCGATCTTCGTCGTCGGTGTGGTGGCCCTGGTCATCTCGTTGGCGGTCAGCATCCGCCCGACGGCCGATCAGCGACCCAGCCCCGGGCAGAGCGCGATCGTGCCCAGCGCCGTCGCCCCCGCGCCACCGCCCGTGCAGCAGGAAGCCCAGCCGGTCGAGGCACCCCCGCCGCCACCTCCGCCGCCGGCCGAGACCATCAAGGCCCCGATCCCCGTCGTGCAAGAGGCTCCGCAGGCCCCGCCGCGCACGGTGTACGTCGAAGCGCCCGCTGCGCCCGCACCTGCACCCCCGCCGGCTGCGCCGCCACCACCTCCTCCTCCCGCGGCGCCTGCGCCTGCCCCGGCGCCGGCCCCCGTGGCTCCGGCACCGGCCCCGGTGTACATCCCTCCGCCCGTGTACAACCCACCGCCGATGTGGTATCCGCGGCAGCAGAATCCGTGGTATCCGCCGCGGCCGACCTACGACCCGCCGACGCCCACCTGGACGCCGCCCAAGTCGCCGTGGGACCCGCCATGGGAGAAGCCCGACAAGCCGCGCAACCCGAAGTGGCCGCCGTGGGAGAACGGCTCGGGCTCGCGTGGCTCCGACTCGGACAGATCTTCGGGGTCACGCGGTTCGGGTGACTTCGGTCCCGGGTCCCGTGGTTCCAACGGGCCGTCCGGGCGCGGCGGTTCGGGCGGTTCGGGCAACAACTGTTTCCTGATATTCTGCAGTTAATCGCCTGCCAAAACACCTGAGCAGGAAGCACTTTTAGGAGTGTCATCGTGCACGACGGTCGCCCGCGTCGACGCAACGGCCCGATCAAACAACGGGCCCGATGGGTGGCGATGCACGGGGTCGTGCGCGCGCTCGCCCGGTTGGCCGCCCGTCGCGGCGATTTTCAGGGCAGGCTGATCGCCGATCCCACGATCCGGAACGATCCCGCCTCGTTCACCGAGGAACTGCGTGCGCGCGGTCCCCTCGTGCGCGGTCGGGCCGCCTACCTGACCGTCGAGCACAAGATCATCAACGATGTGCTGCGCTCCGACGACTTCCGGGTCTTCGCGATGGGGTCGAACCTGCCCAAACCACTGAAATGGGTGACCGACCGCACCAAGACCGACATGCTGCATCCGTTGCAACCGCCGTCGATGCTGTCGGTCGAACCGCCGGATCACACCCGCTACCGCAAGCTGGTGTCGTCGGTGTTCACCACCAGAGCCGTTGCGGCACTGCGTGATCGGGTGCAGGAGTCGGCCGACGCAATGCTCGACGAGATGGCTGGCACCTCTGGTGCCACCGGCACCGTCGACATCGTCGAGCGCTACTGCTCTCGGCTGCCGGTCAGCATCATCAGCGACATTCTCGGCGTCCCCGACGAGGCGCGGCCAAACATTCTGGAGTTCGGCGAACTCGGCGCGCCCAGCCTGGACATCGGCCTGCCGTGGAAGGTGTACCGCCAGGTCAACCGCGGCATCGAAGGGTTCAACGACTGGCTCGTCGACCACCTGGCCGAACTACGGCGCAACCCGGGTGAAGATCTGATGAGCCAGATCATCCAGGCCAGCGACGAGGGCGCCCGGCTCAACGAGGAAGAGCTGATGGCCACCGCGGGTCTGGTGCTGGCCGCGGGCTTCGAGACGACAGTCAACTTGCTGGGCAACGGAATTCGCATGCTGCTGGACAACCCCCAGCATCTCGACACCCTGGCCGCCAGGCCTGAACTGTGGCCCAACGCCGTCGAGGAGATCCTGCGGCTCGACTCACCGGTGCAACTCAGCGCGCGAATGGCGCGCAAGGACACCGACATCGCCGGCACCCGGGTGCGCCGCGGCGAGATCATCATCCTCTACCTCGCCGGCGCCAACCGCGATCCGAACGTTTTCGACGACCCGCACCGCTTCGACATCGAACGTGAAAACGCGGGCAAGCACCTGTCGTTCTCCGGTGGCAGGCACTATTGCCTGGGCGCGGCGCTGGCGCGCGCCGAAGGTGAGGTCGGGTTGCGCACCTTCTTCGAACGCTTCCCCGACGCCCGGCTGGCCGGTGCAGGCAGCCGACGCGAGACCCGGGTGCTGCGCGGGTGGTCGGCACTGCCGGTCACGCTCGGCAAGGCGCGCGCCCCCATCGGTTCGACGATCTAGCCGCAGCAAGTGGGTTAAGTTCGGGGCGTGGATTTCCGAGGGGCGCTGCTCGAACAGACCCGGGCGTTCGGGGTACTGATCCGCAGTGCAGACCCGTCAACGCCGGTTCCGACCTGTCCGGAATGGACACTCAAGCAGCTGTTTCGCCACGTCGGACGGGGAAGCCGGTGGGCCGCACAGATCATCGCGCAGCGTCGGATGACGCCGGTCGATCCGCGCGAGGTGCGGGACGGCAAGCCGCCCGACGATCCCGACGGCGCGATCGACTGGCTGAACGGCGGTCCGCGGGCCGTCTTCGCCGCGGTCGACCGGGTCGGTTCGGAGCGGGTGTGGACAGCGGCGGGGCCGCGCCCGGCCGGGTGGTGGGTCCGCAGGCTGTTGCATGAAGTGGCGGTGCACCGCGCCGACGCCGCGCTGGCGCTGGGCGCTGACTACGACCTGCCCGCCGAGGTGGCCGCCGACGGCATCAGCGAGTGGATCGAGTTGATGTCCATCAAGGCCAGCCGAGCCGACGCCCCCCTCGATCGCGGCCGCACCATGCACCTGCACGCCACCGACGACGGCCTCGGGCCCGCCGGCGAGTGGACCGTCGCCAACGCCGAAGACGGCGTGACCTGGACGCACGACCACGGCAAGGGCGACGTCGCACTGCGCGGTCCGGCAAAGGATCTGTTGCTGGCGATCATGCGGCGACGCAGCGCCGCCGACGCAGGAATCGAGATCTTCGGCGACGAAGCGGTGTGGGAGAGCTGGCTGCAGCGCACCCCGTTCTAAATGGGTACCTTCTCGACCATGAGCACTTCAGAGATCGCCACCGTCCTCGCCTGGTACGACGCGCTCAACGAGCGTGACCTGGACACCCTGGCATCGCTGTCCAGCGACGACATTGAGATCGGTGACGCCGACGGAGCCGCCCAGGGCCATGTCGCGCTGCGGGAGTGGGCGCAGCAGGAGGCCGGTGGAAAAGTCGAGACGGGCCGGCTGTATGTGCACGACGGCGTCGTGGTCGCCGAGGAACTGTCCGGTGATTCGGACGCCGTGGCGTCGGCGTCGGCGTTCCGCGTCGTCGACGACCGCGTCACGTCGGTGTTTCACCACGGCGACCTCGCGTCGGCGCTGGCCGCCACCGAGCTGACCGAAAAGGACCTCAAGAGCTGATGCGCGGCATCATTCTCGCCGGCGGGTCGGGCACTCGGCTGTACCCGATCACGATGGGTGTCAGCAAGCAGCTGGTACCGGTGTACGACAAGCCGATGATCTACTATCCGTTGTCCACGCTGATGATGGCCGGTATCCGCGACATCCAGGTGATCACCACACCCGACGATGCGCCGGCGTTCCACCGATTGCTCGGTGACGGTTCGCATTTCGGCATCAACGTCACCTATGCGGTGCAACACCAGCCCGACGGGCTAGCCCAGGCCTTCATTATCGGAGCGGACCACATCGGAACCGGGCCAGTGGCATTGGTTCTGGGCGACAACATCTTCTACGGCCCCGAACTCGGCACCGGGCTGCGGCGGTTCCAAGACATCAGCGGCGGAGCAATTTTCGCCTATCGGGTGTCCAACCCATCTGCCTACGGCGTGATCGAGTTCGCCGAGGACGGCACCGCGCTGTCGCTGGAGGAGAAGCCCGCCACCCCGAAGTCGCACTACGCGGTGACCGGGCTGTACTTCTACGACAACGACGTGATCGAGATCGCACGGTCGCTGAAACCTTCTGCTCGAGGCGAATACGAGATCACCGAGATCAACCAGACCTACCTCAACCAGGGCAGGCTGACGGTCGAGGTGCTGGCCCGCGGCACGGCGTGGCTGGACACCGGAACGTTCGACTCGCTGTTGGATGCCTGTGACTATGTGCGCACCATCGAGCGGCGCCAAGGTTTGAAGATCAGCGTGCCCGAGGAAGTTGCGTGGCGCGTCGGCTTCATCGACGACGAGCAACTGGCATCACGGGGATACGCGCTGCTCAAGTCCGGCTACGGCGCGTATCTTCTGGGGCTGCTGGAGGAAGGCTAGCGATGCGCGGAGTGGCCAGCACGGCCGCGATCGCGGTCGTCAACGGCACCGACAGCGCCAGCGCGATGCCACCCACCGCAGAACGCGCGATCTCGATGGCCACGCTCTCACTCGTCAGCACGTCGCCCAGCGACCTGTTGGCCACACTGAACAACAGCAGCAGCGGCAGCGCACTGCCCGCATACGCCAGCACCAGGGTGTAGACGGTGCTGGCGATGTGGTCGCGGCCCACCCGCATGGCGCCCACGAACACGGCCCGGCGCGAACTGCCTTCCAACTCGGCCAGCTCGAACACCGTCGACGCCTGGGTGACGGTGACGTCGTTGAGGACACCCAGCGAGCCGATGATGAACCCGGCCAACAGCAGACCGGTGATCGATACGTCCCCGAGATATGCTGCGACGGTGTTGTTTTGGTCCTCCGACAGTCCGGTCAGCTGCGCCGCTTCGATGGCCACCCAGGACAACACCGCGGCCAACAGCAGCGACGTCAACGTGCCAAGCAACGCCGCGCTGGTGCGCAGGCTCACCCCGTGCGCCAGGTAGATCACCGCGTAGAGGATCACCGCCGAGGCCACCAGCGCGACTGGGATCGCGGCCGCGCCGTCGCGCAGCGCAGGCAGTAGGAAGACCACCAACACCAAGAACGCGACCACGATGCCGACCAACGCGCGCAACCCACGCCATCGGGCGACGGCCACGACCACGACCGCGAACACCACGGCGAGCGCGATCAGCGGCCACGTCCGCTCGTAGTCGTAGAACGAGTATGTGGTGGTGCCGGCGTCGTCGATCTGCCTGCTGATGCGGACCTGGTCGCCGACGGCGAGGTTGGGCTGCCCCGGCCCGCCGCTGAACTCCAACAAGGTGTTGGCGCCCGTATTGGGCCCGGAGTCGATCGCGATGAGCGCCTGCACGCAGGTGCGTGCAGCGTCGCTTTGAGCGGGCACCGGTGCGGCGGTGAGGACCCGCCCGCTTGACGGGCTGCCGCAGGCGGCAAGGCTGCTCGAAAGCACGTGCCCGGCTTCGGTGGTGACCGCGCCGCCCGCCGCGTTCTGAAACGGCAGGGGGATGTCGGCCTTCTGCTGGCTCGGCCACAACCACACCGCGCCGCCGAGCACGGCGACGCCGATGGCGATCAGCAGTCCGACGACGACCTTCGCAGCCAGGGGGCCCAGCGGCGCCGGACCGCTCAGGGAATGGGAGTGCGTCACCCGAACAGGGTAAAGGCCCGCACCCTCGGGACCGCGGCCCTACTTTCGAGCGGTCGCTGTGGTGACCCCAAGCTCGACAACCAGTCCGTCGCCGTCGACGAACTCGCGCCAGTTGGCGACGACATTGTCCTCGAGCGCTCGCCGACGGTCGGCATCGGCGGCCAGGACGGTGCCGGCGAGCGGAGTCACCTTTAGGTACTGCCAGAGGAATTGGGCCGGTGGCGGCAACCGCAGCGTCCTCGTCACGGTGTTGACGGTGACGTCGCGAAAGTCATTGTCTTGCAATAACGCGAGAAGGGTGCCCTCACTCACCGAGAAGATGGCGCGCAGGAAGCCGGGGAGGCCCGGGTCGATGTGGCGACCGAGCGCCTCGGCCATGACGTCGAACAGCCGCGGGATGGGCCCGGGCACGTTGACGGCGATACGACCACCGGGCGAAAGCACCCGCCGTATCTCCCGCACGGCCGCGGTCCGGTCCGGAAAGAACATCAGCCCAAGCTGGCACAACACCAGGTCGTACGAGTCGTCGGGAAGCGGGAGCGCCTGCGCGTCCGCCTGCTGCCACTCGATCGTCGCGCCGTTGTCGGGGCAGGCTCCGTCCGCCACCGCCAACATCTCGGGAACGAGGTCTATCCCTACAACTTTCCCGGCGGCGCCGACTCTTTCGGCGGCCAGGTGCGCCACCACACCGGTCCCGCATGCGATATCGACGACGAACTCGCCCGGCTCGGGTGCGGCGACCTCGATGAGGTCGGCGGCCAGTGGAGCGGGGATGACGGGGACGAAATCGCGGGCGTAGTTCTCGGCTTCGGTCCGCCGCAGGTCACGGTAGCCAACGTGTTGAGACATGGTGCAACGGTACGAATCCCAACGCTCTGGCCGCGTCGACGGAATACACCATTCGGCTCTGCCGAGATGGTCAGTTCTGACCACTGCGGTCCTCACACCAGGTGCTGCTCGTAGGCGTAGGCGGTGGCCGCGGCCCGCGACGACAGGCCCAGCTTGGCGAAGATGTTCTGCAGATGCCGCGCGATCGTGTGCTCGCTGAGGACCAGGGTCGCGCCGATTTCACGGTTGGTCTTACCCGCGGCCACAAGCCGCAACACCTGGCATTCCCGCTCTGTCAGCACACCCGCCGCATGCCGACGGTCGGCGACCAGTTCGGCCAGCCGGTCCAGATCGGGTTGGGCGCCGAGCCGGCCGAAAGCAACCCGCGCGGCGTCGAATTCCATTGCTGCTGCATCGATGTCGCCGAGTTCGCGGTAGGCCAGGCCGGTTTGGACCCGCGTGCGCGCCGCCTCATAGGGCATCGACAACTCCAACCAACCCGCAGCGGCTCGCCGCAACGCCACCAGTGCCGAGGTGGCGTCGCCTTCGGCGAGAAGCGTCGCACCGTCGGCGTACGCGGCGATGGCATGCAGGTAGGGAGCGTCGATGGCGGCGGCAATCCCGGCTAGCTCGTCAGCACTTGTCCGCGCGGCAGCGTCGTCGCCGATGGTGAGCATGATGTCGACGTGGGCGGCCAGGGCCGCCGGCCTGCCGTACCGGTCCTGGTTGTCGTCGAGGGCGCGGCGGATGGCGGCGACTGCGGCATCGACGCGCCCCTCGGCGAGTTTGAGCTGCGCCAACCCCGGCAGCGGCTGTCTGCCGTGCTCGTGAGCTTGCCGGTAGGCGGTGTCGGCGTCGTCGAATTCTCCACGCAGCCGGTGTATTTCAGCTCGCTGGTAGGCAGCCATGCCCAGGGAGGGGTGCGGTGTCGGCTGTGCCAGGTGCGTGCACGCCAACTGCGCCGCCTTGGCCGCCTGCGACCATTCACCGTGGATCTGCAGGATCTGCGAGCGGTGCACCAGGCACTGGCCGCGGTAGGGCACCAGATCAGGTTGGGATTCACACCAGGCGACCAACGCCATGGTCCATTCGGTCGCTCGGCGGAGGTCGAATGCGCCCATGCACGTCTCGATGACGGCGCAGTAGACGATTCCGGCGGGGATCGGCGCAACCTCGCCGGTGGTGACGCCCACCATCGCTTCATCGAGCAGGGCCAGCCCGCGCGCCGTCTGCCCGCCGGTGACCGCCGCCTGACCCTGACCCAGCAAGGCGATCGCCGCCAGGTTTTTGTCGCCGAAGCGCGTCGCGATCCGGCCCGCCTCACCGCACAACTGGTCTGCGGTGGCCGAATCTCCGCCGGCCCACGCTCCGAGGGCCGGCGGAATCAGCAGATATCCCCGGGCGGCACAGTCGACGTCGGCGTCGTCGAGAAGTCGGCCCACCCGGGCGAGCCACCCGCCCGCTCGGGCGGAATTGCCGTGCAGCAGCTGTGTCAGCGCCAGCCAGAAGCCGCATTCGGCGGCCTGGCTGAATTCGTCGAGCGCCACGCGGGCCGAGTAGGCCTGCTCCCAGGCGTGCACACTGGCCTCATCGTCACCGATGAGGTAGGCGGCGACGGCCAAGCGTTCGAGGTCATCAGCGGTGAGCGGCTCATTCGGGTCGGTGAGACACTCGTACACGTCAGTCCAAGCGTGGCGCTCGAACGCGATGGCTGCCCGGCCGGTAGCCGCCATCGTCTCAGTCTCGCGCATCCCCCCGGTGCGCACCGCCTTACTGCCGGTAGCTGGTGAGGAAGTTGCCGAGGCGTTCGATGGCCGCGGCGAGGTCGCGGGCCCACGGCAGGGTGACGATGCGCAGATGGTCGGGGGTGGGCCAGTTGAAGCCGGTGCCCTGAGTGACCAGGATCTTTTCTTGCAGCAGCAGGTCCAAGACGAGCTGTTCGTCGTCGACGATGTCATAGACCTCAGGGTCGAGCCGCGGGAACGCGTACAGTGCCCCCTGCGGCTTGACGCACGACACCCCGGGGATCTCGTTGAGCTTCTCCCACGCCACGTCGCGTTGTTCGAGTAGCCGACCGCCGGGCAGCACCAGGTCGTCGATGCTCTGGTAGCCGCCCAGCGCGACCTGGATGGCGTGCTGCGCAGGCACGTTGGGGCACAGCCGCATGTTGGCCAGCAGGCTGATGCCCTCGATGAAGCTCGCGGCGTGTTCTTTCGGGCCGGTGATCACCAGCCAGCCCGCGCGGTAGCCGGCCACCCGGTAGGCCTTCGACAGCCCGTTGAAGGTCAGCGTCAGCACGTCGGGGGCCACCGACGCCATCGCGATGTGTTCGGCGTCGTCGTAGAGGATCTTGTCGTAGATCTCGTCGGCCAGCAGCAGCAGTTGGTGTTCGCGCGCCAGGTCGGCCATCTGGGTCAGCACCTCGCGGCTGTAGACCGCGCCGGTGGGGTTGTTGGGGTTGATCACCACCAGGGCCTTGGTGCGTTCGGTGATCTTGGACTCGAGATCGGCGATGTCGGGTTGCCAGCCCTGGGTTTCGTCGCACAGGTAGTGCACCGGGGTGCCGCCGGCCAGCGACGTCGACGCGGTCCACAGCGGATAGTCCGGCGCCGGGATCAGAACCTGGTCGCCGTTGTCCAGCAGCGCCTGCAACGTCATCGTGATCAGCTCGGAGCACCCGTTGCCCAGATACACGTCGTCGACGTCGAACCGGGGGAAGCCCTCGACCAATTCGTAGCGGGTGAACACCGCGCGCCGCGCCGGCAGGATGCCCTTGGAATCAGAGTAACCCTGCGCATAGGGCAGCGCCTGGATGATGTCGCGCATGATCACATCGGGCGCCTCGAACCCGAACGGCGCCGGATTGCCGATGTTGAGCTTGAGGATCCGGTGCCCCTCAGCCTCCAGCCGCGACGCATGCTCGTGCACGGGCCCGCGGATCTCGTACAGGACGTCCTGCAGCTTGGATGACTGCGTGAACGTGCGCTGCCGCGGGTGTTGGCCGGCGGCGTGGAACGGCACGTGGTGGGTAGTCACGCGCTCAATAGTCTCACTGCTGTCCAATGATTATCTAAAAACACTGGTCAGCGATGTTTCGAGACCATCACCGCTTACCCGGAGGGCGGGCGCCCTTCGCGATCCCGAGGCCTTTCACGGGAGGTGCCGGCTTGTCACTGTCGGCCGGAGCAGAATCCTGGGGCGCAGCCTCGGATTCCTTGTCGGCTTCCGGCTTCGGCTGCGGCGCAGCGGGCTTCGCCGGGGCCGCCGACTTCTTCGCGCCGGGACGCCGTGCGCCGGGTGCGATACCGAGGCCCTTCACCGGCTGCTGGGGTTCGGCTAGCCCGCGGTCGGAGTCGGCGGTGTCGGTCTTGGTTTCCGGTGTCGCCTGATCCGGGTCGACGTTCGGCGGCTGCGTGACGCTGGCTTCACCCTCGTTGGGCGATACCTTCGGCGCGGCCTTCTTGGCACCGGGACGCCGTGCGCCCGCGGCGATTCCGAGACCCTTGGCGGGCGGCGCGGCGGCCGGCTTGTCGGCCGATGTATCGGCGGCTGGCGCCGCGGCCTTTTTCGCACCTGGGCGCTTGGCGCCCGCGGCGATGCCGAGTCCCTTGGCGGGCGGCGCGGCGGCCGGCTTGTCGGGCGCAGGAGCGGATTTCGCCTGGGCCGGCTCGGCCTGGGGCTGCGGTTCGGCTTGCGGCGCAGTCTTCTCTACCGCAGGCGCCGACGCAGCGGCCTGGGCGGCACGCTCCTCGGCTTCCTTTGCCGCCGTGCCCTTTTCCGGCAGCTTGACGCTGCTCCTGTCGAGCGAGTCGAGCAGCAGCTGCGCCACGTCGAGCACCTCGGTCTTCTCGACCTCACGGGCGGCGGCGACGTCGTCGACACCGTCGGTGATCATCACGCGGCAGAACGGGCAGCCGGTGGCGATGGCCGACGCGCCGGTATCCATGGCCTCTTCGACCCGTTCAACGTTGACGCGCTTGCCGATGTGCTCTTCCATCCACATCCGCGCACCGCCCGCGCCGCAACACAGCCCGCGGTCGGCATGGCGGGGCATCTCGGTCAGCTGCGCACCGGACGCACCGACCAGCTCGCGCGGTGCCTCGTAAACCTTGTTGTGCCGGCCCAGGTAGCAGGGGTCGTGGTAGGTGATGTCGCGTCCGCCGTCGACCGGCTTGACCGGCACCAGCTTCTTGTCCCGGATCAGCCGGTTCAGCAGCTGCGTGTGGTGCAGCACCGTGTAGTGGCCGTCGAGCTGCGGGTATTCGCGGCCCAGCGTGTTGAAGCAGTGCGGGCAGGAGGTGATGATCTTGCGGTCCACCCGCTCCACACCCTCGAACAGGTCGTTGAGCGTCTCGACGTTCTGTGCGGCCAGCTGCTGGAACAGGAACTCGTTGCCGGAGCGGCGGGCCGAGTCACCGTTGCAGGTCTCGCCCTCGCCGAGCACCAGATACTTCACGCCTGCGGTGGCCAGCAGCTCGGCGACGGCCTTGGTGGTCTTCTTGGCGCGGTCTTCGTAGGCGCCGGCGCAGCCCACCCAGAACAGGTACTCATAGCCGTCGAACGACTCGACGTCCTTGCCGAAGACCGGCACGTCGAAGTCGACCTCGTCGATCCAGTTGGTGCGGTCCTTGGCGTTCTGGCCCCACGGATTGCCCTTGGTCTCAAGGTTTTTGAACAGCACACCGAGCTCGCCGGGGAACTCCGACTCCATCATCACCTGGTATCGGCGCATGTCCACGATGTGGTCGATGTGCTCGATGTCCACCGGGCACTGTTCGACGCAGGCGCCGCACGTGGTGCAGGACCACAGCACGTCGGGGTCGATGACGCCGCCCTGCTCGGCGGTGCCGACGAGCGGGCGGGTGGCTTGCTCGGGGCCGGACCCGGTGACTCGGCCGAAACCGGATTCGGGGACATGGTGGTCCTCGGCGTGCTTCTCGCCGCGAATCTCCTCACCGAGGCCGCCCTCGGGGGTGTTTTCCAGCGGGCTTTCCTTGTCACCGAGGACGTAGGGCGCCTTGGCGAACAGGTGGTCGCGCAGGTCCATGATCAAGAGCTTGGGTGACAGCGGCTTGCCGGTGTTCCACGCCGGGCACTGCGACTGGCAGCGGCCGCACTCGGTGCACGTGGTCATGTCGAGGTAGGCCTTCCACGTGAAGTCCTCGATCTTGCCGCGGCCCAGCACGGCGTCCTCGGGCGGATCCTCGAAGTCGATCGGCTTGGCCTCGTTGTCAGACACGTATTCGACGGGCAGCAGCGGGCCCAGCCCGTCGGGCAGTCGCTTGAAGGTCACGTTGATCGGTGCCAGGCCGATGTGCAGGTGCTTGGAGTGCAGCACGATCAGCAGGAAGACCAGCATCACGGCGATATGCAGCAGCAACGCGATCGTTTCGATCCACTCGTTGGCTTCGGTTCCGAGCGGATTGAGCACCCAGCCCATGAAGTTCGAGAAGAACGCGCCGTCGCCGTAGGGCAGGGCCCCGGTATTCACGCCGGCGCCACGCACCAGCGCGTAGGTCCAGATGACGTTGAAGATCATGAAGAGGATCAGCCAAGCGCCACCGGTGTGGGAGCCGTAGAACCGCGAATCGCGACCGTGCTCTTTGGGTTCGGTACGCAGCCGGATGATCGCGAACGTGATGATGCCCGCCAGCACCGCGACTGCGAAGAAGTCCTGCAGGAAGCCCAGCAGATCCCAGCGGCCGATGATCGGGATGTGGAAGTCGTGGTCGAACAGGTACCCGTAGGCCTCGAGGTAGACCGACGCGAGGATGAAGAAGCCCCACATCGTGAAGAAGTGCGCCAGGCCGGGGATCGACCACTTCAGCAGGCGGGTTTGCCCGAACACCTCTCTGATCTGCGTGAGGATGCGGGTACCCAAGTTGTCTTTGCGGTTGTTCTCGCGGCTGGTGGGCGCGCCGGCGCGGATCAGGTTGGTCAGCCAGAGCACGCGTTTGGCGGCGAACACCAGCACGATCGCGGTCATGCCGAGACCGACGATGAGCCTGATGAGCATCTGCGTATCCACCACGTGCCTCCCGTGTCTAAGTTACCCAAAGGTAACTTAATACATGTTACCGGCCAGTAACATTCGCTCAGGGCCAGTTCAAGCCGGGCTCATCGTCGCACCCCGTGGGGAAAGTGCGCTACGAAGGCTTGCCTAACTACCTCTCGGACCCGGTCGATCGGCCCTGCGGGGTGAGCATGGCCCGCAGCATCGAGAGCATCTCAGAGCGGGATTCGGCGCCGAGGCGACGACGGATCCGGGCCACGTGGTGTTCGACGGTTTTCGCGGAGATGAACAGCTGCGCGCCGATGTCGCGGTACGGCATGCCGAGCAGCAGCAGTTCGGCGACCTCGCGTTCACGGTCCGAGAGCCGCGTCGACGCAGGCCGGGTCGGCGCGCTCTGGGGAGACGCGGTGCTGTCATCGATATCCGGCCCTGGCCCGTCGTCCAGGGCCGCGGTCTGCTTGAGGTCGCGCGCCAGTTGCAGCATCGCCCCGGACGCCCGTCCGTCGGGTGCGTGCAGCGCGGCCTGGCTCGCCAGCCGGGTCGCGTCCCAGGTCAGACCGAACTGCGCCAACCGCTGTGCCGCCGCGGTGACGTCGTCGACGTCGACGGTGTTGGCCAACACCCGCAACCAGGTCCGGCCCCCATGGGCCAGCGCCTTGGCGAAGGCGCTGTCGGGTCCCTCGGCCCGGCTGGCCGCCGTCAACACCTGCCCGTGCGGGGCCACCGCGTCCGGCGAGTTGATGAGGATCCCGGCGTGTACGCCGGCCCAGTGCAGCGGGACCGACCACAGCGTCGGGTTGCCGAGCGACTCGAGCAGAGCGAACGCTTCGTCGATGCTGTGTTGTAGGCGTTCGATCTGACGCAACCGAGCGGCGGCCACCCATAACTCGCCCAACGGCAGCAGCGAGAACAGGTCCATCGAGCATTCGGCGAGCACCTCGACGGCCGTATACCAGTGTTTCTGCACCGCACCGCTGTCGCCGCTGCGCCGGGCGATCGCGGTCTGCAGCGCCGCGGCCCACAGCGCGTCGCGCCGATGTAGTGCCGTGGGGGCATCGCGGTCGGAGACGACGGCGGCGACGTCGGCGCCTGCTGCGGCAAGCCGGCCGTCCTGCATCCGCGTCCATCCCAGCAGCAGTCGGTGTCGGTGGGCGACGAACGCGGTGTTCTCGAGGCCCTCGTCGAGGTCGGCGCGGACCGCCCTGGCGATGACGCTGCGGGCGCGCACCGGGTCGCCGCCGTGCAGTGCGGTCAGCGTCAGCAGCGCCGCAGGGGTGTCCGGTGCGACGGCCGTCGGGGATTGCTCGGCGGCGACAGCCTGGCCGAGCCGGGCGACGGCGGCCGGATAGGGCCCCTGTACCGAGGTGAGGAGCCCGTCGGCGAGGCTGCGGGCAGCGCGTGCCGTCGACGTTGGCGGCCCCGCGCTGTCGGTGCTGAGCGCCGCACGCGCTCCGGGTTGGTCGCCCGTGCCGAGCATCACGACGGCACCGGCGGCACCGACGAGGGCGTCCGGATGGGGTCCGAGCCACCGGAACAATTCAGCGGCGTGCGCGGCGCTGCCGTCGTGCGCGGCGATGCTGGCGGCGATCCGCACGGCCGCCGCGCGTTCGGTGGAGTCGGCGGAACCCAGCAGTTCGTCGGCGAGCCGGCCAGCCGTCGCGCAGTCACCGGTCAAGGCGAGGGCGTCTGCCAGCGGCGCGGCCAGCGTCGTCGCGCCCGCCGCCGTCGCGGCACGGTAAAGCCTTGCCGCCCTTGCGGGTTGGCCGGCGCTACGGGACGCCATATCGGTGAGCACAGCGGCCAGTCGGTCGTCGCGCAGCCCGTGCTCGGCCAGCTGTAGCGCGAGGTCAGCTGACAGCGTCGACGATCCGAGCTGGGACGTCAGCAGCGCCATCTCGATGTCGTGATGGCGCGCCGCCCCGACGATCTGGGCGATGCAGCGGTGCAGCATCCGCAGAAACGCATGGTTGTGCGACGGCTCGATCAGCCCGGTCGCGCGGGCGCGGTCCACCAGCTCCTGTGCGTCATCGGCGTTGCGCCGCAACGTGGCCGCCACGTCGTCGGGTCCGAGGTCGCGGCCCAACGACGACAGCAGCAGCGTGTCGAGCAGCGGTTCGTCGATCCGGCGCAACCGGTCGATCAGCGTGAACTTCGCCGCATCGACGACGCCGGCCGTTGGTATCTCACCGTCGGATGATGCCACGGCGGCGACCGCGGATTGCAGTAGAAACGGCAGCCCGGCCGTCGCCACCATCAGCGAACGCATGACCTCCGAAGACAGTGTGGCGCCGGTCATTTCGGTGACCGCATGAGCTGCGTCGCTGGGACTCAACGCGCCCAGCGACACAGCGGGGTTCTCACGCTCGATGGCCGTCGTCAACGCGTTGAGTGCGGGCCGGCGCGCCAACGGTTCAGCAGCGATGACGACCGTGGTATCCGGATCGGCAACCCGGTCGGTGAGCCGGCCGAGTTCGTCGTCGCTGAGCAGGTGCGCGTCGTCGACGACCACCGCGGCGACCGGCGCGTCACCGTCGCGCGGAGCGCTGGTCAGCACCGGTATTTCGGCGCCGCGCAACGCGGCGCGGACAGCGGCCAGCACCGAACTCTTGCCGGTGCCGACGCCTCCCGACACCACAAGCTTCACCGGGGCGTCCGGCGCGGAGGTCAGCGTCGCGACGGCGGTGCGCGCGGCCGGCGGGATGCCGGTCAGTCGTTCCGGCGCCGGTCTGGCCATAGGGTCACGCTCCTGGATCCGGCTCCGGCTCAGGTTCGGGCTCTGGTTCGGGTTCGGGGGCAGGCGGTGACGTCGTGGTGATGGTCGTACGGGTTGTCGTCGGCGCCGTAGTGGTGGTGGTCGGCGGCGTCGTCGTTGTCGTGGTCGTCGTGGTCGTCGTGGTCGTCGTCGTGGTTGTGGTGGTGGTCGGCGGGGTAGTGGTAGTGGTTGGCGGGGGCGGCGGCACCACCGACGTCGTCGGTCGGCCATCGGTCCCGGTTACCGTGACCGTCTGGGGCGCAACGGTTGTCGGTGGGCTATCCGGTGAGGGCCCGGTCTCGACCGTGGTCGCGGTTTCGGTCACCGGGCTCGTGTCGCTGCTGGTGCTGGTCAAGGTGACTGCCAGGCCACCGACGGCCAGCAGTGCCGCAGCGGCGGCCGTGCCGAACAGAATCGGCGGCCGCTTGTACCAGGGCAGCGGTTCGGGTTCGGGCGCAAAGCCCTCTTCCTCGTGGGCGAACGCCATCTGCGGGCGGGCGCCGGTGGCGGCTTGGTTGAAGGTGTAATCCTCGCCGGCGTAGGGCACCGGTTCACCTGCGGGCGAATCGTCTTGCGACCACGCGAGCGCGCGGAACGTCGCGGACGCGGCGCCGTCCGACGCCGACTCGGTGGCGGCCACGCCGGCCGCACCCGCCGCCCAGGCCGCGGCGGCCATGCTCGTCGGCGCATCGGCAGCGGGCGCCAACCCGGTGGGCGCGTCGGCGGCGCCCCCCCGGTCGGCGATCAGGGCCGCGCCCGCCGCGACGTTGAGTTGGGATTGCGGGGTGGTGACCACAGGGGCGCGCAACCGCTCTGAGAGTTGCGCGGTAACCAACGGAATGTTCGCGCCGCCCCCGACGGTGGCCACCGCCGAAATGCTGGCAGGTGCAATATTGTTGCGCTGCAGCGTTTCTTCGACGGTGTCGAGGAGACCGGCCAGCGGCGCGGAGATCAGCTGCTCGAGTTCGCTTCTGGTGATCCGGACATCGGAGCTGAACCCCGGCAGATCGGCGCGCACCGCAGTTGCCGTCTCCGCGGACAACCGCTCCTTGGCCTGTCTGGCTTCGTCGCGCAACCGGGCCAGCGAGCCCAGACCCAATGTGCCGGTGGGGTCGGCGCCGGCGGACTCGGCGATGCCCGCGGTGACATGGTTGAGCAGCGCCTGATCGATCAGGTCGCCGGAGAAGTCCGGATAGCGCACGGTCTCACCGACGGGGTCGAACGTCGACGCGGCGTCGGCCAACGTGATGCTGGTGCCGCTACCGCCGAGATCGACCAGCACGATGACACCGTCCGCGGGCAGTCCGGGGGCCGCCTGCAGCGACGCCAGCGCGGCGACCGAGTCGGGGATAAGCGCCGGTGGCGCCCCGTCGGGCAGCAGGCTCGGCTTGGTGCGCAACGCTCCGCGCAGTGCCCCGACGGTGCCCGGACCCCAGTGGGCGGGCACTGCGACCGCGATGGGTGCGCCGCCACCGACGGTGCGGGCCATCGCCTCCAGCGCCTCGACGAGTACGTACTCCCCGCGATGTGGCGATCCGTCGGCCGCCACCAGCGGCACCGGGTCGCCGACGCGTTCGACGAAACCGCTGAGCACCAGACCGGGTTGGTTGGGGTCGTAGGCGTATTCGGATGGCACCCCCACTTCGGCGGGGCGGTCGTGGAAGAAGGTGAGGATCGAGCGGCGCATCACCGGGGGTCGGCCAATGCGGGCCGCCACCAGGTTGGTCATTCCGATCGACAACCCGAGTGAGTCGCTCATCTACACCTCTATGTTTGGCCGTGCTTCACGATAATGGTTCGGCGCGCCAAGCTACGGCACATCCCCTAGTGCGTCGAAATCCCCTAACGCCGATCCCCCTAATGGCGGAGGGGCGAAGCCGGGTTCGGCACCGATCTCGACGCGGGTTCAGTTCCATAACATCGAAATCACACCGCAGATGGCTGCTATCGCAGCTATATCGGCAGATATATCTGTCAGGGGAAGGAAGGTGTTTCGTGGCCAACTCACTGCTCGACTTCGTCATGTCGGTGGTGCGTGATCCCGACATCGCTGCCCGCTTCGCCGCCGACCCCGATCGAGTTCTCGCCGACGCCAACCTGACCAATGTGACCAGCGCCGACGTCGAGGCCCTCATCCCGGTGGTGTCGGAGTCGATACCGTCGCTGGTGACTGCACCAGCGACCGTCGACCTCGACGGGCTCGGTGCGGCGACGACGAACATCTGGGCCAGCGCCGCGGCCACGACTGCCTTCGACGCGTTCGGCGATGAGGTGCCGGTTTCGGTGGTCGATGACACACCCGCGTTGATCTCCGACCACGTCAGCGCCGTTGAACCCGCTCAGCCCCAGTACGAGCTGGACGTACCCGATGTCGGGGTCATCGGTGACGAGATTCAGCCCGCCGAGGCGCCCGTCGACGATGTGCTGGGCGATGCCGTCCTCGACGTCATGGACGACGTGGATCCCGGGGCGTCCGGCTTCGACATCTTCTGACACCTCCACGACAACAACCCGAACTGCGCGGCCGACTTTTCGGCCGCGCAGTATTGGTTTCGGGCTCACCTGCTCCCCCCTAAGCACCCCCTAATCCCCTAATGGGCGGCGTCGGGACGACCCCGAACGCCGGGGTGAAGGGAGGGGTTTCGACCCCGTTTCGTAGGTGTCGTCGGCTCCATAGCGTGGGTGTCAGTTCGCCGGACAGCCCGGTAACCAGCTCCCCGCCAGAAGTGAAAGGACCGAAGAAATGACGAACGTAATCGACTGGATCCTCAACCTGTTCCGCGACCCGGTTCGCGCCCATGAGTTCATCGCAGACCCTGACCGGGCCATGGCCAACGCCGGGGTGCACAACCTGACCGCCGCGCAGGTCCAGTCGGTGGCCGCCACCGTCGCGCCGGCCGCGGTGCTGCAGGGCGGCGGCGACCCCGTCGTCGGGTTGCAGCAGGCCGTCGCTCAGACCCACGGCATCGCGTTCACGCCGCAGCGCCAGACCGACCTCTGGTCGAACAACGACACGTTGAGCAACAACGACACTCGCTTCCTGAGCCCGGAGACCGACGTGAACAACATCGCCGGCCAGGACCAGCAGCAGGGTGCCGTCAACGTCGGACTGGACTTCGGTGACATCACCTTCGGCGACAAGACCAGCAACACCGCCGCAGACGGTGGCGTGGTCAACACCGGTGTCGCAGGTGACATCGATGCCACCAACGTCGACGGTGACGGCAACGTGGTCGGCGACGACAACGAAAACGTCAACACCGGCGATATCGACGACTCCAACGTCAATATCGGAGAGGACAACGAGATCGACGACAGCGGCGACCAGACCGCAGTCGGCGACATCATCTCCGACAACGACGGCCCGGTCATCAGCGACGTCGACATGAGCGGCGGCGACGGTGGGGCAGCGGTCGGCGGTGACGGCCGCGGCGGCCTGATCGGCATCGGCAATGACGGTGGCGACGCCACCGGCGGGGCCGGCGGCAGCGGTGGCGGTATCGTCATCAACGACAGTGACGCCACCAACGTCGACGCAAGCCGGACCAACGTCGGAGACATCGACGGCTTCGTGTCCGGTGGCATCGCCGGCGGAGCGAGCCTCGAGGACACCTCGATCGACAACTCCGTGGACAGCTCGGTGGACAACTCCGGGCAGAACAACTCGGTGGACAACTCCGGTCAGGTCAATACCGATGTCGATCTGAGCAACGACATGAGCGTCTTCTGACGCAACCGCACCGCACAACTGGCGGGGATCGAAGTCTGATCCCCGCCAGTTGGCGCGTCTACCGTGAGTAAATGGCGTGTTTCGACAAGAGGGACCCATGACGCAAGCGAAGGACTCAGGCAAGGCCAAACCGGTCACGGCCGGCGGGCCGGCCAAACCGGTCAAAGTCCTCGTCGAGTTGATTGACCACACCAGCAAGATCGCCGATGCGCACGAACGCGCTGACCTGGTCGAGCGGTTGGCCCGAGCCAAAACTCGGGTGACGGACCCGCAGATTCGGGTGGTGGTCGCCGGTCAGCTCAAACAGGGCAAGAGCCAGCTGTTGAACTCGTTGCTCAACGTGCCGGTCGCGCGGGTCGGCGATGACGAGAGCACCGTGCTCCCGACCGTGGTGTCCTACGGCGAAACCGCTACGGCGAAGCTCATCGTGGCGCGCGGCGAAGGCGAAGAGCCCGACGAGGTCGAGATTCCGATGGCCGACGTCACGAACGATCTGCGCCGTGCACCGCAAGCCGCAGGGCGAGAAGTGCTGCGGGTGGAGGTCACCGCGGCCAGCCCCCTGTTGAAGAACGGGCTCGCGTTCGTGGACACCCCAGGTGTCGGCGGCCACGGTCAGCCGCACCTTTCGGCGACCCTTGGCCTGATGCCCGACGCCGACGCGCTGCTGATGTGTAGCGATACCAGCCAGGAGTTCACCGAACCCGAGATGACGTTCATGCGGCAGGCATTCGAAATCTGCCCGTTGGCAACGATAATCGCCACCAAAACCGACCTGTACCCGCATTGGCGCCAGATCGTCGACGCCAACAAGGCGCATCTGCACCGGGCAGGACTGGACATCCCGATCATCCCGTCGTCGTCTCTGCTGCGCAGCCACGCCATCGCGCTCAACGACAAAGAGCTCAACGAGGAATCGAACTTCCCCGCCATCGTGAGGTTCCTCAGCGAAGAGGTGTTGGCCCAGCAGAACGACCGGATCCGCAACCTAACGATTGGTGAAATACGTTCCGCTGCTGAGCATCTGACGATGTCCGTGGAATCCGAGCTGGCGGCTCTGAACGATCCCGAAACCCGGGAGCGGCTCGAAAACGAACTCGAGCAGCGCAAACAGGAGGCCCAGGACGCTCTGCAGCAGACGGCGCTGTGGCAGCAGGTGCTCAACGACGGGATCTCGGATCTGACCGCCGACGTCGACCACGACCTGCGCAACCGGTTCCGGGTGATCAGCCAACGCATCGAAAAGGTGATCGACACCTGCGATCCCACGCATCACTGGGCCGAGATCGGCGCCGAGCTGGAGAACGCGGTCGCCACCGCGGTCGGTGACAACTTCGTGTGGGCCTACCAGCGGGCCGAGGTGCTGGCCGCCGAAGTCGCGCGCACGTTCGTAGAAGCGGGGCTGGATGCGGTCAAGATGCCCCGGATCGACCCCAGCGACATGGGCGCCAGCCTCGGTGAGATCAAGTCGTTGGCCAACCTCGAGGCCAGGCCGCTCGGCAAGGGGCGAAAGCTCACGATGGGTATGCAGGGGTCCTACGGCGGCGTGCTGATGTTCGGCATGATGACGTCGTTTGCCGGGCTGGGCATGTTCAACCCGCTGTCCCTCGGCGCCGGGCTGCTGATGGGGCGCACCGCCTACAAGGAGAACATGGAGAACCGCATGATGCGGGTGCGAAACGAGGCGAAGCTGAACACCCGCCGGTTCATCGACGACACGCAGTTCGTGGTGAGCAAGGAGTCGCGCGATCGCCTCAAGGGCATCCAACGCCAGCTGCGCGACCACTACCGCGGTATCGCCAACCAGACCACCCGTTCGCTCAACGAGTCGCTGCAGGCCACGATCGCCTCGGCCAAACTCGAGGAGACCGAACGCAACAACCGGATCCGCGAACTCGAGCGTCAGCTCAACATCCTGCGGCAGGTGCTCGACCACGCCCGGCCGAGCGGCCAGATATGACACGCGAACTCGTGTACGGCGTGCCATAAGTGGCCACTCGACTGCCTAAGCTGTAGCGCGAGATGAGCACGAGTGATCAGGTGCGCGCGATCCTGGCCGGAACGACGCTGGCCTACCGCGCCGATCCCGCATACCGCGATCGCCCCGACGTGCACAACGAGTTGGACCGCATCGGGCGTCGGCTGAACCAGCCGATCCGCATCGCGCTGGCCGGAACCTTGAAGGCGGGTAAGTCGACTCTGGTCAATGCCCTTGTGGGAGAGGATATTGCGCCCACCGATGCCACCGAGGCCACCCGCATCGTGACATGGTTCCGGCACGGTCCCACGCCGAAGGTGACCGCCAACCACGTCGGCGGTCGACACTCCAACGTGCCGATCGGCCGGGATCCCGAGGCGGGCGGTCTCACGTTTGACTTCGCCAGCCTCGATCCCGAGGACGTCGTCGACCTCGACGTGGAATGGCCGGCCGCTGAACTCATCGACACCACCATCATCGACACGCCCGGAACGTCGTCGCTGAACCGCGATGTCTCCGAGCGCACGCTGCGGCTGTTGGTGCCCGACGACGGCGTGCCGCGGGTGGACGCCGTGGTGTTTCTGCTGCGGACCCTGAATGCGCCAGACATCGCACTGCTCACGCAGATCGGCGAGTTGGTGGGCGGTTCGGCGGGGGCGCTCGGCGTGATCGGCGTGGTGTCGCGCGCCGACGAGATCGGCGCCGGACGCATTGACGCAATGCTGTCAGCCAAGGATGTGGCGACCCGGTTCACCAGCGAAATGGACCGCACCGGCATCTGTCAGGCGGTGGTCCCGGTGTCGGGCCTGCTCGCACTGACCGCACGTACGCTGCGGCAAAGTGAGTTCGTGGCGCTCGAGAAGCTCGCCGGGGTGGACGCCGCCGAGCTCACCAAGGCGATGTTGTCAGTGGACCGGTTCGTGCGAGAGGACATCTCGCTACCGGTCGACGCGGCCACCCGCGCGGCGCTGCTGGACCGGTTCGGGATGTTCGGGATCAGGATCTCGATCGCGGTATTGCGCGCCGGCGTCACCGATTCCGTGAGTTTGGCCGACGAACTGCTGGAGCGCAGCGGCTTGGTGTCGTTGCGCGAGGTCATCGACCAACAGTTCGCGCAGCGTTCGGACCTGCTCAAAGCCCACACCGCCCTGCTGTCGCTGCGGCGGTTCGTCGAGGTCAACCCGATCTACGCCACGCCCTACATCATCGCCGACATCGACCCGCTCCTCGCCGACACCCACGCCTTCGAAGAGCTGCGGTTGCTCTCCCAATTACATTCGCGACCAACGACATTGAACGACGACGAGATGGCATCGCTGCGACGGATCATCGGCGGATCGGGCACCGACGCCGCGAGCAGGCTCGGGCTGCAGCCCGACGCACCCTATGACGGCCCCAGGGCGGCGTTCGCGGCGACGCAGCGCTGGCGCCGACGTGCCGAGCATCCGCTCAACGACCCGTTCACTACGCGGGCGTGCCGCGCGGCGGTGCGCAGCGCGGAGGCGTTGGTGGCCGAATACGCCGCGCGCGGCCGGTCCCCATCGCGTTGACTCTGCGCTCAGGGCGTGAAATCGGCTGAAATCGCGCCCTCACCGCAGAGTCAATCGGCAGGACGTGACCGGCTCAGCCTTCGCCCTCGGGTGGCGCGGTGACGGTCTCGGTCTGGGTCACCGTTTCTGTGCTGGTGCTGACGCTGGTGGTCGGCTCGGTGGTGGTGGTTGTCGTCGGTGGGGCCGTGGTCGTAGTGGTCGTGGTTGTCGGCGGCGGTGTGGTGGTCGGAGTGACTGTCTCCGTGACGGTTTCGCGTGTGGGCACGGTCGTCACGACCGACCTCGTCGTGGTGGTCAGCGGGGTCAACGTTTCGGAATCGGTCGGTTCGTCACCGCCGGCGATCAATTGGGCCAGACCCCACACGATCAGCGCGATCACCACCGCGCCCAACGCACCGAGCGCAACCAGCGCGGCCGGTTTGCGATACCACGGCGTCGGCTCCTCGGGCGGCGTGCCGTAGTACTCCGTCGGTGAGTCGTCGGGGTAGTTCGGGTCGTTCGGGTCGTTCGGAGGTCCGTATCGCGCCACGGCCTCCGATAGTAGGCGCTCAGGGCAGCGGATAGAGCGTGCGCGTCACATTTGTGCGCGGCTTGCGACGGGTACTGGTCTCCGTCGACTCCTCTTCGTCGTCGGTCTCGACGGTCGCCTCGGCGCTGGAGGTCTCGGTTTCCGACGTGGTTTCCGAGGTCGTCTCGAGCGCCGACAGGTCGGTGGTCTGCGGCGGGCTGGTGGTGGTGACCGTGTGGGTGGTGGCGGTCGGGGTGGCCGACCGGGTGGTCGGCGCGGAATAGGCGGGTTCGACGAAATTGAGCGGAGCCTGTTCGGGCGCGCTGAACTGGCGGGCCATCGCCGTCGCGGCGAGCACCAGAACGGCGATCACCGCCAGCGCGGCGATGCTCGCACCGACGAGGCTGGGCGTGCGGTTGTGCCAGGGCTGCCCATCCTCGCGATCGTCGTCCCGGCGGGTCACGGGACGAATCGTAGCCGCGGAGCGCTTCAACGGCGCGCGCTCAGCGCAGCGCAGGAACGACTTCGCGGGCGAAAAACTCCAGGTGATCCAGGTCGGACATGTCCAGAAGCTGCAGGTAAACGCGCTGGATGCCGGCATCGGTATACCCGGCGAGCTTGTCGGCGATCTCGGCGGGCGTGCCCACCAGCGGGGAGTTGCTGCGCAGCTCGTCGACCTCGCGGCCGATCGCGGCTGCGCGCCGGGCGATCTCGGCCTCGTCGCGGCCCGCGCAGATCACGAACGCCGCCGAGAACGTCATCGAGTCGACGGAGCGTCCGGCGTCGGCCAGCGCCGTACTGACCCGCTTGATCTGGGTCTTGGCCACATCGAGGGAGACGAACGGCACGTTGAATTCGGCGGCGTACTCCGCGGCCAACTGCGGGGTGCGCTTGGCGCCGGTGCCGCCGATGATGATCGGCGGGTGCGGCGCCTGCACGGGTTTGGGAAGCGCGGGCGACTTGGTCACGGTGTAGTAGGTGCCCGCGTAGTCGAACGTTTCGCCGGGTGGCGTCGTCCACAGCCCGGTGAGGATGCGCAGCTGTTCGGTGAGTCGGTCGAACCGCTCGCCGACAGACGGGAACGGGATCGCGTAACCGATGTGCTCGGCCTCGAACCAGCCGGCGCCCAGACCGAGTTCAACTCGTCCGCCGCTCATGTCGTCGACCTGAGCGACGGAGATGGCCAGCGGACCCGGATAGCGGAACGTCGCCGAGGTGACCAAGGTGCCCAGCCGGATCGAGGACGTCTCGCGCGCGATGCCGGCCAGTGTGACCCAGGAATCGGTGGGGCCGGGCAAACCCTCACCGCTCATCGCGAGGTAGTGGTCTGACCGAAAGAACGCCGAGTAGCCGAGTTGTTCGGCGGCGCGGGCGACCGCAAGTTGGTCGGCGTAGGAGGCACCTTGTTGCGGTTCGACAAAGACCCGGAAATTCGCCAGAGAGATCACGAGCGTCAGCCTAGAGCGACGCAGTGGCGCAGCTCACCCGATGCCGGGTTTTGGTAACAATTCGATAACAGCCGGGCTCCGCCGCCCGGCACGCTCTGGGTTCGTGTTTGCGCAGGTTTGCGGGGTGGAGGGGACGTTCTGGCGGCCGATTTGGCCGGTCGTCGCGCTTGATCGGCTAGTGGGCCTCGCTTACGGTCGGTTCACCGATGAACTGAACTGACGATGGTCGACAACTGCTCGGTGGTGACTGCTAACTGGTTATGTCCGCTCTAAATCGTGCCCCGCACGCGTGGGCAGATTCGCTGCGTTCACCGGTGGCTGCAGATGCGCTCGCAATGCACCGATTAGTTGCTGCCACCGGCGTGCTGGATCTCAATTCGTCGTACGCCTACCTGTTGTTGGCGACGGATTTCGCGAATACCTCAATCGTGGCGGATCGAGACGGCAAACTCTGCGGGCTCATCACCGGCTATCACCCGCCGGCCCGACCGGATGTGTTGTTCGTCTGGCAGGTAGCGGTCTCTGATGCCGCCCGCGGTCAGGGCTTGGCCAGCGCCATGCTCGACGCCCTGGTACACCGCGTGCGCAGCGACCGCTGTGGCCACCCCGTCACCGTGGAGACCACCGTCGCGCCGAGCAACTCGGCGTCGCGAGCGTTCTTCGGTGCGTTCGCCCGACGCCATGGGGTGCCGTTGACCGAGAGTCCGCACTTCAGCTCCGAGCTGCTCGCCGCTGATGGCGAGCACGAAGACGAGCCGTTGCTGCGGATCGGACCGATCACGGCAGCTCTACCGAACGAAATGTCCGACAAAAAGTAAACTGATTATCTGAAACTGAGGATTGACTGTATGTCGCTCGCAACGTTGACCCCCCTATCCGAATCGGAGCTTCCCGATGTCTATAGCTCGGTGGAATCCGAAGTGCGCAGCTACTGCCGCGGCTGGCCGGCGGTCATGGAGCGCGCTCAGGGTTCCTGGGTCACCGATACGGCCGGTCGGCGGTATCTCGACTTCTTCGCCGGTGCAGGAGCATTGAACTACGGGCACAACAACCCGTTGCTCAAAAAGCCCCTTCTGGATTATCTGGCGTCCGACGGAATCGTGCATTCCCTGGACGTCGCCACGTCCGCGAAGACGGACTTCCTGGAAACGTTTGAACGCGTGATCCTGAAGCCGCGCAACCTGGACTACAAGGTGCAGTTTCCGGGGCCGACCGGCGCCAACTCGGTCGAGGCGGCGCTGAAGCTGGCCAGGAAGGTGACCGGGCGCGAATCGATCATCAGCTTCACCAACGCTTTTCACGGGATGACGCTGGGTGCGCTTTCGGTGACCGGCAACTCGATGAAGCGTGCCGGCGCGGGTATCCCCCTGGTGCACGCGACCCCGATGCCGTACGACAACTACTTCGACGGCGTCACCGAGGACTTCCACTGGTTCGAGCGTGTTCTCGACGACTCCGGTAGCGGGCTCAACCGGCCGGCCGCCGTGATCGTCGAAACCGTGCAGGGCGAAGGTGGGCTCAACGTCGCCCGCATCGAATGGCTGCAGGCGCTGGAAAAACTGTGCCGTGAGCGCGACATCCTGCTGATCGCCGACGACGTTCAAATGGGTTGCGGCCGAACGGGTCCGTTCTTCAGCTTCGAAGAGGCCGGTATCACACCCGACATCGTGACGCTGTCGAAATCGATCAGCGGCTACGGGCTGCCCATGGCGCTGACGCTGTTCCGCCGTGATCTGGATGTCTGGACTCCCGGTGAGCACAACGGCACCTTCCGCGGCCACAACCCGGCGTTCATCACCGCCACGCAGGCGCTCAAGTCCTTCTGGCAGAGTTCGGATTTCACCGACGAAACGGTGAAAAAGGGCAAGTTCATGCGTAAGCGTCTCGAGGAGATCGCTGCCGCCCACGACGGCGTCTCCGCACGAGGCCGGGGGATGGCGCAGGGGCTGAAGTTCGAGGACACCGAGCTGGCCTCCGCGGTGTGCCGCGCCGCGTTCGACCGCGGTGCGCTGATGGAGACTAGCGGTCCCTCGGACGAAGTGGTCAAACTTCTCCCACCGCTTACCATTTCGCAGGAAGATCTCGAGACCGGCATGGACATCCTCGCTGAGGCTGTCGATGCAACGGTCACTGCATAGAAAGTGTTCGATCCATGATTGTGCGTACTACCGCAGAAATCACCGGCACCGAACGTGACGTTTCAGACGGTGCGTGGAGGTCCAAGCGGATCATCCTCGCCGGTGACGGTGTGGGGTTCTCGTTCCACGAGACCACCATCAACGCGAACTCGGTCAGCGAGTTCCACTATCAGCACCACGTCGAGGCGGTGTGGGTCGTCGAAGGCAGCGGTTCGTTGACCAACCTCGAGACCGGGGAAAAGTTTGCTTTGGGCCCGGGGACGATGTATCTGCTCGACGGCCACGAACGGCACCGGGTCACCTGCGACGAACAGCTCAGGATGCTGTGCGTCTTCAACCCGCCGGTGACCGGCCTCGAAGTCCACGACGAGACCGGCGCTTATCCGCCACCGCAGATAGCATGAGTACCGTGACGATGCCGCGCGTCCGCGACCGGTATCCGACGCGGTTGGGCCATGCGATTTCCCCGATTCCCCGGGAAGAGCCGACGGTGTGGGGCGGTCCGCACGACGGCCCGCTCAGCAAGGACGCGTTGGACAGCTTCGCGCGGGCCGGCTATATGGTGCGCCCCCGCACGCTCGGCGAGGACTGGCTGCCGCCGCTGCGCCAGGAACTCGAGCGGATGGGTGCTGAACTCGACCGCGACGACCCGCGGGTGATCTACGAGCCGGGCGGGGGCAGTATCCGCTCGGTGTTTGAGCCGCACCTGATCAGCGATCTCGTCGCGGAGGTCGTCGGGCTGGAGACCGTGATACCGGTGGCCCGGCAGTTGCTCGGCAGCGATGTCTACATTCACCAGGCCCGGATCAACATGATGCCGGGGTTCACCGGTACCGGGTTCTACTGGCATTCGGATTTCGAAACCTGGCACGCCGAGGACGGAATGCCCCTCATGCGTGCGGTTTCGTGTTCGATCGCGTTGACCGACAACCATCCCTACAACGGCCCGTTGATGGTGATGCCGGGATCTCATGAGGTGTTCTATCCGTGTGTCGGCGCCACGCCGGACAACCACCACACCTCATCGCTAGTGCGACAGGAAACCGGTGTGCCCGATCAGGGCGCGCTGACCAAGGCCGCCGCCGAGTACGGCATCGACCAGCTCACCGGGGCCGCCGGGACGGCTGTCTGGTTCGACTGCAACCTGTTGCACGGGTCCTCATCGAACATCACGCCGCTGCCGCGGTCGAACGTCTTTCTGGTGTTCAACTCGGTCGACAACGCGCTCACCGAACCGTTCGCGGCGCCACGTCCGCGGCCCGAGTATCTGGCGTGCCGCAACCCTGAGCCGTTCGGGGTGAACCCGCCGCCGGTGCGCTAGCCCGCGTCGGCCTGACCGCCTCAGCCCCGGGCGGTCAGGTCCAGCGCACCATCTCGCGCCCCGGGTGGGCGTCGTGCCAGGCCTGGATCGCGGTGTCCCACTGGTCACCGTCCAGCGACGTCAGCGCCGCGGGGAAGAGCCCGTCCTCTTCTTTTCGGGTGTGCTCGAAGAGGTGTTCCACGGCGTCGCGGATGGCCTGCTGGCCCTCGGCGCGGGAGATATCCACGGTGGCGAGCAGTTCCTCGAGTTCGCGGTGCTCGCGCACGAGCGGTTCGATGTGTGCGAGGAACAGGTCGTCGGTGGACATGACCGCGAACAGGCCGTTCTCCTCGCCCTTGAAGTGCGATAGCAGTTCGTCGGCCATCGCGGCCAGCCGTTCGCGCGCGGTCTGCAGGTCGCCGCGATCGATCGCGCGTACCGCGTCGCCGCCGAGGTTGAGCACATAGGCGTGCTCGCTGATGTAATCGCGGATCAGCGGCATGTCGCGGCATCCGCAGTATTGGCACATGCTTCCGATGCTAGGAAGTATCAGCCGATTTGGCGCTCGAGCAGGTCGGGGCGCACTTCGGCGATCCGCGCATACGCACGGTCGTGATGGAGGGCTCCCGCACAGTGGAAAAGGGCGGTCTCGGCGATGAAGAGGTCCGGAATGGCGGTGCGATGCCACATTCGGCGATGGTGCGCGAGATCGCGTTGCAGTCGACGAACCCGGTCGAAGATGTCCGGCGGCGTAGCCAGCCTCGTGAACGCGTCGCGTACCAATGTGCGTTGCCGGTCGTAGTCGGCGGACGAACGTGCGCGCTCTTGTCGAGCACCCACAGCGTCATCGCCACGCCTCGTTGGACTCGAGCGGGCGGGCGGCCGTCGTGAGACGGACGCATTGGTCGATTCGCAGCGCGTGAAACCGCCACTGCGTCGGCTTCGAGCAGTCCCACCTCCACGCCGGGAACAAACCGGCGAAACATACCGTTGACAACTTTGACACTTGAGTGCAGTGGGCTCAAGTCTGGTTTGACAGGATAGGGTCCGTCGGAGCAGTCTTGAGTGCGGTGCACTCAGACCCCTAGTAGGACTAGTTCAGGAGGCAACACTATGGCTCGTGCGGTCGGAATCGACCTCGGAACCACCAACTCGGTCGTCGCGGTACTGGAGGGTGGCGACCCGGTCGTCGTCGCGAACTCCGAGGGCTCCCGCACCACGCCGTCCGTCGTCGCGTTCGCTCGCAACGGCGAGGTGCTGGTCGGCCAGCCCGCCAAGAACCAGGCGGTGACCAACGTCGACCGGACCATCAGATCGGTCAAGCGCCACATGGGCTCGGACTGGTCGGTGGAGATCGACGACAAAAAGTACAGCGCGCCCGAAATCAGCGCGCGGACCTTGATGAAGCTCAAGCGGGACGCCGAAGCGTACCTGGGCGAGGACATCACCGACGCAGTGATCACCGTGCCCGCCTACTTCAACGACTCCCAGCGTCAGGCCACCAAGGACGCCGGCCAGATCGCCGGCCTCAACGTGTTGCGCATCGTCAACGAACCCACCGCCGCAGCGCTGGCCTACGGGCTGGACAAGGGCGAGAAGGAACAGACCATCCTGGTCTTCGACCTCGGTGGCGGCACCTTCGACGTCTCGCTGCTGGAAATCGGCGAGGGCGTCGTCGAGGTACGTGCCACCAGCGGCGACAACCACCTCGGTGGCGACGACTGGGACGATCGCATCGTCGAATGGCTCGTCGAGAAGTTCAAGGGCACCTCCGGCATCGACCTGACCAAGGACAAAATGGCGATGCAGCGGCTGCGTGAGGCCGCGGAGAAGGCGAAGATCGAGCTGAGCTCAAGCCAGCAGACGTCGATCAACCTGCCCTACATCACCGTTGACGCCGACAAGAACCCGCTCTTCCTCGACGAACAGCTCAGCCGCGCTGAGTTCCAGCGCATCACCCAGGATCTGCTGGACCGGGCCCGCAAGCCGTTCCAGTCGGTGATCTCCGACGCCGGCATCTCGGTGTCCGACATCGACCACGTCGTGCTGGTCGGCGGCTCCACCCGGATGCCCGCGGTCTCGGATCTGGTCAAGGAGATGACCGGCGGCAAGGAGCCCAACAAGGGCGTCAACCCGGACGAGGTTGTCGCGGTGGGCGCCGCGCTGCAAGCCGGCGTGCTCAAGGGTGAGGTGAAAGACGTTCTGCTGCTGGACGTTACGCCGCTGTCACTTGGTATCGAGACCAAGGGCGGCGTGATGACCAAGCTGATCGAGCGCAACACCACGATCCCGACCAAGCGGTCTGAGACGTTCACCACCGCCGACGACAACCAGCCGTCGGTGCAAATCCAGGTGTATCAGGGTGAGCGTGAGATCGCCGCGCACAACAAGCTGCTCGGCAGCTTCGAGCTGACCGGTATTCCGCCGGCGCCGCGCGGTGTGCCCCAGATCGAGGTGACGTTCGACATCGACGCCAACGGCATCGTGCACGTCACCGCCAAGGACAAGGGCACCGGCAAGGAGAACACCATCCGCATCCAGGAGGGCTCCGGTATCTCCAAGGAGGAGATCGACCGGATGGTCAAGGATGCCGAGGCCCATGCCGAGGAGGACCGCAAGCGCCGTGAGGAGGCCGACGTCCGAAACCAGGCCGAATCGCTGGTGTACCAGACCGAGAAGTTCGTCGCTGAACAGCGCGAGGCCGAAGGCGGATCCAAAGTCCCCGAGGAGACGTTGAGCAAGGTCGACGGCGCGATCGGAGACGCGAAGAAGGCGCTGGAAGGCACCGATATCGCTGCGATCAAATCCGCGATGGAACAACTCGGCGTCGAAAGCCAGGCGCTCGGCCAGGCGATCTACGAGGCGACCCAGGCCGAACAGGCCGCAGGCGGCGGTGCCGCCGACGCTGGAGCCACGGGCTCGTCGGCTGACGACGTGGTGGACGCCGAGGTTGTCGACGAGGACCAGGAGAACAAGTGAGCCAGAACGATTCGCACGAGCCGGTGACCGTCACCGACAAGCGGCGTATCGACCCCGACACTGGCGAAGTACGTGAACAGGCGACCGGGCCGGCTCCTGGCGAGCCGGCCCCGGAAGCCGGGGGTTCGCCGCAGGAGGTCACCGAGCTGAAATCGACACTTCAGCGGGTAAAGGCCGAGTACGACAACTACCGCAAGCGCACGCTGCGTGACCAGCAGGTCATCGCCGAGCGGTCCAAGGCCACCGTCCTCACCGAGCTGTTGCCGGTGCTCGACGACCTGGACCGGGCGCGCAGCCACGGTGACCTGGAGTCCGGGCCGTTCAAGGCGGTCGCTGACAAGCTGACCAGCATCCTTGAGGGGCTTGGCCTTTCGGCATTCGGTGACGAGGGCGACGATTTCGATCCCGAGTTGCATGAAGCCGTTCAGCACGAGGGCGACGGCAGCCATCCCGTCGTGGGCGCCGTGATGCGCCGCGGCTACAAGGTCGGCGATTTCGTGCTGCGCCACGCCATGGTTGGTGTCGTCGACACCGTCCCCGATTCCGCCGACACGTCGGATAACACCGACGAATCGGACGAGAAGGCAGCAGAATCCTAATAACGAGTAGGCAAATGGTAAGGAGGTGACGCGACATGGCCCAGCGTGAATGGGTCGAGAAGGACTTCTACTCCGAGCTCGGCGTCTCCTCTGACGCCAGCGACCAGGAGATCAAACGGGCGGCGCGCAAGCTGCTCGCCGAAAACCATCCCGACCGCAACCCCGGTAACTCGGCGGCAGAGGAACGGTACAAAGCCGTTTCGGAAGCCAAGGAGGTGCTGACCGACCCGGCCAAGCGTAAGGAATACGACGAGACCCGAAGGCTTTTCGCCAACGGTGGCTTCGGTCGCGGCCGGTTCGGCGGCGGCGGTGGTGGCGGTTTCGGTGGTGGCTACGGCTCCGACGGTGTCGAGTTCAACCTGAACGACTTGTTCGATGCGGCCGGTCAGACCGGTGGTGCGAACATCGGTGACCTTTTCGGCGGTCTGTTCGGGCGGGGCGCACAGCAGCCCCGGCCGAGCCGGCCCCGTCGCGGCAACGACCTGGAGACCGAGACCGAGCTGTCGTTCCTCGAGGCGACCAAGGGCGTCGCGATGCCGCTGCGCCTCACCAGTCCCGCGCCGTGCACGAATTGTCATGGCAGCGGCGCACGTCCGGGCACCAGCCCGAAGGTGTGTCCGAACTGCAACGGGGCCGGCGTGATCAGCCGCAACCAGGGCGCGTTCGGGTTCTCCGAACCGTGTACGGAATGCCGGGGCAGCGGCTCGATCATCGAGCACCCGTGTCAGGAGTGCAAGGGCACCGGTGTGACCACCCGGACCCGCACGATCAACGTGCGGATCCCGCCGGGCGTCGAGGACGGCCAACGGATCCGGCTGGCCGGACAGGGTGAGGCCGGGCTGCGCGGGGCGCCGTCGGGTGACCTGTACGTGACCGTACATGTGCGCCCGGACAAGGTTTTCGGCCGCAAGGGCGACGACCTGACCGTCACCGTGCCGGTGAGTTTCCATGAATTAGCGTTGGGCACAACGCTTTCGGTGCCAACTCTGGAGGGCAAGGTCGGCGTGCGGGTGCCCAAGGGAACGTCGGACGGACGGATCCTGCGGGTGCGCGGGCGTGGGGTGCCCAAGCGTTCCGGTGGCCACGGCGACCTGCTCGTCACGGTCAAGGTGGCCGTTCCGACGAACCTCGAGGGCGACGCGGTCGAGGCGTTGGAGGCGTACGCCAAGGCCGAGCGGGCCAGCGGGTTTGACCCGCGGGCGGGATGGGCAGGTGCGTGATGGCGGCGAAGCGTTCCAACGATGAAGCGCGCACGTTCCTGATTTCGGTGGCCGCCGAGTTGGCGGGTATGCATGCGCAGACGCTACGTACCTATGACCGGCTGGGTCTGGTGCGCCCGCAGCGCACGGCCGGTGGCGGCAGGCGCTATTCGCAGCACGACGTTGACCTGCTGCGGGAGGTGCAGCGGCTATCTCAGGACGAGGGTGTCAACCTCGCGGGGATCAAACGCATCATCCAGTTGACCAACCAGGTCGAGGCGCTGCAGGCCCGCGTCAAGGAGTTGACCCGCGAGCTCGAGGAGCTGCGGGCGCAGCCGCGGGCCAAGAGCACCGCGTTGGTGGTGTGGCAGCCGCGCAACCAGCGCTAGTCGGTGGCGGCGTTCAGCGTCGGCAGGCGTTGCTGTTCGAGTTCGATGTAATTCGTCAGCATCTCGTCGGCATCCACGGGAACGAATCCGGTGGACTCGATCTTCTTCAGGTCCAGAACGCTGTTGGTCGGGCGCGGAGCAACAGGACCGGTGGCCTGGCCGAAATACTCGGCGGTGGAAACGCCGGTCACTCGACTCGGCTCATGGCCGGCGATGGCGAACGTGCGTTGTGCGATCTGTGCCCATGACCGAACCGACCCGGATCCCGTCACGTTGTAGGTGCCATAGGGTGCACGGGACTCGGTGACGTGTCGGATCGCCCGCGCCAGCTCCGAGGTGAACGTCAAGCGTCCGAACTGATCGTCGACGACGGCCGGGTTCACGTCATTGCTGGCCAGCGACAACATGGTGCGTACGAAGTTGCGCCCGTCGCCGATCACCCACGACGTGCGCAGGATGTAGTGACGCGCAAGCGTGGCCACGAGTTGATCGCCGGCGGCCTTGGTCTGTCCGTATACGCCCAGCGGCGCCGGCGGGTGGTCCTCGCGGTACGGCGTCGTGCTCGTACCGTCGAACACGTAGTCGCTGGAGATATGCACGACGGTGATGCCATGCTCAGCGGCGACCCGCACCAGGGCCGCTACACCGGTGACGTTGGTGGCCCATGCCGCGGCACGACCTTCCGCGGTCTCGGCTCCGTCGACGTTGGTGTATGCCGCGGCGTTGATGACCGTGTCGTACTCACGCCATGCGCGGGCGGAAGCGAGGTCACCGCCCGTTAGGTCGAGATCGGCGCGCCCGGCGAATTCGATGGACGGCGCATCAGCGTACGCACGGCGCAATGCGCGGCCCAGTTGTCCGTCCGCCCCGACGATCAGGGTCTTGCGCGGCGGAATGGGTTCGACCTCTGCCAGGTGCGGCTGGGCTCGGTCCTTGGCCGACAACACCGCTTGGTCCAACGGAATTGGCCAGTCGATGGCGACGCGCTCATCGCCGGGATGCACCGAGGTGTAGTCCGCGTCGGGGGAGTAGTGATCGTTGACGAGGTAGGAGTAGACGGTGTTCGGCTCGAGGGTCTGATAGGCGTTGCCAACCCCACGGGGTACGAAAACCGCACGCGAAGGGTCGAGTTCGACGGTGAACACCGTCCCGAAAGTCTCGCCCGCACGCAGATCGACCCAGGCGCCGAACGCCCGTCCGGCCGCCACCGAAACGAATTTGTCCCACGGCTCGGCATGGATACCGCGCGTCGTGCCCAGCGATTCGTTGAAGGCGATGTTGTGTTGTACGGGTCCGAAATCCGGCATCCCGGCAGAAATCATCTTCGCGCGCTGCCAGTTCTCCTTGAACCAGCCGCGGTTGTCGCCGTGGACGGGCAGCTGCCAAACGGTCAGCCCCGGGATCGGGGTGTCCATGGCACCCAACGTCTTGCCGTACTCCGTCATTGCTTGGCTTCTCCGTCATTGCCCGAGTCGGGCGTAGAACGCTTCGGTGGCTCCTTTAGCGGGTGCCCACCAGTCTTCGTGGTGGCGATACCAGTCAATAGTCGCAGACAGACCTTCCTCGAAGTCTCCGTACCGTGGGCGCACGGAAGCATTCGATAGGCGATGTAATGATTCTGGCATTAGTCGCCGCGGCGAAGACCAGGTGCGCTACCGCATGGTGCCAGGGATGTGGTGACGGTCACCGCACGCTGATCGAAAAGCGTACCGTTTCAGGCCTGCCCGGGACGGCACAGCGGTAGGTACCGCGGCGCAGCGAGTCGGTCGGGGCGGCCATCGGCTCGAAGCAGACGACGTCGTCGCTGCCGGGCGCGAAAATCTGCGCCGCCGGATAACCCGCCTCGAACCTGACGTCGAGGCGGTGGTCCCCGCCGGACAGCGAGAACACCGCCCCGTCGGGCACGTTGTCGAAGCCGTCGTCGTACTCGACGCGGCCGAGCGGTTCGGTGCCGCCGTGCCACTCCTGATGCCCCCCGGTCGGAATACCCCGGTCGTCCACCGGCAAGCGGCGCATGGCCGGAGTGGTCAGCCGCCACTGTTCGCGCGGCACACCGGGGATCGTCAGATAGGGGTGGTAGCCGAAGCACAACGGCACCGACGCCGACGTCGTCGCCATCACGGTGGTTTCGATGGTCAGCTTGCGTTCGCCGAGCGTGACGCTGTGGACCAGCAGGTGCGGGAATGGGAACGAGGCCAGCAGCCTGGGTTTGCCGCCGTAGTCGAGCACAGCCGTCAGCGAGTTCTCCGACCGGGCGGTTACCAGCCACCCCGGATAGGCGGCCAGCACACCGTGGATCGGAGCGCCGTGTTCGTCCGTGCGCACGCCACCGGCACCGGCGGTCAGGGTGACGACAGCGTCGTCGACACTATACGTGTTGTCGCTCAACCGGTTTGCCCACGGATACAGGAACGGAATGCCCATCGTCTTGCCGGATGTCACGTACGCGTCCAACCCGCGGCGCTGGCCGAGGAACTCATCACCCGCGTCGGCCAGCGAGGTGCCGACCATGCCGGCCGTCGGGACGAACGTCGCTGTCATCGACGATGCCGGATCCTTCAGCGTGACGCTCTCCAACTCGGCCATGTCAGCCGATCCTGCCACCGGATGCGGTTAGATCAAACGGTGATCGGAGATACGCGGGCGCACGACGAAACCGAAGCCCGCAACCTTGAGATCGTCCGCGCCGGTTTCGGCGCCTGGAGCGACGGCACTGGCAGCCCCGATCAGGCGCTGAGGGCGCGGCTCGCGACGGCGTGGCCTACCGCAACACCTATTCGTGGTTTCTGACGCTCGCCGACGACCGAATCGTCAGAGGTACAGCGCTTTTCGACAGCATCGCGTTCAACGATTTCTGGCAACGGGTGCCCGCCGACAGTCAGTCGTAGACGATCACCGCGCGGCCGACGAAATCGCCGTGGCCCAGTGCGTCGATGTGATCGTTGACCTCCTCGAAACGCACCTGCGTCACCGAATCTTTGATCTTGCCCGCCTCTGCCAGCGCCACGACCTCGGTGAGGTCGCTGTAGTTGCCCCAAAATGAACCGAACAATGTGTATTCGCGGCTGACCAGAGGGAACAGCGGCATGTCGACGCGATTGCCGACCAGCCCCACCGTCGCGACCGCGCCCTCGGTGGCCAGCAGCGCGAAGGCCAGCCGGATGCTGGTTTCGGCTCCCGCGCATTCGATGACCGCGTCGAACTCCCGTCGGCCGGTGACCTGCTCGAGCGCGTCGCGCACCTGATCGTCGGAGCGGTCGCCGATGTTGATGGTGTGATCGGCTCCGTTTTCTTTTGCCAGCGCGAGCTTTTCATCGTTGCGGGCCAGCGCCACCACCGTCGCCCCCGCGCCGAGCAGCTTCGCGTACTGCACGGCGTATGCGCCGAGCCCGCCGACGCCCATCACCGCCAGCGTGGTGCCCGGACCGAGCACCCCCGCGGAGCGGAGCTTCTTCAGGCCGCGGTAGGGGGTCAGGCCGGCGTCGGTCAGCGGCGCCAGGGACAGGGCCGACATCTGACCGCTGACCCTGATCAGCTGTCGGTAGGAGACCGGGACGTACTCCTGGTACCCGCCGTGCGGCCCGAAACCGATCCAGTGGCCCTGGTTGCAGATGTGCTGGTTGCCGCGATGACATTGGCGGCAGGAGCCGTCGCCTTGCGGCCCGAAGACCACCACATGGTCACCCTCCGCCAACGCTGCGGCGGCAGGAACGTCGGCGCCGAGCCGATCGATGGTCCCCGCGATCTCGTGACCCGGGGTCGCAGGCAGCGGCATATCCATCCCGAAGTAGCCGTCGATGAGCTGAAAGTCGGTGCGGCACATGCCCGCTCCGCCCACCTTCACCAGTACCTGGTCGGGTTCGATGTCGGGTATCGGGATCTCTTCGAGCTTGAGCGGTTGCCGGTATCCGTACATCCGTGCGGCGCGCATGGTCGGCATAGGCTTCTCCTCAGCCTGAACTGATCTTGAGCAGTGTATGAGCCCGCCGCTCAGTTGGATAGCGGATCGTGCTGAATCCGCTCGGCCGGCGCCCCTTTGGCGATCAGCGCGGCCTTGGTGGCCTCGACCATCTGCGGCCCGCCGCAGATCAAAATCTGGCGGTCGCCCCAGTTGCCGTACCGGGTCACCACGTCGGGCAGCCTGCCGGTCTGGCGCACGTGCAGCCCGCGAGGCGGGTTGACGTCGGGATACTCCGACGCCCACGGCGGATCGACGTTGTACTCCGACACCGGCGTCACCGACAGCCACGGATTCTGCGAGGCGATCTGCCACAGGGTGTGCAGGTCGTAGAGGTCGCAGGGGTAGCGCCCGCCGAAGAACAGCTGCACCCGGGGGTTCACCCCGCACCGGGTGAGGTCCATGATCAGCGCCCGCAGCGGGGCCAGGCCGGAGCTGCCGGCGACCATCAGCACATCGCCGCCGTTGCGGTCGATGTGCAGGCCGCCGTGCGGGTTGGACAGCCGCCACCGGTCACCGGGTCGGGTCTCGCCGACGATCGCGGTGCTCACCATGCCGCCGGTGACCGAGCGGATGTGGAACTCGATGCCCCCGCTGGGTTCGGCCGGAATCGACGGGCTCAAATACCGCCACCGCCGCGGCCACTGCGGCACCTGCACGGTGACGTACTGGCCGGGGTGGTAGGCCAGCGGTCGGTCCAGTTGCAGGCGTACCACCGAGACGTCACGGGTGGCGCGGATGTGCTCGATCACCGTGCCGTCGCAGTACGGCGGGCCCTCCTCGGCCTCGGCCGCCCCCCGCATGACACCGATGAACAGCGCGACCGCATCGTGGCTGGCCTCGGCCAGCCTGTCATCCCAGCGCTCGACGAGGTGATCGCGCAGCGACCTCAGCAGGGCGCGTTGCATGCTGTCGTAATGCTGTTGTGTCACACCGTATTTGCGGTGATCGCGACCGAGCTGGGCCAGGAAGGTCACCGGCTCGTCGGCGCGTTGCGCGACGAGTTCGCCGAACAACCAGGTCAACGCCTGCGCGAACACGGCGCGCTGCTGGGCCATATCGGGTGGAAACAAGTCGCGCACCGACGGGTCGGTGGCGAACCAGTGGGTGTAGAAGGTGCGGATCAGATCGTCGGAGCCGAGCGCGGGGTCGACGGCGTGGCGCAGCATTTGCAGCGCGTCACGGTCGTCGAGTCCCACGCCGCCCGAGTGTAAGTCAGCTCGGCCCCCGGCTCCGTTGGCGCAGCGCGGCGATGACCATCAGAGCCGCACCGGCCAGCACCCAGAGACTCAGCACGAGGACCGGCACGGCCCCGCCTGCGCCGTCGAAGAACGCCGTCGACCGCAGGAGGGTGGCATTGGCGCCCTGCGGCAACCACTGACCGACCTCACCCCAGCCGCTGGGCAACATCTCCGGCGCACTGTTCAGCCCCGACAACGGGTTGCCGACCAGCACCGCCAGCAGCGCGCCGACGATCAACCCGATCCGCCCGAACACCGAGCCCAGCCCCATGATCGTCAGCCCCGCGGCAAGCACGCCCAGCGTCAAACCGGCGGTGACACCCCAGAAGTTCTGGTCGATCGAGCCGAGCACGAAGCGCAGCAGCGCCGCGATCGTCACGCCGGAGACCGCGGCGAAGGCGATCATGGCCGCCACTCGCGTCCAGATCTCGCGCCGAAGCACCAAGACCAGCGCAATCGCGGGCAGCAGCGCGGCCAACGTGAGCGGCAACGCCGAGGCGGCCAGCCCGATGCCGCGCGGATCGTCGGCGGTGGGCGGCGCGAGATCCTCGACCTGGACCTGCGCGCCGGTCTGTTTGGCGATGCCGTTGGCGACCTGGGTGAGCATTTGCGCGACGGCCGGGCTGGCCCCGGTGGCGATCAGCAGTGTCCGCCCGTCGGGACTGAATGCCATGCCGCCGTAGACATCCCGGCTTTCGATGGCGTCGCGCAGCGCCGCTTCGCCGGGATAGTAGGTGACGGCGAACGCGCCGGGGGCCTGCTGCTGCAGCAGTGCCTCGACTTGACCCGCCGCGGCCTGCGGGCCCGCCGCGCCGATCGGTACGTCGCGGGGCGCCGTGTGCACGGCGGGCAGCGCGAAGGCCAGCGCGACGATCGCGACCACGACGGTGAGCACCAGCACGATGCCGGTCGCGCGGATCGCCGCGGACGGTTCGTGGCTCGGAGTGAAGGGCGAGGTGTCCAGCTGTGTTTCGGTCATGGTTCGAAACCTTTTCATCTGGTGTTGAATTAATGCCTTGCGCCGAGCGTAACGCCGCTGGGGGAAGGATTTCAACAGTTATTGAAATGTTAGTGTCGCAATATGCGTTCACCAGCCCGGGTGGCCAAACGGCGCGGCCGCCGCCAGGGTGACCCGGTGTCGCGGGAGGCGGTGCTGGCGGCGGCCAAGAAGCGGTTCGCCACCGAGGGTTACGACAAGACGACGCTGCGGGCGATCGCGCGGGATAGCCATGTCGATCCGGCGATGGTGCTCTATCTGTTCGGTTCGAAGGCCGAGCTGTTTCGCGAGTCGTTGCGGTTGATCGTGAATCCCGACGTGTTGATCGCCGCGCTCACCGGCGCGCCCGGCGACGACCCCGACATCGGCACCCGGATGGTGCGCGCATACCTGCGGATCTGGGCCGAACCCGACACCGGTCCCACCATGGTGGCGATGCTGCAGTCGGCCACCTCCAACAGCGACGCCCACGAGGCGTTTCGCGGGTTCATGCAGAACTACGTGCTGACCGCGGTGTCGGGCGTGCTCGGCGGTGACGAGAACGCGCGGCTGCGCGCGATGCTGGCCGCCAGCCAGCTCGTCGGCATGGCGATGCTGCGGTATGTGATGAAGATCGGACCGTTGGCGGCCCTGCCCGACGACGAGGTGGTGAGGCTGATCGCCCCGACGGTGACGCGGTACCTCACCGACGAGCTATAGGTGCGAAATCCCCTTGTACAGCACCATGAGCCCGATCACGACGAGGATCACCGCCATCAGGACCGCGTGCTGTTGCTCCATCCAGTCCTTCAGCCGCGCCAGGGCGTTGTCGAGGCGTTTCCCGGACACGGCGTAGCCGAGAATCGGTATCACCACCGACGACGCGGCGACCACCACGAACCACGCCACGGCCGCCCAGACGCTCGATCGGCCCATGCCGGCCGAGCCGATCGCCAAACCCGCCGCGGCGCAGATGAGCAACACCTTGGGGTTGACCACGGTCAGCGCCAGCGCCGTACCGCCCGCACGGGCCGGGGTCAGCTTGCTCAAGCTCTGCATCCAGCGCGGCATGTGCGCGGACTTCTTGCGCATCGACCACCGGTAGATGCCGAACGCGATCAGCGCGACGCCCACGGCGATGCGCAGCCATGAGGCCCAGCCGGGAGGCTCGCGGTCCAGCCCGCCGAGCAGGCTGGAGACCGCGAGGAAGGCCGTCGTCAGCACGGCGATGCCGATCACCCAGCCGGCCAGAAACGACAACCCGGTCGGGCGCGGGCGCGCGGTGTGTAGCACCAGCACCGCCGGGATGATCGACAGCGGGGACAGCGCCACGACGAGCGCCAACGGGATGAGTTCGGTGAGCACCGATACCAGCACGGATAACCTTTCGTTGAACTAAATGGCCTCGACGGCGTGATATCGGCAGGCCTTCCACTGCGCGCCCTCGCGGACGAACTCGACGGCCAGTGTCTCAGTGTGGTGGGCCGCCTCGAAGCGCACGGTGGCCATCGCCGACGTCGCCGGATCGCCCGCCACCGATACCGCTCCGACGCTGATGCGCGTCGGCCCGTCGACGCGCCTGCTGGAATACCAGCCCGGCTCGAAACCGTCATCGTTGCGCATCGCGGCGCACACATACATGGCGAACGCATCGAAGTCGAAGCGGTTATACGAGTCGTTCATGCCGTTGAGCACCGCACGGACCTGTTCCTGATCGGTCGCCGCCCGGGCTGTGCTGGACGGCCACGCCAAGCCGAGCACCGCGAGGACCGTCAACGCGGCGATCAAACGCACCATGTGTCAAGGGTCGCCGACCCGAGTGTGCGGATTGGTACGCCGGGACCGGCGTGTTGCGGATGAAACCGCACGACCGCGGAAAGTTTGGCAGACTTGAGCGGAACAGACTCAACATTGACTGCGTTGTACATCGCGACAACGCTTTCCTTTAGACGAAACGGAGGTAGTCGTGGACTCGTTTAACCCGACGACCAAAACCCAGGCGGCGCTGACGTCGGCGTTGCAGGCGGCCACCGCCGCTGGCAACCCGCAGATCGCGCCCGAACACCTGCTGATGGCATTGCTGACGCAGAACGACGGCATTGCCGCCCCGCTGTTGGAGGCCGTCGGAGTTGACCCCGCGACGATCCGGGCCGAGACCCAGCGGTTGCTCGACCGGTTGCCCAGCGCCACCGGTGCGGCCACCCAGCCGCAGCTGTCGCCGCAGTCGCTGACCGCGATCACCGCTGCGCAGCACCTGGCCACCGAGATGGACGACGAATACGTCTCCACCGAGCACCTGCTCGTCGGCCTCGCCGGCTACTCGGGTCGCTCCGCAGGCTCCGCTCCTGAAGGCGACAGCGACACCGCCAAGCTGCTGAGCGGCCACGGCGCCTCCCCGCAGGCGCTGCGCGAGGCGTTCACCAAGGTGCGCGGCAGTGCGCGCGTCACCAGCGCCGACCCCGAGGGCACCTACCAGGCGCTGGAGAAGTACTCCACCGACCTGACCGCCCGCGCCAAGGAAGGCAAGCTGGACCCGGTCATCGGGCGCGACAACGAGATTCGTCGCGTCGTGCAGGTACTGAGCCGACGCACCAAGAACAACCCGGTGCTGATCGGTGAACCCGGCGTCGGCAAAACCGCGATCGTGGAGGGCCTGGCCCAGCGCATCGTGGCCGGCGACGTGCCGGAGAGCCTGCGCGACAAGACCGTCGTCAGCCTGGACCTGGGCTCGATGGTGGCGGGATCGAAGTACCGCGGCGAGTTCGAGGAACGGCTCAAGGCCGTGCTCGACGAGATCAAGAACTCGGCGGGCCAGATCATCACGTTCATCGACGAGCTGCACACCATCGTCGGCGCCGGTGCGACCGGCGAGGGTTCGATGGACGCCGGCAACATGATCAAACCCATGCTGGCGCGCGGCGAGCTGCGTCTGGTCGGCGCGACCACGCTCGACGAGTACCGCAAGTACATCGAGAAGGACGCCGCGCTGGAGCGCCGCTTCCAGCAGGTGTTCGTCGGCGAACCGTCGGTGGAGGACACCATCGGCATCCTGCGTGGTCTCAAGGATCGCTACGAGGTGCACCACGGTGTGCGGATCACCGACTCCGCGTTGGTGTCCGCCGCGACGCTGTCGGACCGCTACATCACCGCGCGGTTCCTGCCCGACAAGGCCATCGACCTGGTCGACGAAGCCGCATCGCGGTTGCGGATGGAGATCGACTCCCGGCCGGTCGAGATCGACGAGGTCGAGCGGCTGGTGCGTCGCCTCGAAATCGAGGAGATGGCCCTCTCGAAGGAAGAGGACGAGGCCTCCAAGGAGCGGCTGGAGAAGTTGCGCGCCGAGTTGGCCGACTACAAGGAGAAGTTGGCCGAGCTGACCACCCGCTGGCAGAACGAGAAGAACGCCATCGACGTGGTCCGCGAGCTCAAGGAGCAGCTCGAGTCGATGCGCGGCGAGGCCGACCGCGCCGAACGTGACGGCGATCTGGAACGCGCCGCCGAGCTGCGCTACGGCCGTATTCCGGAGGCCGAGAAGAAGCTCGACGCCGCGTTGCCGCATGCCGAGGCGCGGGAGGACGTCATGCTCAAGGAGGAGGTCGGACCCGACGACATCGCCGAGGTGGTGTCGTCGTGGACCGGCATTCCGGCCGGCCGGATGCTCGAGGGCGAGACCGCAAAGCTGCTGCGGATGGAAGACGAACTGGGTAAACGGGTCGTCGGGCAACGGAAGGCGGTCACTGCGGTTTCTGATGCGGTCCGCAGAAGCCGTGCCGGGGTCGCCGACCCGAACCGGCCCACGGGTTCGTTCATGTTCCTGGGCCCGACCGGTGTCGGTAAGACCGAGCTGGCGAAGGCGCTGGCGGAGTTCCTGTTCGACGACGAACGCGCGATGGTCCGCATCGACATGAGCGAGTACGGCGAGAAGCATTCGGTGGCTCGGCTGGTCGGTGCGCCCCCGGGCTACATCGGCTACGACCAGGGCGGTCAGTTGACCGAGGCGGTGCGCAGGCGTCCGTACACGGTGATCCTGTTCGACGAGATCGAGAAGGCCCACCCGGACGTGTTCGACGTGCTGTTGGCCGTGCTCGACGAGGGCCGGTTGACCGACGGTCAGGGCCGCACGGTCGACTTCCGCAACACCATCCTGATCCTGACGTCGAACCTGGGTGCCGGCGGCACCGAGGAGCAGGTGATGGCCGCGGTGCGCGCGGCGTTCAAACCCGAGTTCATCAACCGGCTCGACGACGTGATCGTCTTCGACGGGCTCAACCCCGAGGAGTTGGTCCACATCGTCGACATCCAGCTGGCTCAGCTGGCCAAGCGCCTCGAGCAGCGCCGCCTGACGCTGGAGGTGTCGGCGCCCGCCAAGAAGTGGTTGGCCCACCGTGGGTTCGACCCACAGTACGGCGCCCGGCCACTGCGTCGGCTGATCCAGCAGGCGATCGGCGACCAGCTGGCCAAGCTGCTGCTGGCCGGGACCGTGCACGACGGCGACGTGGTGCCGGTCAACGTCAGCCCCGACGGGGACTCGTTGGTGTTGGGCTGAGCCCCCTACCACCCGCGACGCTGCATTCCGGCAGCGAAATGTCGAGTAGACACCTGCCGGAATACAGTTTCGCGGCTCGGATGCGGGACCGTGACCAATCCGAGTTCGGGATTTGGCGGCTCCTGCAAGTAGGCTGAGCGTAATGGTGCCGCTTTGGTTCACGCTGTCCGCACTCTGTTTCGTGGGTGCGGCGGTGCTGCTGTACGTCGACATCGATCGTCGACGCGGGCTGGGCCGACGACGCAAGTCGTGGGCCAAGTCGCACGGGTTCGACTACGAACACGAATCCTCGGACATCCTCAAACGCTGGAAGCGCGGGGTGATGTCGACGGTCGGCGACGTGAGCGCCAAGAACGTGGTGCTCGGTCAGATCCGTGGCGAAGCGGTGTTCATCTTCGACCTCGAAGACGTCGCGACGGTGATCGCGCTGCACCGCAAGGTGGGCACCAACGTCGTCGTCGACCTGCGGCTCAAGGGAATCGCCGAGCCGCGCGAGAACGACATCTGGCTGCTGGGCGCCATTGGGCCGCGGATGGTCTACTCGACCAACCTCGACGCCGCCCGGCGCGCATGTGACCGGCGGATGGTCACGTTCGCCCACACCGCCCCCGACAGCGCCGAGATCATGTGGAACGAGGAGCACTGGACGCTGGTCTCCATGCCGGTGACGTCCACCCGCGCCCAGTGGGACGAGGGTTTGCGCACGGTGCGCCAGTTCAACGACCTGCTTCGGGTGCTGCCGCCGACGCCGCAGTCCGGTGCGCAGGCCGCGCCGGCCCGACGCAATGCGGCACCGAGCCGCCCGCTGGTACCGGGCCGCGCAGAAGCTCACCCGCCCGCCCGCCCAGATCCGCCCGAGCGCGCCGGTCGCTACCCACAGCCGCCGGCTCCGCCCGAAGGCGTCCGCCGCCCGCCGCAGGCGCGTAATGGACGGCAGTCACCGCACTACCAGCGGTAAGTACCCTCTTAGGCATGTCACGCCCTGTCGCGCTGATCACCGGACCGACGGCCGGCCTTGGTGAGGGGTTCGCGCGCCGGTACGCCCTCGACGGCTACGACCTGGTGCTGGTCGCCAGGGACGCCGAGCGTCTCGAACGCCTGGCCGCCGAACTGCGCAGCGAAGGCGGCGCGGACGTCGAAGTGATCGTCGCCGATCTCGCCGAAGCCACCGACCGGGCCAAGGTCGCCGACCGGCTGACCGCCGGGGTGCAGGTCCTGGTCAACAACGCCGGGTTCGGCACCTCCGGCGAGTTCTGGACCGCCGACTACGCGCTGCTGCAGTCCCAGCTCGACGTCAACGTCACCGCGGTCATGCAGCTCACCCACGCCGCCTTGCCCCCGATGCTGGCCGCCCACGACGGCACCGTGATCAACGTCGCCAGCGTCGCCGGGTTGCTGCCCGGGCGCGGTTCGACGTACTCGGCGTCGAAGGCCTGGGTGGTCGCGTTCTCCGAGGGGCTGGCCAACGGGCTGGGCGGCACCGGCGTCGGTGTCTATGCGCTGTGCCCGGGATTCATCCGCACCGAGTTCCACCAGCGCGCGGGCATCGAGATGAGCGGCACCCCCTCGATTCTGTGGCTGCAGGTCGACGACGTGGTGCGCGAGACGATGGCCCACGTGCGCAAGGACACCAAGAAGAACGCTGTCGTGATCGTTCCCGGGCTGCAGTACAAGGTGCTCACCACTGGAGGGCGCCTCATACCGCGCAGGCTGGTGCGGGCCATGACGAAAGTTGTTGGCCGTGGCCGGAACAGAACCTAGATCCGGACATACGTGCGCGCGCTGATCGCGACGCTGGCCGCGGTTGTCGTCGTCGCGGCCCCGGCGTGTTCCACCGACGACCGGCTCGAATCTCCCTACGCCGCGCAGACCGCCGCCGTCGGCGAATCGCTCGCGGTGCTGGGCTGGAACATGTCGGTGTCGAACCTGCGCGTCGAGGGCGACCACGTGCTGATCGACGTCGACGCCGCACCCGCACAGCCCGACGCCCCGCACGCCAAGCCCGAGGACATCAGGTTCGGCCTCTACGGTGCGCTGGCCCACCCGATCGAGGCCAACGCCATCGGCGGCTGCCGTGACGTCACAAACCTTGCGCTGCAACCGGTTTCTGAATCCACGCCGGACCGGATGTCGGGCACGGTGTGCCTGGGCCCGCACCGCGACCTGGTGCAGGTGCGCGGGGTGTACGTGTACTCGCCGCAGGACCGGATCGCCGGTACGACGACGGCTCATCCGGCGGCGTTCCCGGTCGGGTTGCCGCCGACGACGGACAACGAGACCGGCCTGTCGATCCAGACCACGAGCCTCGACGCGTTCCGTGCCGACGGGGCGATGCTGGGCCCGAACGCGCTCGGCGACCCCGACGCGTTCCAAGGCGGGGGCTACATGCTGCTCGGGCTCGAGATCAGCGGCCTGGCAGAGCAATACCGCGAAGCCTCGCTGCGCCGAGGTGGCCCGACGATGATCGTGGTGTCACCGACGCTGCCCGTGCCGGGACTGAGCCACGCCTGCGACGTCTACGGCGCCTCGGTCCTGGTGCTGCCCGACGCGTCGCGCGACGCGGTGCAGGTGCGGGTGTCGCTGTGTTCGCAGGGCGAAATCAACCAGGCCCTGTTGTACAGCACCGTTTCGGTGATCGGCACCCACGCCGGGCTGTGGATCGCCGATGGATGAGCCTGGCCCTACCGAATGGGGGCAGCGCCCCGGCGTCGGACCGTGGCAGGGCCCGCAGCCCGACGACCCGCGCTACGACCCCGCGCTGCTGCGTGACGGCGACACCCGCAATGTCGTTGACGCTTATCGCTATTGGACACGTGAAGCGATCGTCGCCGACATCGACACCAGACGGCACCCGCTGCACATCGCGATCGAGAACTTCGGCAACGACGCCAACATCGGCGCCGTGGTGCGCACCGCGAACGCGTTCGCCGTCGACACCGTGCACATCGTCGGGCGGCGGCGTTGGAACCGGCGCGGCGCCATGGTAACCGACCGCTATCAGCGGTTGCGCCACCACGACACCACCGCGGCGCTGCTGGCGTTCGCCGCCGATGCCGGGTTGACCGTCGTCGCCGTCGACAACGTGCCGGGCGCCGCGCGCATCGAACACACCGTGCTGCCGCGGCAGTGCTTGATGATCTTCGGTCAGGAGGGCCCCGGCATCACCGACGACGCCAAGACCGGCGCGGCCCTCACCTTGTCGATCGCGCAGTTCGGATCCACCCGCAGCATCAACGCCGCCGTCGCCGCGGGTATCGCGATGCATACCTGGATCACCCAACACGGGGACATTTCGACGGCCTGGTAGGGCAGGATCAACACATGGATCAGGTATGGGCCAACCGCGCAGCCAGCGCCGAAGCCGCGATCGAGAAACGACACCTGAGAAAGCTGTGGGGGCTGCCCGGCACACAACTCGGCGTGGTCGCCTGGCCCCCGGCGCGCAACCACCGATGGTTCGGCACCTGGCACTACTGGTGGCAGGCCCACCTGCTCGACAACCTGGTCGACGCGCAGGTCCGCGACCCTTCGCCCGAGCGGGAGAAGGCGATCCGCAACCAGATCCGCGCCCACTGGCTGCGCAACACCGGCTGGGTCAACGACTACTACGACGACATGGCCTGGCTGGCGCTGGCGCTGGAGCGCGCCGGGCGGCTGGCCGGCGTCGAATACCCCAAGGCGCTGAAGAGGCTGGCCGAACAGTTCGTCAACGCGTGGGTGCCCGAAGACGGCGGTGGCATCCCGTGGCGCAAACAGGACCAGTTCTTCAACGCTCCCGCCAACGGGCCGGCCGCCATTTTCCTCGCCCGCTACGATGACCGGCTGCGGCGCGCACAGCAGATGGCCGACTGGCTCGACGAGACCCTGATCGACCCGGAAACTCATCTGGTGTTCGACGGCATCAAGGCCGGCTCGCTGGTGCGCGCCCAGTACACCTACTGCCAGGGCGTCGTGCTCGGTTTGGAAACCGAGCTCGCCGTGCGCACCGAGGACCCCGACCACGCCCGGCGGGTGCATCGGCTCGTCAACGCCGTCAAGGACCACATGGCACCGGGCGGGGTGATCCGCGGAGCAGGCGGCGGCGACGGCGGGCTGTTCAACGGAATTTTGGCTCGCTACCTCGCGTTGGTCGTCACCATGCTGCCGCAAGATGACCCGCAGGACGCCGCGGCGCGCGACACCGCCCGCTCACTGGTGCTGGACTCCGCGCAGGCCGCCTGGGACAACCGCCAAACCGTCGACGGTCTGCCGCTGTTCCCCGCGTTCTGGGACCGCGTCGCCGAAATACCCACGGTCGCAAGCGAAGAAGCGCAGTTCGTGGCCGGTGCCGTCAACGCCTCCGAGGTGGCCGAACGTGACCTATCGGTACAGCTGGCCGGCTGGATGTTGATGGAAGCCGCGCACGCCGCCTCCCAAACGTGACCGCCGCATCCGCGCCGCGGATCATCCGCCTGCTGCCCGCACGGTTCAGTCGCGACGGCAGGGCGTCGCACACCGGTGAGAACAGCGCGGCGGCGCTGCTGCTTACCTTCACGCTCATCGCCATCCTCTGGGCGAATTCACCGTGGGACCAGAGCTATTGGGCCTTCTTGGATACCCACATCGGGTTCACGTTCGGGACCAGCAGCTACGAGCTGACCGTCAAGCATCTGGTCAACGACGGCCTGATGACGTTCTTCTTCTTCATCGTCGGCCTCGAGGTCACCCGCGAGTTCACAATCGGCGAGCTCACCGACCGCTCGCGGGCGGCAGTGCCCGTCGCCGCCGCGATCGCCGGGCTGGTGCTGCCCGCGCTCATCTTCGTCCTGATCAACTCATCGGGAGAGAACGCGCACGCGTGGGGTGTGGTGATCTCCACCGATACCGCGTTCTTGGTCGGTGCGCTGGCCATCATCAAACCCAAATGCCCTGGGCGGCTACGGATCTTCCTGTTGACACTGGCGGTGGTCGACGACGTCGGCGCGCTGATCGTCATCGCGGTGTTCTACTCCGACGCCATCGAGGTGGCGCCGCTGGTTGCGGCGATGGCGCTGATCGTGGCGATCGCGCTGGTGCGGTTTCTGCCCAAGGCCCGCGGACCGGCATATGCGGTGCTGGGGTTCGCGCTGTGGGTGGCGTTGGCCGCCGCGGGCATCCATCCGACGCTGGCCGGTGTCGCCCTCGCGCTGCTGATCCCGGTCTTCACCCCCGAACGCCAGAGCGTCGAACAGGCGATCGAGGTGATCCGGGCGTTCCGGCAGTCGCCGAACTCGCGCTACGCGCGCACTGCGGCGCGCCGGCTGCGCGAGTCGATCTCGATCAACGAGCGACTGCAGACCGACTTCGGGCCGTATGTGTCGTATTTCGTGCTGCCACTGTTCGCGTTGGTCAATGCCGGAGTGCACCTGGACGCCGAAAGCCTTGCCGTGGCGTTCCGGTCGTCGTTGACCTGGGGCATCATCGCTGGCCTGGTGCTCGGCAAGTTCATCGGCATCACCGCCGCGACCTGGTTCACGCAGCGCAGCCGCTACGGGCAGTTGGCGCCCGGGCTGACCGTCAAGCGGCTGGCGGGCGGTGCCGCGCTGTCCGGAATCGGATTCACCATCTCGCTTTTCATCGTCGACATCGCGATCGCCGACCCCGACCGCCAGGATCAGGCCCGCATCGGTGTGCTGGCCGCCTCGCTGCTGGCGTTCGCACTCGGCTGGGCGATATTCCGGATCACCGACTGGCTCAGCCCACCAGAACCTATCGGGGTCAAGATGATTCGACCGATCGACTCCGAGCGCGACCACATCCGCGGCAACCCCGACGCCCCACTGAGCCTGGTCGAATACGGCGACTTCGAATGCCCGTTCTGCAGCCGCACCACGGGCGCCATCGACGAGGTGCTCGCCCATTTCGGTGACCAGCTGTGCTACGTGTGGCGCCACCTGCCGCTGGAACGGGCGCATCCGCGGGCCTTCGACGCCGCGCGGGCCAGCGAGGCCGCCGCGCTCCAGGACAGGTTCTGGGAGATGGGCCACGAGCTATTCGGACACCAGGACGATCTGGAGTGGTCGGATATGTACCGCTACGCGGTGGCCGCGGGCTGCGACATCGAGCAGTTCGACCAGGATGTGCGTGTGCATCCGTCGAAGGTGCTGCACCGGGTGACCGACGACGCGCAGGATGCCGAGGAGATGGACCTCAACGCGACCCCGACGTTCTTCGTCAACGGCAGGCGGCATAAGGGCCCGTGGGACGCCGCCAGCCTGATCCGCGCGTTGGAGGCGGCCCGCTAGCTCCAGAGCGTGACGTGGATCTTGGGCCGAAACCGCCGCACGCTCACACCGGCGCCCCGCAGCATCGCCTGGGTGCACCGCGGTGTGGTGATGAACCGGAGCAACTCGGAGGCGGCGGGCTGGCGGGCTGCGGGTGACAATGTCATCGCGCACCACTCGCCTGGCCGCTGCAGCCGCGGACCCTTGACGTGCACGAGCCGGCCCGCGGCCAGGTCCTTACCCACGGCGAAACCGATCGCCAGGCTGACACCGCCGACATGCTCGACCTCCTCCAATGCGGCGGCGTCACTTTGGAAGATCCGCTGTTGTCCTTCCGGAATCGCCAGATCCTCGAGCATCAAGGCGATCTCACCGTCGACGCTGCCCGCCGACGGGCCGAGCATCCACTGTTGTTCGTGCAGCGCCGAAAGGGGTGGCGGCACATCGGCGAACGCCGCCAACGGGTTGTTGGGCGCTGTCACCGTCAGGATCTGGTAGTTGAGGAACGGCCGCAGGACGATCGACCCGTCGTCGAGGCCGCCGACGTCGTCGGCGATACGGCCCAGGGCAATGTCCACGGCCCGGGAGGCGATCAGTTCCCGGAACCGGCTCGTCGGGTGCACGCTCAGCTCCACCGAGAGGTCCTTGGCGCGCGCCGAGAACAGCTCGATGAGGCCAGGCGCCGCGTGTTCGGCGAACGCGCTGGACGCCGCGACGCGCAGCAGCCGCCGACCGTGGGCGGCCTCGGTGACCTCGATCGCCGTCTGCTGCTGCAGGCCGAGGATCTCCACGGCCCGGCTGGCCAGCCGCAGACCGCCGGGGGTGAACGCCAGACCCGCAGACGTCCGGGTGAACAACGGGTCGTCGAGTTCCTTGCGCAACTGCGCGACGTGCATGGAGATCCCGGCGTCGGATACGCCGAGTTCCTCGGCGGCCGCGTGCACCGAACCCAACCGCACGACGGCCGAGAACGCACGAAGCTGAGCCGGGGTCACGACGTGAGACTACGTCGGTAGTCGCCGGACCGGACCGAAGTCGACGGGCCAGTTAAGCGATCGCTTAACTCGCGGTTGACGCCCTGGTCAACGGCACCCACACTGGGGGCCCAGCCCAAATCTGTGAGGACGATCACATGCAGGTCCCCGGACCATTCGAATACGAACGCGCCACCAGCGTCAGTCACGCCGTCGGGCTCCTGGACCGCCTCGGAGACGGGGCGATGGTCGTCGCGGGCGGCCACAGCCTGTTGCCGATGATGAAGCTGCGCATCGCCAACCCCGAGTACCTCGTCGACATCAACGACCTGGTGGGCGAGCTGGGCTACATCGAGGTGGAACCGAGCCGGGTGCGCATCGGCGCGATGACGCGGCACCGACAGGCCCTGGAGTCCGACGCGCTCGCCGCGGTGTGCCCGATCTTCCGGGACGCCGAGAAGGTGATCGCCGACCCGGTGGTCCGCAACCGCGGCACCGTCGGCGGCTCCCTGTGCCAGGCCGATCCCGCCGAGGATCTGACGACCGTGTGCACCGTGCTCGACGCGGTGTGCGTGGCACGCGGCCCGTCGGGAGAGCGCGAGATCCCGATCGACGACTTTCTGGCCGGGCCGTACGAGACCGCGCTGGCCCACAACGAACTGCTCACCGAGGTCCGTATCCCGCTGCGCCGGCACAGCTCCAGCGCCTACGCGAAGGTCGAGCGTCGCGTCGGGGACTGGGCGGTCGCTGCGGCCGGCGCCACGGTGACGCTGGACGGTGACACGCTGGCCACGGCTCGGCTCGGGCTGACCGCGGTCAACACCGACCCGGCCGCGCTGGCCACCGTCGGTGCGGGCCTGGCCGGGCGGCCGGCCACCGAGGAGACGTTCGCCGAGGCGGGCCGCGACGCCGCGCAGGCGTGCAACCCGGTCAGCGATATGCGCGGCAGCGCGGAGTACAAGCGCCACCTCGCCTCCGAGCTCATCATCCGAACGTTGCGCACCGCGGTGGCGCGGGCGCGAAACAACTGAGGCCGAAGGGGTCTGAGAATGCAAGTGAACATGACCGTCAACGGCGAACCGGTGGCCGCCGAGGTTGAGCCCCGCACGCTGCTCGTGCACTTCCTGCGAGACCAGCTGCGGCTCACCGGAACCCATTGGGGTTGCGATACCAGCAACTGCGGCACCTGTGTGGTCGAGATGGACGGCGAGCCGGTCAAGTCGTGCACGGTGCTCGCTGCGATGGCCAGCGGGCGCGCCATCCGCACCGTGGAGGGCCTGGAGGTCGACGGCCAACTCGATCCCGTGCAGGAAGGCTTCATGCAGTGCCACGGGCTGCAGTGCGGCTTCTGCACTCCCGGGATGATGATCACCGCGCGCGCCCTGCTGGACAAGGATCCCGACCCCGACGAGGACACCATCCGGGAAGCCATCTCCGGGCAGATCTGTCGCTGCACCGGCTACACGACGATCGTGCGGTCCATCCAGTGGGCCGCCAAAGCCGGCGCGACAGAAGAGGCGGCGAACGCATGACCACCACCGAAGTACGCCCGGAAGGGTTGCCCGGCGACGCCGTCGACAACGACCAGAAGCCGTGCGGACACGGCCGGATGCTGCGCAAGGAGGATCCCCGGTTCATCAGGGGCCGCGGCAACTACGTCGACGACGTGGCCCTGCCGGGGATGCTGCACCTGGCGATCCTGCGCTCACCGTATGCGCACGCCCGCATTGTCGGCATCGATACCACTGCGGCACAAGCACATCCGAAGGTCAAGGCCGTGGTCACCGGCGCAGATCTGGCCGCCAAGGGGTTGGCGTGGATGCCGACGCTGTCCAACGATGTGCAGGCCGTGCTGGCCACCGACAAGGTGCGCTTCCAGGGTCAGGAGGTGGCCTTCGTAGTCGCCGAGGACCACTACTCGGCGCGCGACGCGCTCGAGCTCATCGACGTCGACTACGACCCCGTCGACCCCGTGATCGACGCCCGCCGTGCCCTCGAGCCCGACGCCCCGGTGATCCGCACGGATCTGGAGGGCAAGACCGACAACCACTGCTTTGACTGGGAAACCGGCGATGCCGCCGCGACCGAAGCCGCGTTCGCCAAGGCCGACGTCGTCGTCAAACAGGAAATCGTCTATCCCCGTGTGCATCCGGCGCCGATGGAAACCTGCGGCGCCGTCGCCGATCTGGACCCGGTCAGCGGCAAGCTGACCCTGTGGTCGACCACCCAGGCGCCGCACGCGCACCGCACGCTGTACGCGTTGGTCGCCGGGCTGCCCGAGCACAAGATCCGAGTCATCGCCCCCGACATCGGCGGCGGGTTCGGCAACAAGGTGCCGATCTACCCGGGTTACGTGTGCGCGATCGTCGGCTCGCTGCTGTTGGGCAAGCCGGTCAAGTGGATGGAGGACCGCAGCGAGAACCTGACGTCCACCGGGTTCGCCCGCGACTACATCATGCTCGGCGAGATCGCCGCCACCAACGACGGCAAGATTCTGGCGATCCGGTCCAACGTGCTGGCCGACCACGGCGCGTTCAACGGCACCGCGGCCCCGGTGAAGTATCCGGCCGGGTTCTTCGGAGTGTTCACCGGCAGCTACGACATCGAGGCCGCGTACTGCCATATGACCGCGGTGTACACGAACAAGGCGCCCGGCGGGGTGGCCTATGCCTGTTCGTTCCGCATCACCGAGGCGGTCTACCTCGTCGAGCGGTTGGTGGACTGTTTGGCCTACGAGCTGAAGATGGATCCCGCGCAGCTGCGGCTGGCGAACCTGCTCAAACCCGAACAGTTCCCGTACAAGTCCAAGACCGGCTGGGTCTACGACTCCGGCGACTACGAGACCACGATGCGGCTGGCCATGGAGATGGTCGACTACGACGGGTTGCGCGCCGAACAGAAGGAGAAGCGCGAGCGCGGCGAGCTGATGGGCATCGGCATGTCGTTCTTCACCGAGGCCGTGGGCGCAGGCCCGCGCAAGGACATGGACATCCTCGGCCTCGGCATGGCCGACGGCTGCGAGCTGCGGGTGCATCCCACCGGCAAAGCCGTTGTGCGGCTGTCGGTTCAGACCCAGGGCCAAGGCCACGAGACGACGTTCGCCCAGATCGTCGCCGAGGAACTGGGCATCCCGCCCGACGACATCGACGTGGTGCACGGCGACACCGACCAGACCCCGTTCGGGCTCGGCACCTACGGCAGCCGCTCCACCCCGGTGTCGGGTGCGGCGGCCGCCCTGGTGGCACGCAAGGTCCGCGACAAGGCCAAGATCATCGCCGCGGGAATGCTCGAGGCCAGCGTCGCCGACCTGGAGTGGGACAAGGGCACCTTCCGGGTCAAAGGAGACCCGTCGGCCTCGGTCACCATCGCCGACATCGCGATGCGGGCCCACGGCGCAGGCGACCTGCCCGAGGGTCTCGAAGGCGGCCTGGACGCGTCGATCTGTTACAACCCCGAGAACCTCACCTATCCGTACGGCGCGTACTTCTGCGTCGTCGACATCGACCCCGGCACCGCGGTGGTCAAGGTGCGCCGGTTCCTCGCCGTCGACGATTGCGGCACCCGCATCAACCCGATGATCATCGAGGGGCAGGTGCACGGCGGCATCGTCGACGGGATCGGCATGGCGCTGATGGAGATGATCGCCTTCGACGAGGAGGGCAACTGCCTGGGCGGATCGCTGATGGACTACCTGATCCCGACCGCCGTCGAGGTTCCCAACCTGGAGACCGGCCACACCGTGACGCCATCGCCGCACCACCCGATTGGCGCGAAAGGAGTCGGCGAGTCGGCCACCGTCGGCTCACCACCCGCGGTCGTCAACGCCGTGCTGGATGCGTTGGCGCCGTTCGGTGTTCGCCACGCCGACATGCCGCTGACCCCGTCGCGGGTGTGGGAGGCGATGCAGGGCCGGGCGCAACCGCCGATCTAGGAGCTGACATGACGATCACCGAACGCGTCACCCAATTGCGGCGCGCACGCACACCGTTCGTGCACGCCACCGTGGTACGTGCCCAACAACCCGCGTCGGCACACGCGGGCGATGAGGCGATCCTGTTATCGGACGGCACGATTGAGGGGTTCGTCGGCGGGCACTGCGCGCAGAACTCGGTACGCAAGGCCGCGCTGGGCGCGTTGCAGGCCGGGGAGAGCGTGCTGCTGCGGGTGCTGCCCGACGGCGACGTGCACTATCCGGACGCGCCCGGCGCGTGTGTCGTCGTCAACCCGTGTCTGTCGGGCGGGGCGCTGGAGATCTTCCTGGCGCCCCAGGTGCCCCCACCCCTGGTCCGGATCTGCGGCGCCACCCCGATCGCCGATGCGCTGGCCCAGATGTGCACGGTCCTGGGCTACGACGTCGCACGCGACGACGGCGATTTCGGCCGCGCCACCGCGGTCGTCATCGCCACCCACGGGGGACCGGAGGCCGAGATGATCCGCGCGGCGCTCGATGCCGGCGCGGGATACGTCGGGTTGGTGGCCAGCAGGGTCCGCGGCCAGGCGATCCTCGACGAACTCGACCTGACCGATGCGCAGCGGCAACGTGTACACACCCCGGTGGGCCTGCCGATCGGCGCGAAGACACCGGCGGAGATCGCGGTGTCCATCCTGGCCGAGGTCATCCGGGGCATCCGCGTCGACGGCCTGACCGCCGCCCGCGCCGCGGCGAGCACACCCGAGACGCCGAGAGAGGAAGCATGCCACGGTCACCGGTGACGGGAATTGTGCTGGCGGCGGGGTCATCTCGCCGGTTGGGTGGTACGCCTAAGCAGCTGTTGAAACTCGGTGACACCACCCTGCTGGGCGCCACCCTCGCGGTCGCCAGAAGTTGTCCGTTCGACCAGCTCATCGTCACCCTCGGCGGCGCGGCGGATGCGGTGCGCAAGGCGGTGTTCCTCGACGGCATCGACATCGTGATCGCCGACGACGCCGCATCGGGTTGTTCCTCGTCGCTGCGCACCGCGTTGCCGTGGGTGGACCCGCGCGCCGAGGGCATCGTGCTGATGCTAGGCGACCAGCCGGGCGTGGCACGTGAGACGGTCACCGAACTCATCGCGGCGGGCCGGCGGGCCCCGATCGCGGTGTGCCGGTATGCTGACGGCATCGGCCATCCGTTCTGGTTGAGCCGCAAAGTGTTTGGCGATCTCGCCGAATTGCACGGTGACAAGGGTGTGTGGCGGATGATCGAGTCCGATCGGTACGACGTGCGGCACGTCGACATCGACGAGTCGATACCGCTGGACGTCGACACCTGGGACGACTACGAACGCCTGCTCGCATCGGTGGCGCGATGACCCGATCATCGGCACTGTTCGCCGATGTCGACGACGTCATCCGTCGCTTCGACTCCCACGACTACCTGCTGGACACCGGTACTGCGTCGGCGATCTATCTGGCGGTCACGCTGGGACGTCCGCTGCTGCTGGAGGGCGAACCCGGGGTCGGCAAGACGACTGCGGCCAAAGTCCTTGCCGCGGTTTCGGGTTCACCACTGCTGCGGCTGCAGTGCTACGAGGGGCTGACCGCCGCCGAGGCGCTCTACGACTGGAACTATCAACGTCAGCTGCTGTCGATCCGGTTGGCCGAAGCCCGCGGCGACGGGATCGACGAATCCGATCTGTACACCGAGGCGTATTTGGTCGACCGGCCGATCCTGCAGTGCGTCCGGTACCGCGGACCCGGCGCGCCGATCCTGCTGATCGACGAGATCGACCGAGCCGACGACGAATTCGAGGCGCTGCTGCTGGAGTTCCTCGGCGAAGCCGCCGTCACCGTGCCGGAACTGGGCACCTTTGTCGCCGACCGGCCACCGATCGTCGTGCTCACCTCGAACCGCAGCCGTGATCTGCACGACGCGCTGCGGCGGCGGTGCCTGTACCACTGGATCGACTACCCGGACCCGGTGCGCGCAGCGGACATCTTGCGCCGCACCGTGCCCGGCGCAAGCGCCCCGCTGATCGAGCACGCCGCCCAGTTCGTCGGCGCGACAAGGAGTCTCGACCTCGATAAGCCACCAGGCGTTGCGGAAACTATCGACTGGGTCGCCGCGCTCGTCGCGCTCGGGGTGACCGACCTGGTCGGTGCTGACAGTGAACGAGGTCTGGCCAGTTTGGGTGCACTGGCCAAAACCCCCGACGATTACGCGGCGATCAACGATGCGTTCGCCGAGTACCGCTGAAAACTGAGAGGAAAGCTTGATGAAAATCGCCAACGAGTTCACCGTCAGTGTCCCGGTCGAAGATACTTGGGAGCTGCTGAATGATCTCGAACAGGTCATCCCGCTCATGCCGGGAGCCCAGATGACCGGCCGCGACGGCGACGACGTGCTCGGCAAGGTCAAGGTGAAGGTCGGTCCGGTGACCAGTGAGTTCAGCGGCAAGGTGCACTTCGTCGAACAGAACGCCGAGGAGCACCGCGCGGTCATCGACGCCAAGGGTAAGGAGGCCCGCGGCACCGGAAACGCCGCCGCGACCGTCATCGCTCAGTTGCACGCCGAAGGCGACCACACCCGGGTCAACGTCGACACCGATCTGAAGGTGGTCGGCAAGCTGGCCCAGTTCGGAAGCAGCATGCTGCAACAGGTTTCGGAAAAGCTGCTCGGCCAGTTCGTCGAGGCGCTCGAGGAGAAGCTGGCCGCCGACCGGGCGGCCGCGCTGCCCGCACCCGAACACGACGGCGTTGCACCGGTGACCCCGCTGCCCCAACCCGCTGCCGCCAAGCCGCAATCGGAAGCCATCGACCTGCTGGAACTCGCCGGTGGCGGAGCGTTGAAGAAATACGCGCCTGCGGTGCTGGGTGCCGTCCTGGCCGCGGTTGTCGTGTTGATGCTCGTGCGAAAGGCCCGGCGCGGGTAACGATGACGACACCGTATCTGCTGCGCGGCGTCGATATCGCCGCCTTCGCCGTCGCGCTGGTGGATCGGTTACACAACGGTGGTGTGGCGGTCTCCGCCAGCGGACCGACAGGATTCGTCGAGGTGCTGCAACACCGATGGCCCGCCACCCGAACGCAGCTGTACTGGGCGGCGCGGCTGACCCTGGTGAACCGGGTCGAGCACATCGCGCCGTTCGACGCGGTGTTCGACAGGGTGTTCGCCGACGCCGTACTCGGCGTGGACCCGCCCGGGCTCAAACGCAGCCTCGGCACCACCGTCGCCACCGAAGTGGGCGTGCCCGGCCGCGCGGACGTCGTCGCTGAAGGCGGGCTGCCGTGGAGCACCCGGCCCGCATCGGTGACAGCGACCGACCCGCACGACGGCGATCTCGGCATCCCCGACACCCTGCCCAGCCGGATCGTGGCCTGCGCCGACGAACCGTTCGGCAGCTTCGACCCCGACGAGCTTCGGCTGCTGGGCCGGTGGCTGGAACAGTCCGTAGTGCGCTGGCCGCAGCGCCGCACCATGCGTCGCGAGCCGCATCGGACCGGTAAACGCATCGACCTGCGGGCGACCATGAAGCAGTCGCGCGAGACGGGCTGGGAGACGATGCGGGTCGCGCGAACCCGGGCCCGTGCGCACCCGCGTCGCGTCGTGCTGCTGTGCGACGTCAGCCGCTCGATGCAGCCCTACGCCACCATCTATCTGCACCTGATGCGCGCTGCGGCGTTGCGGCACAGCGGGATCCGGCCCGAGGTGTTCGCGTTCTCCACATCGCTGACCCGGCTCACCGCGGCACTTTCCCACCGTTCCGCGGAGGTCGCGCTGGCCAGGGCCAACGCCAAGGTCACGGACCGATACGGCGGAACACGCGTCGGGCACTGCGTGGGGGAACTACTGTCGGCGCCGCACGGCAACGCGCTACGCGGCGCGGTGGTGATCATCGCCTCCGACGGATGGGACAGCGATCCGCCGGAGATTCTGGATCGGGCGCTGGCGCGGGTGCGTCGGCGCGCGCAGACGCTGGTGTGGCTCAACCCCCGCGCCGCACATCCCGACTTCCGCCCGCTGGCCGGTTCGATGGCCGCCGCAATGCCCTACTGCGATCACTTTCTGCCCGCGGACTCGGCTGACCGGGCTGAAGAAATTGTTCGCCGTGCTCGCCGACCAAGCGGTCTAGGACGGCTGCTCGGTGGCCGGCTGCGCGGTCCCGCCGGCGCGCTTGGCGGCGCGACGACGTTTGAGCCACTCCAGCAGCATCGGCATCACCGACACCACCACGATCGCGATGACGATCGGCTCGAGCAGGTTCTGGATGAACTCGAACTGGCCCAGCCAGTAGCCGAGCAGCGTCAATCCCACGCCCCACACGACGGCGCCGACGATGTTGTACAGCGCGAACACCGGATAGCTCATCCGGGCCGCGCCCGCGGTCAACGGCGCGAGCGTCCGCACAATCGGCACGAACCGGGCGATCACGATCGCGAACGGGCCGCGCTGCACGAAGAACTCGTGCGCCTCGTCGAGGTACCTCTGCTTGAGGAACCGGGCGTCGGGCTTGAACATCGCCGTGCCGATGTTGCGGCCGATCCAGTAACCGGCCTGACCGCCGAGGATCGCGGCGATCGGAATGAACACCAGCAGCTGCCACAGCTGGAAGTTGATGGTTTGGCCGCCCTCTTCGGCCAGCGCCGCCGTGCCCGCGGCCAGCATTCCGGCCACAAACAGCAGCGAGTCCCCCGGCAGGATCGGGAACAGCACCCCCGACTCGACGAAGATCACGACCAACAGGCCCACCAGCGCCCAGGTACCGAAGTACCCGAGCAGCGTCATCGGGTCCAGAAAGTCCGGCATGAGCGCCAGCTGGTCACTCGCCGCCAAAAAAGCCGTGGTGGTCACAACGCCCCAAGATACCGTCGCTCGCGCCGATCCAGGAAAACGTCGTCGGCGGGCGCCGGCGCGTCGGCGCCACTAATCTTCGAATATGCCGACGCACAGAGCCGTCCTTGTGGAATCCGCCGGTGCGCCCCTGGTGCTCAGCGACGTCGAGACGACGTCACCGCCGCGCGACCACGTGCGCATCGCCGTCGCGGCGTGCGGGGTGTGCGGCACCGACCACGGCATCGTCAACGGCGGGTTCCCGGGGATGACATGGCCGGTCACGCCGGGGCACGAACTCAGCGGCACGATCGCCGAACTCGGCGACGGCGTCGACACATTCGCGGTCGGTGACCGGGTCGTGGTCGGCTGGTTCGGCGGCAACTGCAACAGATGCGTGCCGTGCCGCAAAGGTCAGTTCCTGCAGTGCGTGCGGATGCAGGTGCCGAGCTGGCACTATCCGGGCGGCTATGCCGAGTCGGCCGTCGTACCGGTGACCGCGTTGGCGCGCATCCCGGATGAGTTGTCCTTCGCCGAGGCAGGCCCGATGGGCTGCGCCGGCGTCACCACCTTCAACGCGCTGCGACGCACCGCGGCCCGGCCCGGCGACCTCGTCGCCGTGGTCGGCGTCGGCGGGCTCGGACATCTCGGGGTGCAGTGGGCCAGGGCGATGGGCTTCGAAACGGTCGCGGTCGCCCGCGGTGCCGACAAAGCCGACGACGCGCGCACCCTCGGTGCACACCACTACGTCGATTCCACCGCCGAGGACGTCGCGGCGGCGCTTCAGGCGCTCGGTGGCGCGTCCGTGGTGTTGGCGACCGCAGCGAACTCGGCGGCGATCGGCCAGGCCGTCGGCGGTCTCGGCCCCGAGGGCGATCTGGTGGTCGTCGGCGTGTCACCCGATCCGTTGCCGATCACCCCGGGGGAGTTGATCATGGCCGGGCGTCGCGTGACCGGGCACCCTTCGGGCACGTCGCGCGATGTGGAGGAGACCATGCGCTTCGCCGTACAGACGGGGGTGCGGGCCTGGATCGAGGAGCGGCCGCTGGCCGAGGCCGCCGATGCGTACGCCGCGATGGCGGCCGGCCGCGCACGCTACCGCGTGGTCCTCACCATGTGATTTGGGCGCGCCTACGCCCGCTCAGCGTCCATGAGCGCGCCGAATCACGCTTGCGGCGCCTGGCAGATCTTCCACTGGTCGTCGCGGAACTGCAGGTCGAAACTGCGGGTCGAGCGGGTCTGCGGGGCGAACGCCATGAACGTGGTGACGTTGGCCTCGGCGTGGTCGCCGTTGACCACCACCTCGTCGATGCTGGCCACCACCGGGTACTGCTTGGCCGCCGCGACGCGGGCGTGGGTCTCGGCCCACGCCTGGTCGTTGTACTTGACGTAGCTGTCGCGGGTGGCGCCGCAGGTGATGCTGCGCAGGGTGGCCAGATCGCCGTTCTGGATCGCGATGTCGAAGTTCTGGATCGTCGAGCGCACCTGGTCCTGCTGCGACACCTTCGACTCCGAACCGCGCGTCAGCAACACCGTGCCGAGGATCGCGACGGCTACCAGCGCCGCGATCACCAGGACCACCGCGATCACCCAGCCCCAGCTGCGACGGTTCTGCGGCGGCGCCTTGGGCTCCTCGCCGCGAGGCGGAATCACCTGCGGTGCAACGGGTTTCTGCGGTGGTGGCGCACCCGGCGGCGGCGAGAACACCTCGGTGGCTGGATCGTGCGGGGTGTCGATCTGCTGGGTAGAGCCGGCGTCGAAACCCGACGGCGCGGTGAACCGGCGCTCGCCCGGTTGGCTCACCGGGGCCTGCTCGGTGTTGGCCTCGGCCTGCGAGATCACCTCGGTGGCCGGTTCGTGATCGGGATCCGGCGGCGGCAGCACCTCGGTGGCGGCGTCGGAATCGTGGCGCGCGACGTCGCCGGATTCGGTGGAATCTACGCGGTCGGCGTCGTCGACGGCGGCCTCGTCGACCTCGTCATCTGGCTGGTCAGGCCCTGATGGGTTCGGCATCCGTGCTGCATTCCTCCCTTACGACGCTACGGCCGGAAGCTTAATCATCCGGCCGGATCTCTGCTTTGCCCGACGCACGGCACAATGGGGCCATGACGCGGATGGGTGATCTCCTCGGACCGGATCCGGTACTACTTCCCGCTGACAGCGCCGCGGAAGCGGAGTTGGCGGACGCCGAGAACCCCGCCATCGTGGCGGCTGCGCATCCGACGGCGTCGGTTGCGTGGGCGGCGCTGGCGGAGACCGCGCTGGCCGATGATCAGGCCGTCACCGCCTACGCGTACGCCCGCACCGGCTACCACCGCGGGCTGGATCAGTTGCGCCGCAATGGCTGGAAGGGCTACGGGCCGGTGCCCTACAGCCACGAACCCAACCGCGGGTTCCTACGGTGTGTCGCGGCGCTGGCCCGCGCCGCCGACACGATCGGCGAGGCCGACGAGTATCAGCGCTGTCTTGACCTGCTCGACGACTGCGATCCCGAAGCACGCTCGGCGTTCGGGCTGGCTTAGTCGGCCTCACACCGGCAGTCCGCGGCGTCGCCTGGCGGCTCCACCTGAACCGTTGAGTGGTCCAAACCGCGGGCCGTCAACACCGCACGCGCGTCATCGAGTACCTGCGCGGAGTCTCGGGTGCTCGTCAGGTGCGCGGTGACTATGTCCTTGCCGGGCACCAAGGTCCACACATGCAGGTCGTGCACTTCGGTGACGCCCTCGACCTCGCACAGCGCGGTGCGCAGCTCGTCGACGTCGATGTGGGTCGGTGAGGATTCCGAGAGGATTCGCAGGGCGGCGCGGGCCAGCGAGAACGCCCGCGGCAGCACCCACAACGCAACGAAGACGGCGACCACCACGTCGGCGTAGGGCCAGTTCGTGGTGACCGTGACGATGCCGGCGATCAGCACGCCCACGCTGCCCACGGTGTCGGCGAGGACTTCCATGTAGGCGCCCTTGACGGCCAGGCTGCTCTCGGAGTGCGACCGCAACAGCAGCACGACGACCGCGTTGGCGGCCAACCCGGCCAGCGCAACGACGATCATCGGTACGCCGGGCACGTCGGGCGCGTCGCCGAGCCGTTCGACCGCCTCGTAGAGGATGAACGCCGCCACCCCGACCAGCAGCACCGCGTTGGCGACGGCGGTGAACACCTCGGCGCGGTGCCACCCGTAGGTGCGGGCGGGAGAGGTGCTGCCGCGGCGGGCCAGTAGCACCGCGGTCAGGCCCATGAACATCGCCACCAGGTCGGTGAGCATGTGGCCGGCGTCGGCGAGCAGCGCGATCGAGTTGATCAGCAGCGCGGTCGTGAGCTCCAGCACGAAGAATGCGGTGAGGATCGCCGCCGCGATGACCATCCGCGATACGCGGGCATCAACCGATCCGTGCGCATGTCCGACACCCATGCCAGCAAGATATGCATAAATACGCATATATTCAAGGCGGCGGCTTGCGCGGGGCCTTTCGCCGCCCCGCAGGATCTAGAGCCAGGCGGACCAGAACCGAGTCAGCGCGTTGCCGGTACCCACGAGCTGTCGAGGCACGCCGGAGATGTCGAAGATCCACAGCACGATGTCCCAGAACCACTGGTTGAGCCCGGGGGCCAGCAGCAGGATCAGCAGGATGAAGAAGCCCCACTGCTTGACGGGTTGCAGGGCCCGCTGGGTTTCCGGGCTCAGGTGCGGTTCCAGGGCGCCGTAACCGTCGAGGCCGGGGATCGGCAGCATGTTGAGCACGAACGCGGTGACCTGCAAGAAGCCCAGGAACGCCACGCCGGACCAGAACACCGAGCGCTGCGCGTCGTGCATGACCGCGGTCAGGCTCAGCAGCAGCACCGCGAAGGCCAGGTTGACGGCTGGGCCGCCGAGGCTGACCAGAGTCTTCTGGCGGTTGGTCATGAACGACGTACGCACCCACACGGCTCCGCCGGGTAGGCCGATGCCGCCGATCGCGATGATCAGGATCGGCAGCCCGATCGACAGCAGCGGGTTGGAGTACTTGAACGGGTTCAGCGTCAGGTAGCCGCGGAGGGGGACGTCGTGGTCGCCGAAGCGCCACGCCGTGAAGGCGTGGGCGAACTCGTGCAGGCACAGCGTCACCACCCAGCCGGCGATGACGAAGATGAACACCCCGACGTAGGCCAGCACGTCCGGCGCGTCGGCGGCCGCCCATGCCAGTGCGCCGCCGACCGCCGTCAGCGCGACGATGGCCAGGAAGACCGGGCTGGGCCGCACCGACTGGTTCAGCGGACGGATAGTCACGGCTCGAAACCTACCGCTGTGAGACAGTCGGGTATGCGACCACCGAGCCTGCCTGCACCGAAACCGTTCAGCGCGGTGTTCGGGGGCGTGTACGCCGCGGCATACGGGGTGGGCGGCCAGCAGCTCGTGCACCAGCTGGTGCGGCGTTGCGGCCCGGTGGTGGAACTCCCGGTGCTGGGCTTCGGAAAGGTGGTCGCCGTCGGCGATGCGACGCTGGCCAAGCAGGTGTTCACCGAGAAGTCCGACGTCCTGCTGGGCGGCGAAGGGGTGGGGCCGGCGGCGGCCATCTACGGCCCACGATCGATGTTCGTCCAAGAGGAGCCCGAGCACCTGCGCAGGCGCCGGTTGCTGACCCCGCCGCTGCACGGCCAGATGCTGGACAGCTACGTGCCGATCATCGAGGCGGCGACGCGGTCGGCGATGGCGACCTGGCCGGTCGGGCGGCCGATGCGCATGCTGAAAGCGGCGCGTGAACTCACCCTGGATGTCATCGTGCAGGTCATCTTCGGGGTCCAGGATCCGGAATCGGTGGCGCGGTTCGGCAAGCCGTTCGAGCAGCTGCTCGACTTGGCGCTGGCCGAGGAGACACCGGTGCGATACGCGCTGCGCCGGGTGGGAGCGCTGCGCCGGTGGGGCAAGCTGTCCGACGTCAACCGCAGGATCGACGAGCTGGTAATGCCGCTGATCGCCGAACGGCGCTCCGATCCTTGCTCCGCCGACCGAACGGACATTCTCAGCATCCTCGCGCACGCCCGCACCGACGACGGGGACCGGCTGTCCGAGGACGAGATTCGAGCCGACCTCATCACCTTGATGCTCGCGGGTCACGAAACCACCGCGACGACCCTGGCTTGGCTGATCGACCTGCTGCTGCACCACCCGGACACGTTGGCACGGGTGCGCGAAGAAGCCCGGTCCGGCGACACCGAGTACACCGAGGCCGCCATCTCCGAAACGTTGCGGCTGTGGCCGGCCGCGCCGATCACCGGCCGGATGACCACCGGCCCCTACCGGCTGGGCGACTACCTCCTCGACCCGGGAACGCGCATCGTGCTGCTGCTCGATGTCGTGAATCGCGATCCCAGCACCTACCCCGAGCCCGACGAGTTCCGGCCCGAGCGGTTCATCGGCAGCCGACCGCACCCCTATGCCTGGATCCCGTTCGGCGGCGGTCTCAAACGGTGTATCGGCGCCAGCTTCTCGATGTGCGAGCTGACCACCACGCTTCACACCATCCTGCGTGAGGGCCATCTGGAACCGGTCAGCTCCCGGCAAGAGGCCGCGCCACTGCGGGCCGCGCCGGTCGTTGTGCCACGCGACGGCACGATGGTGCGGTTCATACCCGCAACCAGCCCTCGGTGTGCCGGTAGAACGTCGAACGCCTGACCGGGCGGGCGGCCGGCACCCCGTCGCGCAGCACGGTGGCGCCCGTCGTGCCCAACTGGGCGGCGCGGCCGGTAACCCAGCGCAACCGACCCCTGCGCAGTACCGCCGCGCGCAGCCCCGGCAACGTCGACGTGGGTTCGACGCGGACCCCGGGGGTCTCGCCGTCGAACAGCACGGTGTCGTCGACGACGGCCTCACCAAGAAGGGGCTTACCGGCCGGGTCGCCGCGCCATTCCGCGGCGCCGACGACCACGGTGCCGGTTTCGTCGCGGATCAACGGCACCCGCGTGGCGGCGCCGTGCAGCGCCCGGCGCACCTGCCATGGACGTCGTACGTGCGCGACCTCGACGTCGAGCCGGTCGGTGCGCAGTAGCCGGGTCAGCACGCCGGCCAGGTCGGCATCCGACCCCACGACGATCATCCGACGACAGGCGACCTCGGGGCTGTCGACGACGGGCAAACCACGCAGCGGGCGGGGCAGTCTGCGGTCGCCGAACGACAACACCACGATGTCAGCGGCGCTCAACGCGGCTCCTCACATGGGGCTGGGATAAGGTAGCTCACCGGCTGCAAAGTGTTGATGCAAGAGTAGCGGCGAACTGCGAGGACCGAGCCATGCCGGCAATCGTGCTCATCGGCGCCCAGTGGGGCGACGAGGGCAAAGGAAAAGCCACCGATCTACTCGGTGGGCGTGTCCAGTGGGTGGTGCGCTACCAGGGCGGCAACAACGCCGGCCATACCGTCGTGCTGCCCACCGGCGAGAACTTTGCCCTTCACTTGATCCCCTCGGGCATCCTCACGCCCGGCGTTACCAACGTCATCGGAAACGGCGTCGTCGTCGACCCGGGTGTACTGCTCACCGAGCTCAAGGGGCTCGAAGACCGCGGCATCGACACCGAACGGCTACTCATCTCGGCCGACGCCCACCTGCTGATGCCGTATCACGTCGCGATCGACAAGGTCGTGGAACGCTATGCGGGCAGCAAGAAGATCGGCACCACCGGCCGAGGTATCGGCCCGTGCTACCAGGACAAGATCGCCCGCATCGGAATTCGCGTCGCCGACGTCCGCGATCCCGTCTTGCTCGCCGAAAAGATCGAAGCCGCACTGGAGTTCAAAAACCAGGTGCTGGTGAAGGTCTACAACCGCAAAGCGGTCGACGCCGACGAGGTGGTCGAGACCCTGCTGGAGCAGGCCGAAGGGTTCGAACAACGCATCGCCGACACCCGCTACCTGCTCAACACCGCGCTGGAAGACGGCGAGACGGTTCTGCTGGAAGGCTCGCAGGGCACCCTGCTCGACGTCGACCACGGCACGTATCCCTATGTGACGTCGTCGAATCCGACGGCTGGTGGTGCAGCGGTCGGATCCGGTATCGGCCCCACCCGCATCACCACGGTGCTGGGGATCCTCAAGGCGTACACCACGCGGGTGGGCTCGGGCCCGTTCCCGACCGAGTTGTTCGACGAGAAGGGCGAATACCTTTCGAAGGCGGGCGGTGAGGTCGGTGTGACGACGGGACGGCAGCGCCGCTGCGGATGGTTCGACGCGGTGATTGCCCGCTACGCCACCCGCGTCAACGGAATCACCGACTACTTCCTGACCAAACTCGACGTGCTGTCCAGCCTGGAGACCGTGCCGGTGTGCGTGGGTTACCGAGTGGACGGTAAACGCCTCACCGACATGCCGATGACCCAGTCCGACATCGCTCGCGCCGAACCGATCTACGAGGAACTGCCAGGTTGGTGGGAAGACATCTCCGGGGCCCGTGAGTTCGACGATCTGCCCGCCAAAGCACGCGACTACGTGTTGCGGGTGCAAGAGCTTGCAGGAGCGTATGTTTCGTGTATCGGGGTGGGCCCTGGCCGCGAACAGACCATCGTGCGCCGTGACGTCCTGGCGGCCCGTTCGTGAGCCAAGATCCGCATCTGATCGACCCCGACTACGACAAGCATGGCGGCTTCCCCGATTTCGAGCCCGCGCAGCCAGGGCCGGGGTTCGGCCGGTTCCTGACCGCGATGCGCCGCCTGCAGGATTTGGCTGTCTCCGCCGATCCCGACGGTGACACATGGGACTTGGCCGCCGACCGCACCGAGGAACTCGTCAAGCTGCTCGAACCTTTCGAAGCACCCGAAGGCGTCGGGCCGGCCAACCGGGTGCCGGATCTGCCCGGCGCCGGCAGCCTGCTGATGCCGCCGTACCGGGATGTCACTATGAGCCCCGAGGGTGTCGAGCTCACCGTGCAGTTCAGCCGGTTCTCGGTGGGCGGTAACTCCGCGGTTCACGGGGGCGTGCTGCCGTTGCTGTTCGACTCGGTGTTCGGCATGGTCATCCACGCCGTCGGCCGGCCGATCAGCCGCACCGCGTTCTTGCACGTGGACTACCGCAAGGTGACCCCCATCGACACGCCGTTGACGGCGCGGGGGTGGATGCGAAAAGCCGAGGGCCGCAAGGCGTTCGTCAACGCCGAACTGCGAGACCCGGACGCGAACCTGCTCGCCGAAGCCAACGGGCTGATGATTCTGCTGCTGCCCGGACAACCGTGAACTCGCCGCGACCACACCGGCTTTCGACACCGAGGGCGGCTGCGGTGGCCGGGGTGCTGTTCGCGCTGCTCTTCGGTACTGCACTCGTGCTGATCCGCACCGCTCTGCCCGACGGGGCTGAACCCGGATCGCAGTGGATCGCGGGCGCGAGCGGCCAACTGCGGGCCTCGGCGATCCTGATGCCGTTCGCCGGCATCGCGTTTCTGTGGTTCATCGGTGTCATCCGTGACGGCTTCGGCCGCTACGAGGACAAGTTCTTTGCGACGGTGTTCATCGGCAGCGGTCTGCTGTTCTTGGCGATGATCTTCGCGTCGTCGGCGGTGGGTGCGGGCCTGGTCGCCAGCCGGGCTGGTCAGGCCGACGTGACCGCGCGCGACGAGGTAGCGGCGTTCGGCCAGGCCATGCTCGAAGTCCTCAGCACCACCTACGGACTGCGGATGGCTGCGGTGTTCATGATCTCGCTGGCTACCATCTGGCTGCGGACCGGGCTGATGCCCCGCTGGCTTGTCGTGGCCACCTACCTGGTGGCCGTCGGGCTTCTGATCGCCGCCGACGTCAGCATGTGGCTGGTGCTGGCGTTCCCGCTGTGGGTGCTGGTGGTCAGTATTTTGCTGCTGGTCCGGGCCGGCGTGATCGACCTCGATCATCAGCCGTAAGCCACGAGCGCTGAATATGATCGTGGGCTCGGTGCAAAAGGCTGACGACGGATGGCGCAGCTGGGCGTGGCCCGCCAGCAACCGCGGGCTGTGCTTGGAGCAGGACGACTAGTCGATCAGCCGCAACGCCTGTGAGGGGCAGAGCTTGACCGCTTCCTGCACGTTGTGCACCTGTTCCTCGGGCACCTCGCCGGTTTGGACGTCTCCGCCGTCCGTGTCGACAAGGACCACCACGATGCCGTCGTCGTCCTGATCGAACACCGCGTCGGCCACCATCACACAGTTTCCCGCTTGGATGCACACATTGCGGTCAGCTTGAACTTTCACCATTTCACCTTCAACGATTTCAGACCGTAGATGAAGTGAAACGACCGGAACGGTACATCGTCGAAATCCTCGGCCAGCTCCAACGTCGGAAACCTGCGCAGCAGTGCGGGAAACGCGATGCGCATCTCCATTCGGGCCAGCGGCGCGCCGAGACAGTGGTGCACACCGTGGCCGAACCCGAGATGCCCGATCGCGCCGCGCCGGATGTCGAACAGGTCGGGCGCGTCGATGAAGTCCGGATCGCGGTTGCCCGACGGCAATGAGACGAACACGAGTTCGCCCGCCGGGATCTTTACCCCGGCCACTTCGACGTCGGTGGTGGTGTAACGCGGAATCGCGCTGTGCACGATCGACAACCACCGCATCAGCTCCTCCACCGCGGGTCCCACGGCGTCCGGGTCGTCACGCACTGCGGCCAACTGGTCGGGGTGGCGCAGCAGCGCCAATGTGCCCAGCCCCAACATGTTCGACGTGGTCTCGTGTCCCGCGAGCAGCAGCAGGCCGGCCACGCCGATGAGCTCGTCGTCGGTGAGGTCGGCGCCGTGCTCGCGGACCAGCATGCCAAGGATGTCGTCGCCGGGCTCGGTGCGGGCGCGCTCGACCAGCGAGCCCATGTAGGCGCGGCCCTGCCGCTGCATGTCCAGCCGCTCGGCAACGGGCGCGGACAGGTCGAGTTGACGCGCGCTGCGCTGCTGGAACTCCGCGCGGTCTTCGTAGGGCACCCCCAGCAGTTCGCAGATCGCCAGCGACGGAATCGGCAGCGCGAAGGCTTCGACCAGGTCGACGGGCGGACCGGCGCCGGCCATCGCGTCGAGGTGCTCGTCGACGATTTGGGTGATGCGCGGTTCCAGCCGCTTCATCCGCCTGATGGTGAACTCCGGGGTGAGCATGCGGCGCAGCCGCTGGTGTTCGGGCGGGTCGAGGCCCAGCAGGTTTCCGGAGCGGGCCCTGGCCAACTCTTCCTCGGAAAGCGTTGGCGCGCCGGGCAGCACGAAACCGGGTGGACGGACGTTGGAGAACCGTTCGTGATCCGACAGCACGGCCTTGATGTCGTCATGGCGGGTCACCAGGTAGACCTGCATGCCGAACGAGTTGGTCGACGTGGACACCCCGAGGCGCTCGCGGATCTCCCGCAGCGCTGGCGTCGGGTTGAACCCGTCGCGCCGCATGTGCAGCGGCGGCGCCGCAACGGATTCGGTCATGCTTTCGACGGTACCGGCGAGCGCTCGCGCCGGGACCGACGCTTTGGTCGTTTTTACTCGCGCTAACCGTGCAAATCGTCCCTTTCGGCGGGAGAGTGGGCGCCCGACTCCCTGACCCACGGGGCCGGCCACCAGATGCGCGGGCCGATCAGCGTGAACAACGCAGGGATGATCACCGTGCGCACCAGGAACGTGTCCAACAGGATGCCGAGCCCGACGATGATGCCCACCTGGGTCAACACGATCAGCGGCAGCACGCCCAGCACGCAGAACACCGCCGCGAGCACGATGCCGGCGCTGGTGATGACAGCGCCGGTCGCCGATACCGCACGCACGATGCCGTTGCGGGTGCCGTGCTCGGGTGTCTCCTCACGCGCACGGGTGACCAAGAAGATGGTGTAGTCCACGCCCAGCGCCACCAGGAACAGGAACGCGAACAGCGGCGCGGTGTTGTCCAACGCCGGGAAGCCGAAGATGTGCACGCTGGCCCAGCCGCCCAGACCCAGCGCGGCCAGCGCGCTGAGCACCGTCACCGCCACCAGCACCAGCGGCGCCAACGCCGACCGCAGCAGCACATACAGCACAGCCAGCACCACGACCAGAATCGCCGGCACCACAACCGCCCGGTCGTGCCCCGCGGCGGCGCTGGCGTCGCGCGCGGTGGCATCCGATCCGCCAACCAACGCGTCGTCGTCGACCGCGCTGACCGAGGCGCGCAGCTCGTCGACGATGGTGAACGCCTCGTCGGACGCCGGTTCCGCGTCGAGCACCACCGACCACTGGGTGAGCCCGGTCGGGCTTTGGCCCGCCGGCGTCGCCGACACCACGCCGGGCGTCTCGGTGATCGCGCGTTCGACGTCGGCCGCCCGATCGGTCGGCGCGACCACGTGCGTCGGGTCGGTCAGGCCGCTGGGAAAGTGCTCGGAGAGCCGTTCGTATCCGGTGACGGACTCGGCCTGCACCCGGAATTGTTCAGTCTGAGACAGGCCGACCGGCGTGTTCCACACCCCGATGCACAACAGCGCCAGCCCCGCGATCGACACCGCAGCGACCGGGCCGGGACGGCGGGCCACCGATTCGGCGATGCGGTGCCAGATCCCGCTGTCGGTCAGGGGTTTGGCGCCCATCTGCGGAATGAACGGCCAGAACAACCGCCTGCCGAACAACGCCAGCAGCGGCGGCAGCACCAATAGCACGTACACCGCAGCGACGATCAACCCGGCCGCCGCCTGCACCCCGAGGCTGCGCACACTCGGTGAGGAGGCGAAGATCAGCGTCAGTAACGCCAGCACCACCGTCGCGTTGCTCGCCAAGATGGCCGGCCCGGCCCGACGCACCGCGGTGCCCAACCCCTCGCGGTGGTTCTCCTTGCGGCCCAACTCCTCTCGGTAGCGCGAGATCAGCAGCAACGCGTAGTTGGTGCCCGCGCCGAACACCAGCACGCTGGTGATGCCCGACGTCGACCCGTCCGGCGTCATGCCGACGGCCTGAGCCACGGCGGTGCCCAGCACCGCGGCCACCCGGTCGGCGAACCCGATCACCGCCAACGGCACCAGCCACAGCACGGGGGAGCGGTACGTGATGATCAGCAGCACCGCCACGACGGTGGCCGTCACCGCCAGCAGCGTGATGTTGGCGCCCGAGAACGAGTTGGCGATATCGGCGCCGAACGCCGGGCCGCCCGTGACCTCGGTGCGCAGATCCGGCGGTAGCCCCGCCGCGGCCTGCTGGCGCAGCTGCTTGACCGCGTCGTTGAGCTCGAAGCCCGACAGCTCCGAGTCCAGCGGCACCGCCGCCAGCGCGGCCTGGCCGTCGGCGGAGACCTGTGCGGGCCACTTCTGGTTGACGGCGTCGATGTCGGCCGGGCTCAGCAACGCGCCGTCGGTACGGGTGACGACGATGATCGCGGGGGCGGCGTCGCCTCCGGGGAACTGCGCGCGCAGCTCGTCGACGCGGGCGGACTCGGCGGAGTCGGGCACCGGAACCGGCGACCGGTCACTGGAATCGTCGCTGCCGATCAGCGCCATCAACAGGCCGGAGACCCCGACCACGAGCACGGCCACTATCCAGGACACGCGGCGCGACATACCCACCAATATTTCAGAGATGCCCATGAGCCCGCTGGGCCGGTATCTGGCAGGCTGGACGGCGCGATGAGTGACACGACCGAACCGGACACAGCCCCAGAGCCGAAATCGGCGAACTCGACGGTGATGCTGCTCGGTGCCGGCGAGCTGAGCCGCGAGCTGGCACTGGCTTTTCAGGGGCTGGGCGCCGATGTCATCGCGGTGGACCGCTACGCCGACGCGCCCGCACACGCGGTGGCCGAGCGGTCGGTCGTCGCCCAGATGACCGACGCCGACGCGCTGACCGCGCTGATCGAGAAGGAAGCGCCGCGCTACATCGTGGCCGAGGCCGGGTTGATCGCCGCCGATGCGTTGATCGCGGTCGCCGAACGGGGCGAGGTCGAGGTGTTCCCGACCCCGCGCAGCACCCGGCTGTCACTGGACCGGGAGGGTCTGCGCCGGCTGGCCGCCGACGAACTGGGCCTGCCCACCGCGCCGTTCTGGTTCGCCGGTTCGGCCGAGGAGTTGACCGCGGTGGCCCAACACGCCGGCTTTCCGCTGGTGGTCAAGCCCGTCTCGGCGGCGCCGGGTGAGGGGGAGTCCGTGCTGCTGCGGGTCGAGGACGTCGAGCCGGCGTGGCAGCGCGCCGTCGTCGCGGGCCGGATCCCGCACAACCGGGTGATGGCCGAGACGGTCGTCGACGTCGACTTCGAGGTCACGCTGCTGACCGTGCGGACCACCGGACCGACGGGGCCGACGGTGCATTTCTGCGAGCCGATCGGTCACCGCCAGGTCGACGGCGGCGTGCTGGAATGCTGGCAGCCGCAGCCGATGCCGTCGGCCGCGCTGGATGTCGCCAAGTCGATCGCCGCGCGCATTGTGAACTCGCTGGGCGGGCGCGGCGTGTTCGGTGTCGAGCTGCTGGTGCGCGGCGACGAGGTGTACTTCGACAGCGTGCAGCCGCGTCTGCACGACAGTGGTTTGGTAACTCTGCGCTCCCAACGGCTTTCGGAGTTCGAACTGCACGCGCGTGCGATCCTCGGCCTGCCGGTGGACACCATCATGATTTCTCCGGCCGCCGCCGAAGTGGCCTACGCCGGTGCCGAATCCACCACCGGGGCGGGGGTGGACCCGCAGGCCGTGCTCGCCGATGCGCTGACCGTGGCCGAAAGCGACGTGCGGTTGTTCAACCGGCCCGACGACGGCGAGACGCCGCGCCGGTTGGGGGTGGCGATCGCGACCGCGGCCGACCCGATCGTGGCCCGCGACCGCGCGAGGCGCGTCACGGCGGCGCTGCGCGGGCTCTGGTAGCCATGTCCGAGCCGAATCAGGCGGACCGGCCGACGATGGGGCCGTTTCTGGCTGCGCTGGCCGTCGTGGCGCTCGTCGGCGTCGGCATCGTGATGTTCAATCTGTTGGGCGACGGCGAACCGTCCGCCGAGCAGCAGGTCGCCCGCGCGGTGATCGCGCAGAACGACGCGCTGCAGCGGGAGAGCTACGCCGACTTCCGTTCCCACACGTGTGCCGCCGAACGCGGCACCGAAGCCGACATGCTTGCCGGTCAACAGGATTCGGTCGAGTCGCGCGGCGAGCGGTTCGTCGACGACGTCACCGACGTCGAGGTCGACGGTGAGCGTGCCAGCGCCGAGGTGACCTACCACTTCGACAAGGCGCCGGACGCCAAAACCACTGTTCCCATCAGCTTTGTCCGCGAAGACGGGGCATGGAAGGTCTGTTCGGCCGGTCCCAGGTAGCTATGGGAGACTTCGGTCCGTGAACTATGCCGGAGACATCACGCCGCAGGAGGCCTGGACGCTGCTGACCGACGTCCCGGAGGCAGTGCTCGTGGATTGTCGCACCGAAGCCGAATGGCGTTTCGTCGGCGTTCCGGATCTGGGCCCGCTGCGGCGCGATGTCGTGTTCATCGAATGGAACCGCTCCGACGGTACGCACAACGAGGCGTTCGTCGAGGACCTCGTCGACCAGATCGGTGACAACGCCGAGCGGCCGGTGGTGTTCTTGTGCCGCTCGGGTAACCGCTCGATCGGCGCCGCGGAGGCCGCCACCGCGGCCGGTATCGCGCCCGCCTACAACGTGCTCGACGGGTTCGAAGGCCACCTCGACGAGCGCTGGCACCGCGGGGGAAGCGGGTGGAAGGCCGTCGGCCTGCCGTGGAAGCAGTCATGAGCGACGACCCCGAAGTGCCGTCGGTGCGGCGGCCCGCCGAACTGCCCGACGGTGTCGGGCAGGCCACCATCGGTGCGCGCGGCGGGCTGCTGCGGTCGCAGTTCGAGGAGACCGCTGAGGCGATGTACCTCACGTCGGGATACGTCTATGCATCGGCCGCCGAGGCCGAAAAGGCGTTCACCGGCGAGGTCGACCGCTACGTGTACTCGCGCTACGGCAACCCGACCATCTCGATGTTCGAGGAGCGGCTGCGCCTGATCGAAGGCGCGCCCGCCTGCTTTGCTACGGCCACCGGGATGGCGGCGGTGTTCACGTCGCTGGGCGCGTTGCTCGGCGCCGGTGACCGCTTGGTCGCCGCGCGCAGCCTGTTCGGTTCGTGCTTTGTGGTGTGCGACGAGATCCTGCCCCGGTGGGGTGTGGAAACGGTTTTCGTCGACGGCGAGGATCTGTCCCAGTGGGAACAGGCGCTATCAGTGCCGACCGCGGCCGTGTTCTTCGAGACGCCGTCGAACCCGATGCAGTCGCTGGTCGACATTGCCGCGGTGTGCGAGCTCGCCCACGACGCGGGTGCAAAAGTGGTGCTGGACAACGTATTCGCCACCCCGATTCTGCAGCAAGGCTTTCCGCTCGGTGTCGACGTCGTGGTGTATTCGGGCACCAAGCACATCGACGGGCAGGGTCGCGTGCTCGGCGGGGCGATTCTGGGCGACAAGGACTACATCGACGAACCGGTGCAAAAACTGATGCGCCACACCGGCCCGGCGATCAGCGCATTCAATGCGTGGACGCTGCTGAAAGGTTTGGAGACGTTGGCGCTTCGGGTGGAATATCAGAACGCGTCGGCGCAGCGCATCGCGGAGTTCTTGGAGAACCATCCTGCCGTCAGCTGGGTGCGGTACCCGTTCCTGGAATCGCATCCGCAGTACGACCTGGCCAAGCGCCAGATGACTGGCGGCGGCACGGTGATCACGTTCGAGCTGGGAAGCGGCACAAAGCAGCGCGCCTTCGAAGTGCTTGACAAGCTGCGACTCATCGACATCTCCAACAACCTGGGCGACGCCAAGTCGCTGGTCACCCATCCGTCCACCACCACCCACCGCGCGATGGGCCCGGAGGGCAGGGCGGCGATCGGACTCGGCGACGGGGTGGTGCGAATCTCGGTGGGGCTGGAAAACACTGAGGATCTGATCGCCGACATCGACGAGGCGTTGAGTTAGTGTCGCGGCGGTCGAATGAGAAGAAGGCACGGCGGCGCAAGCGGCGGGCCGCGCGCGACGCCCGCTGGGTGCCGGACTCCGTCATGGCCGCGATGTCCGACGACATCGAAATCGCCGCGGTGCTCGAGGAGTTGGACCAACGCATCACCGAGCGCGGCTGGGTCTTCGACGACGACGCCTCCGACGACGAGTCGGCGCTGTGGTTCTATGCGCCCTCACAGGCCGACGTCGGCGACGACGACACCGTCGACGCGACGACGATCGTGCTGACCGCAGCCGACAACGCCGACATCGTCCACGTGGTGTTCGTCGGTACCGGCGAGGACTACCAGTTCGGCTTCGAGGAGCTGTTCGAGTGCCTCGACGTGATCGAGGCATACCGCGCCGGCGATCAGGTACCGAGCTTCACCCCTTAGCGTGAAGGCGGCGTGAGAGCTCATCCTCGTACGCTTTTTCCCTCGCTTTCCGTACCAGGCTGTGCGCTCGCGGGGCTGCCGGTAACGGCTAGTCCTCCACTACGCCCTGGGCGTCCTGCGCGCGCTGCTCGTAGCCCTGGCGCGCGGTGGCGTCGAATTCCAGGAACACCCGGTCCAGTCCCAGCTTGTTGTTCAGCCAACGGCGTGCGCGCGGGCCGAGCAGCTGCGCGGCCTGCGCGGTGAACCGCAGCGGAGGCGGAACGGAGACATGGGTTTTCGGCTTCTGCAGTGTCTTGACCACGGCCGCGGCGATGTCTTCGGGCTCCACCGGCTTGATGGCTCCGCTGCTCTTGGTGCCCGAGATCAGCTCGGTTTTGGTGAACGGCGGCATGATCACGGAGACGTCGACACCGTGCGGCGCCATCTCGTCGGCCAGCGCGGCCGACAGCCCCACCACGCCGAACTTGGCGCCCACGTACACCACCTGGCCCGGCACCGGGATGAGGCCCGACAGCGAGGCGATGTTGATGACGTGTCCGCTGCGGCGCGCGATCATGCCCGGCAGCACCAGCTGGCAGCCCGCGATGACGCCGTAGAGGTTCACCTCGATCGAGGACCGGATGGACTGCTCGGATTGCTCGAGGAACGGGCCGATCGGCATCACGCCCGCGTTGTTGATGAGCACGTCGATGTGGCCGCCACCGTCGGTGCGCGCCTTGTCCAGAAACGTCGTGAACGACTCGCGGTCGGTGACGTCGAGCGGATACCCCGACACCGGCCCGAGCTTGGTGAGCTGAGCGACGGCCGACTCCTGAAAGGCCACGTCACGGTCGCCGATCACCACCCGCGCGCCGTGCTCGAGCAGCGCCTTCGCGGTCGCGTAGCCGATGCCGCGGGCAGCGCCGGTGATCGCGATGGTCTTGCCCCTGATGTTGTCCATGCGGCCAAACTTTACACGTGTCAAGTTCATCGGGGAAGCGTGCCGGAATAGGCCTGCGCTCCTCGCGGTAGACATGGAAGTGATGCACCTTCGCTTCGTACCGGTCACTCAGGACGACCCGCTGGCTGCGCCGCTGCTCGCCGAGTTGGCCAAGGAGTACGCCGGCCGGTACGGCGGCAGCGAGGAACGCGTCATGAAATGGCTGCGTTCGGTGCCGCCGCACGCTTTCGCCCCGCCTAGCGGCGGGCTGCTGATCGGGATGCTCGGCGATCAGCCGGTCACCGGCGGCGGGTTCTGCCGCTTCGACGAGAACACCGCAGAACTCAAGCGCATCTGGACCGACAGCCGGTTTCGGCGTCAGGGTCACGCGAGGGCGCTGCTGGCCGCGCTGGAGGCCGAGATCGCCGCGCGCGGCTATCGGCGGGTGTACCTGATGACCGGAGACCGCCAACCCGAGGCTGAAGCGCTTTATCTGGCAACCGGATACATTCCCCTGGACGAACCGTTGCCGTCAGACGGTGAGGTGTTTCCTGTCGCGTTTGCCAAGGCTCTCAACGGGCAAACCGTGGCAATCGAGGCCGACAGGGAAGTGGACATGTGACGTTGACGCAGACGACCGTCGGCTGGCTGATCCTGTTGGCTGCCGCCGGAACGTTTGCGCTCGGGCTCGCGTCGCGGGTGTTCATCGGCCGGAGGCGAAACACCAGGTCGGTGCGCGGGATGGTCCGGTTGTTCCGCCGGACCGGGGTGGCGCGCGTGCTGTTCGGCCGGTTCGAGGATGACGTGCTCGACGACGAAGAACTCGACAGCATGATCCTGATGCCAGCCGTCGTGGTGGGGTGCGGGCTGTGCCTGACCGCGATCTTCCTGCTGGGTTACCAGAGCCTCATTTGAGAGTCGCCCCGCGCCTGGCGGTTTCGGCGGCCTGCCGGACTGATCCGCGCCACACCGGTCCGTGTCCTGGCAGCAGCACCTCGGCGTCGAGCCTCGCCAATGCGCCCAGGCTGCGCACGCAGCCGTCTTGGTCGTGGTTGAACAGCGTGGGCAGCAGCTGCGGCCCGCCGCGCGGTGCCAGCGGGTGCCCGGTGACCAGCGCGTCACCGCTGATCAGCACACCGTCCACCAGATAGGAGCAGTGCCCGCCGGTGTGGCCAGGGGTGGCAACCGCAACCGGCTGGCCGGGCAGCGCCGCGGCGACGTCGTCGGTGAGCGGTTGGGCCGCCGGTATACCTTCGCGGGTCAGTGCACCCTTGCGGGTGATCGCCACCGTCCACGCCAGATAACGCGGGTGCCAGATGTGCTTGGCGATGTCGACCGGCGATGCCTGCTCCAGGTACTCGCGTTTGGCGTGGCCCACCTCGGCGGCATGCGAATATACCGGTGTGCCATGGATTTTGGAGAACCAGATGGCCGAACCGAAATGGTCGACGTGGGCGTGCGTGAGCAGGATCGCCCGCAGGTGCTCGACGCCGAAGCCCAGTTGGCGCAGCGACGCCAGCACTTCGTCGCGGCTGCCGGGGAAACCGGCGTCGATCAGCAGCACACCATCACCGTCGGTGACTAGCGTCCAGTTGACGAGCTCGGTATGGGCGAAATGGACGGTGTCGGTGACGGCGGTCAGGACCGGTGCCATCCCGCGAGTCTAGATAGTGGAGTAGAACTGAGACGTGGCTGAACTCAAACTCGGATACAAGGCGTCGGCGGAGCAGTTCGCCCCGCGTGAACTCGTCGAATTGGGCGTCGAGGCAGAAGCACACGGCATGGACAGCGCGACGGTCAGCGATCACTTCCAGCCCTGGCGGCACGAGGGCGGCCACGCGCCGTTCTCGCTGTCCTGGATGACGGCGGTCGGTGAACGCACCAAGCGCATCGTGCTGGGCACGTCGGTGCTGACGCCGACCTTCCGCTACAACCCGGCCGTCATCGCGCAGGCGTTCGCCACCATGGGCTGCCTGTACCCGGACCGGATCTTCCTCGGGGTGGGCACCGGGGAGGCGCTCAACGAGATCGCCACCGGCTACGAGGGCGACTGGCCGGAGTTCAAGGAGCGCTTCGCCCGGCTGCGGGAATCCGTGCGGCTGATGCGTGAGCTGTGGCTCGGCGACCGGGTGGACTTCGACGGCGAGTATTACCACACCAAGGGGGCGTCGATCTACGACGTGCCCGACGGCGGCATACCGGTCTACATCGCCGCGGGCGGCCCGGTGGTGGCCAAGTACGCCGGCCGCGCGGGCGACGGGTTCATCTGCACGTCAGGTAAGGGTGCGGAGCTGTACCAGGACAAGCTCATCCCCGCGGTCAAAGAAGGCGCCGAGAAGGCCGACCGCAACGCCGACGACATCGACCGGATGATCGAGATCAAGATCTCCTATGACCCGGACCCGGACCTGGCGTTGGAGAACACCCGGTTCTGGGCGCCGCTGTCGCTGACCGCCGAGCAGAAGCACAGCATCGACGACCCGATCGAGATGGAGAAGGCCGCCGACGCGCTGCCGATCGAACAGGTGGCCAAACGCTGGATTGTCGCGTCAGATCCGGACGAAGCCGTCGAAAAGGTCGGCCAGTACGTGAAGTGGGGGCTCAACCACCTGGTGTTCCACGCGCCGGGGCACGATCAGCGCCGGTTCCTGGAGCTGTTTCAGAAGGACCTGGAGCCCCGGTTGCGCCGGCTTGGCTGATCTGATCCGCGGTCGGCTTGGCGGTCGCCGGCCGCCCGGTCGTGCGGTAGATCCGGAACCGTTCGTCGCCCGTCGCGCCGTATACCGAATGCACCAGCGTGCCGAGCCCGGCGCCGTCCTGCCATAGCGTCGGATAGCGCAGGTTCAGGGCATCGGCGTTGCTGATGTTCGGATTGCTCGCCACGATGTACCGCACGCCGAAGTCCCACGGCCGGTTCAGCGCCGCGGCGAAGTCGTAATCGCTGGTGATCACGAATTGGCGTGGCCGGTCCGACGCCAACCAGACACCCCAGGTGTTGAACGTGTCCATCAACACCGCGCCGTCGGGCAGCCGCTTGCGGTCGAAGTAGTCGGCCAGCGCACGGTCGTTGACCATCAGCCGTCGGTACCACTGTTCCTCAGGCGGATACCGCTCCGGGTCGACTAGGGACCGCAGACCGAACTGAAGTTGTTGATTGCCGATCCGTTCGTCGGCCATCGCGGCGAGGGTCACCGGAATCCCGATCATCAGTGAGACGCTCAGCAGCACCGCACCCGCGCGAGCCGCCACATTATCGGCAAGCCCCCGAACGTCTTTGCCAGTTGAACCAGGCTCCCACAATGCCAGCGCTACACAGATCACCAGCGGGACGGCCAACAGGTAGAACCGGAACCAGCCGAAAGTGGACGACGTGTACTGGCCCCACACGGCGAATGCCAGAACGGGTCCGAGCACGGCGACCGGCACCAGCGCGTCGGCTCTCCGGCGCAGCACGCTGTGTGCGACGGCGACCGCCACAGCCAACACGACGAACGGCTGCATCCCGAGCAATCGTGCGGCGATCACCACCCAGTCGCTGGACGCGGCCTCGCCAAGCGGGCCGCCCCGCTCCGCTGCAGCGCTGACCTGACTGTCGTTGCCGTACTGCGATGACAACGTCGCGAACAGTTCACCTGAAACCACCCAGCTGGTCAGTGCCCAGACGATGAAGGCTGTAGCCAGCGGGAAGAGCACGATGATGACACAGAGAATGGCGTTGTTGACTCGTTGCGATCGATGTGCGGCGTGGAATGCGAAGGCCCCGACGAGTAGCGCCGCACCGCAGGCGGCGGGGACCGTTTCATAGCGACAGAGGTAACCGAGGCCCAAAGCGATGCCGGCCCAGGCCAAATCGCCCACCCGCTCAAAACGCACCCACTGCAGGAGGTGGCGCACGCACCACAGGAGGCAAAATATATGGGCCGCTTCGCTCATCCCGGATGCCCCGTAGATGATGATCATCGGCTGCAGCGCGAAGCATCCGACGGCCAACCAACGCCAGGCCTTACCCACGCCGCGGTCCAGCGCGATACGCCGTATCAGCACAGCCGCGGCCGCCATGAACAACGCGCTCTGCATAACGCCGGCCAGTCCGTGGGTCTTCAGTTCGGGCCACCACTGGCTGAGCGGAAGCATCGGTATCTGAACCATGCTCGGCAGCGGATTCCAGACGAAGCCGATGGCCGACAGATGCGGATGGCGGCTCATCACCACGTATCCGGCATTGGCGACACGGCTCGGTGCATCCGGATCGAACATGTTGAACTGCAACACGAGTACGGCCCCGACGGCGAAGTACAGGATGGACAGCGCAACGAACAGGCCGACGCCCCAGACGCGCCGAGGTTCAGTGGCGGGCGCGGGGTCGCTGGCGACTGACCCTGCGTCGCCGGCAATCGAAGGCCGTACGGTTACCACCTCACTGGGTACCGCGTCGCCGGCGGATAACCAACAGCACAGCCGCTGCGATCACGATCGCGACACCGGCGGCGATCGACGCCCATGCCCACCACTTCCAGTGGTCCCCGGGATATTCGTTGATCAGCCCGCCGCCTTCGCGCACGGTGAGGTTGACGGTCTGCCGCTCGGCGCCGGTGGCAACGACGTCACCGGACAGCGATGCCCAGCGGTTCTCGAGGCCGCGGATGTAGTTGAACGCGTCTGCGACGAGAGACCAGTCACCGCGGCCTGATATCGCCAGCACGGTACGGCCGTTGTGAGTGAACGCCTGTACGACGCCCAGCGGACCGCCCAGATCCAGCTCGGTATCTGGGCTCGCGTTGACGTTGACGGTGTTCGCTGCACCCGGCTGGATCGGTGGATTCATTCCAGCGTTTGCCATTTCGCTACCTTCGGTCACCGCCAACAGGCCCGTGCCGGCAGAGGCGGCTTCCGCGAACGACGTGAGTTTGGGACGCAGCGCCACCGTCGTCTGCTGTCCCATCAGGTTGATCGCTTGCGCGGCGTAGGTCAGATGCTCCGGGTTGTCGATGGCCACATCGAAGTCCGGTGTGAACGCCATGGGCAGAACCGGAAACCCGCCACGGTTGTGGGTGCCGGGTGTGACGGTCACCGTCGACTGTGGGTCCAGCGCGAAGGTCATACGATCGTTCAACGGTGCGCATTCCTGACGGGGGCTGTACCGCAGCTCCATAGCGATACCGATCGTTGAGGTGATCGACTCGGGAGGTATGTCACCGATGACGTCCAGCACGCCGGATTCGTCGAGAACATGGGTGGCCAGCACGGTGGAGCCGGAGCGGATCAGGATCGATGCCTCGCCGCCGACCACGGGTGTGTACTTGGCTTTGACGTGCACCTTCGCGTGGCTGATCGGCCCGAGAGCGAACTTGCTGACGTCGAAGCCGGCGTACAGCGTGCTGGTTCCCAGCACCGACGCCTCGCCGGCCATGCCGAGCTGCGCGAACGTCTTTATGTTGGTGGCCTGGCTGCGGTCCTCCAGCGCTGAAAGCGTTGCGGCCGAGGGTGACTGGGCCAGACTGAAGCGTCGGTCGGCGAACAGGTCGACCTGCTGCACCAGCTCTTGACCGGTGCCGGTGATCGCCAACGCCGCATCCTGTGTGCCGGCGTTCTCGACCTTCAGCGCCGCAGTTGCGCCGTCGCGAATGTCGATCACCCGCCGCGCTGTGCTGCTCGCCGGCGACACCGCGCCGTCGGAACTGTCCACCTCGATCCGCACGGGCATCGGCCGGTACAGATGGGTCAGTTCAGCGACCAGATCCAGCGCGGCCTGCTGTTGGCTTTCCGTTGGTGCCGAACCAACGCGGATGAGGACCTGGTCGAGGTAGCCGGGCAGAAAATCCGCGACGGTGCGGGGTGCCGGAGTGGGGCCGGAGAACGCCGCTGCCAGCTGGCTCAACGCCAGCGAGGGCCGTTGTGTACAGCTGTCGACGGCGACGGTCTTGTCGCGCAGCACGAAACTGAGTTGAGCCTGCCCGTCGTTGATCTCGGCGCGTGAGATGTCGACTTTGAACGGTACGGTGGCCATATCGGCTGGCACGGGGATCGTGCCGAGCACGACGCCGCGTCCGTCGGAAACTTCGATCCGGCCCTCGACGACGTTGACCACCGATCCGACTTGACCGGTCAGCGTCGTCGGTGTCACGCCCGACGGCACCGGAATCGAAACGCTGGTCGACTGGTTCGACCCGATCAGCTCCAAGCGGTCCGGAAGCCCCAACTCCGGCCAGACGATCGGCGGCGTCACGTTGGAGCCGGGAATACCAGAGTCCCGTGGATCCGCTGAGGCACGTGGCAGCTCGGGCTGCATGACTTGCGCCCATAGGGCCGCGACGACGACGAGGGCGACGCCCACCGTCCGGACGATTGCGGTCACTGAGAACCTCCAGCGGATGGCGGTGAAATATGCGGAGCTGTCAGCCCGTGAACTGTCTTCTCCCAGAAGAACGGTCGGAACAGCAACTGGTAGATGGCTTTTACGGCGGCAACCGCCTGAAGCAGCCAGTACACCGGTGTCAGAAGTGCGGCCGGCCACAGATGGGGTTTGCCGAGTTCTTTGGTGACGACCAGCCCGGAGTAGATCGACAACGGAGCACCGATGAGGAACAGCGTCAAGCAGATGTAGTAGGTCGTCGGCGGAAAGACCATCGCGATGAAGTGAGGGCGTCCCAACACCCAGACCAGTAACGTGAACCAGAACACCAGGTTGCAGACTGCGGTCAACGGCACTCCACCGGTCATGTTGAGCAGTCGGAGTATTGCCTTTGTTCCGATCTCGCGCCGCAGTCCCGAGGGGTTGCGCAGATGCACGAGCATGGTCTGCAGGTAACCCTTGTACCAGCGGGACCGTTGCCTGATCCAGTTCACCACGTCGGAGTTGGCCTCTTCCAACGTGATCGAGTCCAGGATCATGGTGCGGTAGCCATGCCGCGCCAGTCGCACACCGAGGTCGGCGTCCTCGGTGACGTTGTACTCGTCCCATCCGCCGATCTCCCGCCAGGTGGCGGTCGACATGTGGTTTGAGGTACCGCCGAGGGGGACCACGCAACGGGCTTTCTCGACGGCGGGCAGGATGACGCCGAACCACTGGTCGTACTCCAGGGAGAACCACCGCGTGAGCAGGTTCTGCTTTTCGTTGAAGTAGCCGAGTCTTGCTTGCAGGCACCCGATTTCGTCGGGCAGCCGGCAGAATGCGGCCACGGCGCGGCGCAACTGCAACGGCTCGGGGATGTCCTCGGCGTCATAGATCGTCACCATTTCGCCGCGTAGATCCGGCAGCGACATCCCGTAATTGCAGGCTTTCGGTTTGGTCTTCGGCAGGCTGTGCGGAACCAGGACAACCCGCACAGATTCGAGTTCGGCGCCGATCAGCGCCGCCTGGGTGGCGACGTCGTCCTCTTCGACCAACAGCAGCACTTCCAGCTTGTCACGCGGGTAGTCGAGCTTGCCGACTCCGTTGATCAGGTTCGTCACGATCGACGGTTCGTCGTAAACAGGTAGCAGGACCGTATAGACCGGGAGTTCGTCGTCGGACAGTGCCAACGCTTCCTCGCGGGTCACACGCACCATCGCCGATTCGCGAAGTCCTTTGAACAGCAGGTAGTTCCGGTCGATGGTCGCAGCCAGGTAGAACAGGGCGACGATACCTGTCAACAGTGGCGCGACAACGTGTGGCGCCGCGATGACGGTGCCTACCACAATTGCGGCCAGCGCGCCGAACCGCAGGAGCGACTTACGGTTCAGCGCGGTACGTGCCGAGAAGTGGGCCGGCAGGTGCGCCGGGATGAGGGCTTTAGTCACTGGTCGGTGCCCCGGTGGCCTCGGCCGACTTGACGAGACCACGCGTCAGGTGGTCGGCGCGGCTGAGAACCGATTGGTCCACCTCACCGTCGACATGGGGTTGCTGTCGTGTGGTCCACAGCGCCGGTTTGACCGAGGTGTCCAACAGGGACAGCGGCGCGGGGTCCGGAGGCATGTCGCGCCCGTCGAAGGACTGGCTGACGATCACCGTGACGGTTTGGTATTCACTGCCGGCGTGCCAGTTCCAGGTGACGGCGTACCAGTGCTGATCACTGCCGTACATCGCTGCATCGGCGTTGGTGTGCACGATCCTGGCGCCTTCCGGAAGTCCGGCCGACGGCGGAGCAGGCCGGTATTCCACTGGGCTGGCGCTCGGGTACCACACCGCGCCCGCGAAATCGTCCTGCGCCGCGCGGCTGGGGCTGGTCATTACATCGACTGCGGCCGCAGGCATCGCCGCGCTTCCGGGTAGCGCGTAGCGCAGCAGGGTCGCGTCCGCGCCGAGGGATCGGGTGATGAACGGGAACGCCTCCGGCGCGGTGAGACCGGCGTGTGCGGTCCAATCAGCCGGGACCGACGGCGCGTCGGCCTGACGGGAGGAGGAAAAGTTCACGACGGCCAGCACGATCGCGATGACCGTGAGCGCGGCCAGCGATACCGGCGAGAGGCGCGGGAGACGCGCGTCGGAGGGCTGCGGTTCGTCGCTCATCGACCGTGTCATGCGGTGCAACATGACAGCGCTCAGCACCGGGAGGGCGCCCGCACCGATGACGACCGCGGTGAGTAGGCCGATATACGCCTCGAGGAACGTCACAACGACGGCGGCCAAAACGAAGCAGCCCGCGGTCGCGATCAGCCGGTGCCGTAACCCGGCGGCTTCTGACGCGAGGAACACCGCGACGGCACCCACACCGGCGGCCAGCAGGGCCGCGGCATCGTCGGAGCCGCCGAGTGCGGCCGTGGCCAGCAAGAAAGGCAGTGGTGTTGCGCAGCAGACCGCGAACACCCATAGCTTCCACATGTGCACCACATGGCGGGCGCCGAACAGAATCACCAGCAGGCAGGCGAACCATACGACGAAGCCCAAGGACTGTAGGCGCCAGAGCGAGGACAGCGTCGACATGCGTTCGCTCAGCAAATGGATCGCCGTGAAGCACGAGATTCCCACGAATGCGGCGATGATCCAGTCGGACTCCGAATCGCCGACGCCACGTGACGGGCGGCGGTAGCCGGTCGCGATCAGCACCATGAGAAGCGGGGTGATCGCCAGAATGACCGTGCGCGAGCCGGCCGCGGCATCGGCGACAGCCTGGCCGAACACCCCGAAGTAGCCGACCAGGCCGAGTGTGGCGGCGATGCCGAGCCGTGCGGAGAACGGCAGGTCTGCGACCGATGCACGCCGACGCGGGACAGTACTGACCGGCCGCTGCGTGAGCACCACGCTCAAGGTGGACGGTTGTGTCCTGAGATCGGGCGGAACTGCAGTGTCAGTCATGGTCCTCGCAACCGGGCAGGGGGCCTACCGAAACACTCCCGCGCCATTGCAAGGAGTTTGCTAGCTTTGCGCTCGCAAGTAATTTACCAGATGGTTAGTAGTGCTGACGTGTCGGTACGTCAATTTATAACGCCAACGCAAATTCGATCGTCTTTCCTGAGACGAAGGTCACACGCGTTTTTTCCCGCGCGGCGGAAATCCAGCAGGCCGGTATGAGCCGGCCGAGCGGTTTCCCGGCCGACCGGCGGAGGGTGATTGCCTTAGGCTGGCGTGCGTGCCCGCTGATCCATATGGGATCTACGTCGCCTCACCCGAGGGCGATACCGGTAAGTCGACGATCGCCCTCGGCATCCTGCACCGGCTGACCGCCACGGTCGCCAAGGTCGGTGTCTTCCGGCCCATCACCCGCCTCGGGGAACAGCGCGACTACATCCTCGAATTGCTGCTCGCCCACGCGACGGCGGATCTCGCCTACGACGACTGCGTGGGGGTCAGCTACCAGCAGCTCCACGACGACCGGGATGCGGCGGTTGCCGACATCGTGGACCGCTACCACCAGGTCGCCGAACAGTGCGACGCGGTGCTGATCGTGGGCAGCGACTACACCGACGTCGCCACGCCCAGCGAGCTGTCGACGAACGCACGCATCGCCGCCAACCTCAAGGCGCCGGTGGTACTGGCGGTGAAAGCCAAGAACCGTACCCCCGACGAGGTCGTCAAGCTCGTCGACATGTGTCTTGACGAGGTGGCCACACAGCATGCGTACACCGCCGCCGTGGTGGCCAACCGCTGTGACCCCGACCAGATGGCCGAGGTCGCCGAGGCGCTCGAGTCCTTCAAGCCGAACTGCTATGTGCTGCCCGAGGCGCCGCTGTTGGTGGCGCCGACGGTCGCGGAGCTGCAGAAGGCGGTAGACGGTTCGATGGTGATCGGCGATCCGGTCCTGCTCAACCGCGAGGTGACGAGCATGATGGTGGCCGGCATGACCGCCGAGCACGTGTTGGAACGGCTGACCGAGGGCGTCGGCGTCATCGCCGCCGGCGACCGGTCCGACGTTGTGCTGGCCCTGTCCAGCGCGCATGCCGCCGAAGGCTTCCCGTCGTTGTCGTGCATCATTCTCAACGGCGGCCTGCAACTGCATCCGTCGATTGCCGCACTCGTTTCGGGTCTCGGCCTGCGGTTGCCCATTCTCGCGACAGGGCTGCGCACGTTCGAAACCGCAAGCAGGGTGGCGGCGACACGGGGCCGGGTGACCACCACGTCGCAGCGCAAGGTCGACACCGCGCTGCAGTTGATGGAGACCCACGTCGACACCGCCGAACTGCTCGCCCAGCTTGCCATTCCGATACCCGACGTCGTCACCCCACAGATGTTCACCTACCAGCTGCTGGACCAGGCCCGGTCGGACCGCAAGCACATCGTGCTGCCCGAAGGCGACGACGACCGCATCCTGCGGGCCGCAGGCCGGTTGTTGCGCCGCCACGTCGCCGACCTCACCATCCTCGGCGACGAATCCCAGATCCGTTTCCGCGCAGCGGAGCTCGGGATTGATCTGTCCTCGGTGACCGTGCTCAACCCGCAGACCAGCGACCTGTGCGACAAGTTCGCCGAGCAGTACGCCGAACTGCGCAAACACAAAGGCGTCACCGTCGAGCAGGCCCGCGAGATCATCCACGACGTCTCGTATTTCGGCACCATGCTAGTGCACAACGACATGGTCGACGGTATGGTTTCGGGGGCCAAGCACACGACCGCCCACACCGTGCGGCCCGCCTTCGAGATCATCAAAACCTCACCCGGCGTCTCCACCGTGTCGAGCATCTTCCTCATGTGCCTTGCCGACCGGGTGCTCGCATACGGCGACTGTGCGATCGTGCCGGACCCGACGTCAGAGCAACTGGCCGACATCGCGATCTCCTCGGCAAGTACCGCGGCCCGGTTCGGCATCGAACCGCGGGTCGCCATGCTGTCGTATTCGACGGGCAGCAGCGGTTCTGGCGCCGACGTGGAAAAGGTCAGGCTGGCAACCGAACTCGTACAGGACCGCGCACCCGAACTGCTTGTCGACGGCCCGATCCAGTACGACGCGGCGGTGGAGCCCTCCGTCGCCGCATCGAAGATGCCCGAATCCAAGGTCGCCGGCCGCGCGACGGTGCTGATCTTTCCCGACCTCAACACCGGCAACAACACCTACAAGGCGGTGCAGCGCAGCGCAGGTGCCATCGCGATCGGCCCAGTATTACAGGGTCTAAACAAGCCTGTGAACGATCTGTCGCGGGGCGCACTGGTCGAGGACATCGTGAACACCGTCGCGATCACGGCGATTCAAACCCAGGGGCAACGGTGATGACCGCGCCGGCCCGGACGGTGCTGGTCGTCAACTCGGGCTCGTCGTCGCTGAAATGTCAGCTCATCGACCCGGATTCGGGCGCATCGCTGGCTGACGGCACCGTGGAACGCATCGGAGAGGACTCCGCGCTGGCCGGGGTGACGGTCGGGGAGCGCGAAGTCCGGCGCGACGGTCCGGCCATCGCCGATCACGAGGGGGCACTACGCACCGCGTTCGACCTGCTCGACGAGGCAGGCGCCAGCCTGGACGAGCTCAACCTGGTCGCCGTCGGCCACCGCGCCGTGCACGGCGGACGCAGCTTCTATGCGCCGACGTTGGTGACAGACGAGTTGATCGCCAAGATGCGCGAGCTGGCACCGCTTGCGCCACTGCACAATCCGCCCAGTGTGTTGGGCATGGAGGTGGCCCGCAAGATCCTGCCGGACCTGCCGCACATCGCCGTCTTCGACACAGGCTTCTTCCACGACCTTCCCGCGGCCGCGTCGACCTACGCGATCGACCGGGACACCGCACGAAAGTGGCACATCCGCCGGTACGGGTTCCATGGCACCTCGCACCAATACGTCAGCGAGCAGGCGGCGGCGTTCCTCGACGTGCCGCTGGAGTCGCTGAATCAGATCGTGCTGCACCTCGGCAACGGCGCGTCCGCGTCGGCCATCGCCGGTGGGCGACCGGTGGATACGTCGATGGGCCTGACACCGCTGGAGGGGCTGGTGATGGGCACCCGTCCCGGTGACGTCGACGCCGGCATCATCTTCTACCTCGCGCGCACGGCGAGGATGAGCATCGACGAGATCGACGAGATGCTCAACCGGCGCTCGGGAGTCTTCGGCCTCGGCGGCGAGATCGACTTCCGCGAGCTTCACGAACAGATCGAATCTGGTGACGCGACAGCGCAATTGGCTTACGACGTGTATATCCACCGGCTACGTAAGTACATCGGTGCATACATGGCGTTGCTCGGCAACACCGACGTCATCGTGTTCACCGCCGGGGTGGGGGAGAACGACGCCAACGTGCGCCGGGACGCGCTGACGGGATTGGCGGGGTTGGGCGTCGAACTCGACGAGCACCTCAACGCCAGCCCTGGCAAGACCGCCCGCCGTATTTCGGCCGAAAACTCACCGACGACGGTGCTGGTGATTCCCACCAACGAGGAACTGGCCATCGCCCGCGACTGCATCGCAGTGCTCGGCTCGTAACGACTCGGAGAGTCTCGAGTGTGGGATTGATCGACGCGAAATCGGCTGATGCGTGCCTCAACCCAACACTCGACCAGCGGGTTGGGGTGGCTTAGGCGCCCGCGACGAGCGCGCGGTCCCCGGCCTGCAAATCGTCGAGCACCGACTGCGGCTTTTCGAGCGGCAGGGTGGCGTCGGGATTGCAGATCGCCAGCAGGCGGCGGACCTGCCTGCCGCAGCGCAGCTGCCAGGTGATGCTGTTGCGCGAGCAGATCACGTTGATGTTGTGCAGCGCGGCGTACCCGGGGGTGCCGAAGAAGTCGACCAGCCGGAGATCCAGCAGCAGCTGCGAGGCGCCGACGAGCTGGGCTTCCACATACGTCACCATGGCGCGGCTGTTGGTCGCGTCGACCTCACCCTCCACCGTGACAACAACGTCAGAGCCCCGATGGGCTGCGCAGAACTGAGCGCGGTGGTGGTGTTCGCGCCGGTCCAGCGCATCAGGGTCCGGACGGAATACCCGCAGAGTTCCAACTGCAGCGGACACAATGGACTCCCTCAGCCGAAATTCACGATTCGTACTGTGGGTGCCGCCAGGGGTCGGGTTGCGCACCGATGACGTCACCAGTCAGCTGTTAACTCAACCTGATCGGAGATTACTACGAAATCCGTTGCTTGACCATGATCGATCTGCGAGCGAAACCACTGGTCGAAGCAGTATGGAGCAGGTCTGCGACAACCGTTTCCGTAGCCCGGTCCAGCAAAGCTAGAAGGTGCTGGTTCGGTGAGCCGCCGCTTCCGTCGGGTCACCCGTCGCTGCCGTCATTTCCGTTGTTGGTGCTGCCGGTACCGCCCTTACCGCCGACGCCCCCGGGGCTACCGCCATTGCCGCCGTCGCCGCCGTTTCCGTTGCCCGAGTTACTGGTTCCAGATCCGCCATCCCCACCTGTCCCGCCAGCAGAACCCTCACCGCCGTTCCCACCGTTCCCGCCGTCGCCACCGCTTCCCGAGCTGGTCTGGCTATCCGCGTCGCCGCCGAGGCCGCCGTCACCGCCGTCGCCGCGGAACCCGCCGTCACCGCCTTTCCCCCCGGGACCGCCGGATGCACCGCCGGGGCCCGTGTTGGACGACGAGCCTCCCGCGGCGCCGTTGCCGCCGTCGCCGAGGAACCCGCCGTCGCCGCCATCGCCACCCTTACCGCCGCCGACGGTGCCGGAGTCGCTTTCAGCGTTGCCGCCCACCGCGCCGTTGCCGCCGGCCCCGCCGAAGCCGCCGTTGCCTCCATCGCCGCCGTTACCGCCGATGACGTCGCCGACAAAACTGGTCCCCGTACCGCCCACGGCTCCGTTGCCGCCGTCCGCGAGGAACCCACCGTCACCACCGTTTCCGCCGTTGCCACCGACCGCGGTGCCGCTGAGGCTCGATCCGCCACCACCGACACCGCCGGCGCCGGCGGTACCGCGGAATCCGCCGTCACCGCCGTGGCCGCCGCTTCCGCCTATCGCGAGGTCAGGGGCGAAGGCGCCACCGCCCTCACCTCCCGCGCCGCCACTACCGATCAGCCCACTGTCGCCGCCGTTGCCACCCCTGCCGCCGGTCGCGGCGATCGAGTCTGTGGCGTAGCCGCCGTCACCGCCCGCGCCGCCGTTGCCGAGAAGTGCACCGCCGTCACCGCCCGCGCCACCGTTGCCGGCCCGGACGCCGTCAGCGCCGTTGCTGCCGTCGCCCATAGCTTCGGCGCCGTCGCCGCCGTCTCCGCCGTTGCCGAACAGTCCAGCGCGCCCGCCGTTGCCGCCGTTCTGACCAGGGTCGACACCGTTACCACCGGTTCCGCCGTTTCCCATCAGCCAGCCGCCGTTGCCGCCGTCTTGGCCGGGTCCGCCGTCGGCTCCGTTGCCGATGAGCCAGCCGCCGTCTTGCCCGGGTTCGACGCCGTTGCCGATCAGCCAGCCGCCCGGCCCGACGATGGGTCGTACACCGGGCCCGAGCAGTGACACGGGGTTGCCGGCGGTGCCGCCTGGAATCCGGGCGCTGCTCCCCGATGCTGTTTCTGTTGCGCCCGGCTGCGCGTACACAATGGGGGAGAACGACAGCGCGCTGCTTACCGCGAACCGCGTCTCGCCGGGAGCATCGTGGTCTGACTCAGCGGACCCGGCCGGCCCGGTCGGGTCCGCTACACCGGTGTATTGTCCACGCAGGTACGACACCGTCGAGAATGGTTGCGGCGCCGGTGGAATCGGTCCAACCGGTGCCATGTTCGGTTGTGCATGGGTGGTCGCGGTCAAGTTCACGCGCGGGCAGACGGTGTGCATGGCGCCACGCCCAGACGGTGTCGGTGCCGCCACCACGGCCGCCCCGACACCAAGAGCCAACGCGAGCGTTCCCAGCCGCCCGATGGGGCGTGCGGTGCTGGCCAGCAGGTTCGCCGGCGGCTGGTAATTCATGGTTCGTGTTCTCCTGTTCCGAGCTGCCGCCGGCTCCAGCAGGCGGGTCGCAGCCAGTGTTGCTCGATCGCCGAGACACCGGCATCGGGAGAAACTCCCCATGTTCGGGCCTTGGGGCACCCCCCAGATAACCGTTTCCGCTGGTCGGAGCAGTCCGGGCTCGATACCATCAGCAGGTGAGGCTGACCGAGCGTGCACGCGAGCTTGGCGAGCTCACCGCCGCGGCCGACGATGCACGGAATGGCGCCGGTGGTGTGGTCATCGTGTGCGGCGAGTCCGGCGCCGGGAAAACTTCGTTCGTCGACTCCTTCGCCCAGATTTGGCCCGACCGCGAACGGATCATCGCGGCCGCGTGCGATCCGCTGTCGACGCCGCGACCGCTGGGGCCGATCCACGATCTCGCGGAGCAACTCGAGGACACAACGCAAGAACTCCTCCGGGACGGTGCCCGGCCCTATGAGATCTATTCCGCGGTGTTCGACGATTTCAGCAGGGAACCATCGGTGGTGGTGATCGATGATCTGCACTGGGCCGATCAAGGCACCGTCGACCTGCTTCGCTTCGTGCTCCGCCGCGTCCACCGGACCCGATCGCTGGTCGTGGGCACCGTGCGCGACGACGAGATCACAACCACGCACCCCATGCGGGCTCTGCTCGGCGACGTGGCCCGAGCCGCCAACGCAAAATCGCTCACGCTGCCGCCGTTGAGCATCGAGGCCGTCACGGACTTGGTGGGTGACAGTCCCATCGACCCAACATGGCTGCACGGCATCACCGGCGGAAACGCGTTTTTCGTCACCGAGATGCTCGACCACGCCGGAACTGATTTACCGACGACGGTACGTGATGCGATCTTGTCCCGAACCGTCGGTCTCGATGTACTCGAGTGGGATCTGTTGTACCTCTTGGCATGTGCGAGCGGACCCATCCCCGACGCGCTTCTCGTGAGTCTGGGTGTCACGGTGCCCACGTTGCGCGCGCTGAACGAGCTGAAACTCATCCGTCGAAGTGATCGCGGCGTGGCCTTCCGCCACGATTTGTGCCGGCTCGCGGTCAGCAGCGTGATCCCGCCCGGGGCCGAACCGGCCCTGCACCGCCGCATGATCGAGGCCTACGAGTCGGCGTCGCTCGCCGATCCCGCGGTAATCACCCATCACGTGCTCGGCACCGGCGATCCTGACCGCATCCGGTTGGCCGCATCCGACGCGGGCCGCGCGGCAGCGCGATCCGGCGCGCATAGGCAGGCGATCGAGTTCTACCGGATCGCGCTTGACCGTGGCGGTCCGGTGTCGGCCCATACGGAGGCCGAGCTGCTCGAACTACTTGCCCACGAATACTTCCTGACCGACCAGCTACCCGATGCGATCGCGGTGCGCAACCGTGCGCTGAGGCTGAGGCAGCAGACCGACCTGGCGGCAGCGGTGAGCGTGAACCACAACGCATTGGCGATGTACGAATGGAGCGACGGCAACCGTTCGAGCGCGGAACACCACGCGGCGCAAGCGATCGCTGTCCTCGAAGGTCAGAGCACCGGTCCGGTGGAACTCGCGCTGATCGGCCATGCCACCGCGACGCAGGCACTCATCGCCGTGATGGCAGGCGATCTGAACCGTACGGAGACCTTGTTAGCTCGGGCGAGAAGTTTCGCCCGCAAGACCGACGATCAAGCCCTCGCCGTCTGGCTTCGGGTGATAGAGGGCTACCGCGGGTACGCAGGCGACGGCGACGGGCGATCCGCGGTCCTGGCAGCCCTGAGTGCAGCTCCTGTGCACTTCGACGACATCTATTCGCATGCCTATGCCGGCCTCATCTACCTCGATGTGGAACACCGCCGGCTCGAGCAGGCGGCGGAGTTGCTCGACGTCGGCCTGCCGCTGAGCATCGAACGAGACGTGCCGCTTGCGCGGTCCTGGCAATTGGGTGAGCGCGCGCGGATGCAACTGTTTCTGGGGGATTGGGACGATGCCCTTGTCGACGCCGAGACCGTCCTGACCACCCAGAGCGGCCAGTTGGCCCGTGCCTGGCCGTTGCTTGTACGCGGACTCATCGCGCTTCGCCGCGACGAATCAGGCGCAGCGGATATCGAGGAGCAGTGGCAGCTCGTCGGCCGGCTGGGTGAACCGATTCGCCGCGTGGCCGGGGCGGCGGGGGTCGTCGAATTATCCTGGCTCAGCGGCGAGTTCGGAGAGCAACTGCACGCTTGCCGGGCCCTCCTCGAAGGCCGTCCGAACGATGGCCTCCAATGGTCGCGCGGGGAGCTGGGGATGTGGCTGCACCGCATCGATCCCGCTGTCGATGCGGAAGATGTCGCCGAGCCCTACCGGTTGCTGCTGACTGGGGAGTGCGAGGCGGCCGCCGATGAATTCCTACGGCTGTCTATGCCATATGAGGCGGCGTTGGCGTTCGTCGATTCCGCCGACCCCGATCTGGCCCGCCGCGGCTTGGACATGTTGGATCGCCTCGGTGCCAACGCAGTGGCCGCCAGGGTTCGCGGTGAGCTGCGGGCACAAGGGATGGCCGTGGTGCCCGCGCGTCGTCGCTCGAGCACGCTGACGAATCCCGCGGGCCTGACGATGCGACAGGTCGACGTGCTGCGGCTGATGGGAGACGGGCTCACCAACGCCGAACTCGCTGAGCGGTTGTACCTGTCGGTCAAGACAGTCGACAAGCACGTCTCGGCGATCCTGACCAAGCTTCACGCCGGGAACCGGCGTGAAGCTGTGCGGAGCGCACGCGCCCTGGGCATCCTTGACTGAGCCCGGCTAGAACGTCGACGTGGGCCGCACGCTGTTGGCCAGGTCCACCAGCGCATAGCGGTGCGCCTGGGTCGGTGCGGCGCGCGCCAGGGCCCGCAGCGACGCCTCGACGCCCAGCTGCAGACCGTGCTGGGTGAACGGGAAGCCGAGGATGTGGTTGGTGCTCGCGGTGTGGTCGGCGTTGTCGGCCAACCAGTCCATCGCGGTGCCCAGCACCAGCGCCCGGATCTGCAGCACGCGCGGCTCGGTGTCGGGCAGTGCCTCGACGCGGCGGGCGGCATTGCGGATGTGTTCTTCGGTGATCTCGCTCATCGAGCGACCGGACAGCAGCGTGACCGCGCTCGTCAACCGGGCGGTGGTGAAGTGCCGCGACATCGCGGGCACCTGGTCCAACGTTCTCACCGCGGCGTCGCGGTCACCGGCTGCCGCTTGCGCGCGGGCCAACCCGAACGCGGCCGAGATGATGCCGTTGTCGGTGGACCACACGGTGTTGTAGAACTTGCGCTCCGCCGACTCTTCGATGTTGGAGCCGGCCAACTCGGCGGTGGCGGCCAGTGCGAGCTTGGGCGCCAGCTCGCCGGGAAGGGTGTCCAGCACTTCGGTGAAATGTTTTGTGGCGGCGACGTAGTCAGCCGTCAACAGCGCGGCCACGGCGCGGAACCACACCAGCCGCCACCGCCAACCCACCCGGCCGGTCAGGTCGTCGAGCTTGCGGGTGGCCTTGGCGACGTCGCCGAGGTCCAGCAGGGCGCGCACCTCCATCAACGGCAGTTCGACGGACTCCGACAGGTCGACACCCTCCGAGTCCAGCGCACCGTGCCGAGCCGCGCGCAGCTGGTCCAGCGTCTGGATGGGCTGGCTCAGCACGCTAGCCGACAGCACCGGCGCACCCACGTCGGTCGGGTCGAGCAGCGGTACCGGCAGCGCCTTGACGATCTCCTGGGCGGTCAGCTTCTCCGAGTGCACCTGGCCGTCGAGGTAGACGTCGGTATGTGCCACCAGCAGATCGATGCCGAACGTCGACCGGGTGGGGGAGAACACCGCCGACAGGCCGGGTCGTGGGGTGCCGGTGTCGCGGGCGACTACCTCGCGCAGCACGCCGAGCAACTGGCTCGACATCTCGTCGGCGCTTGCGAACCTGCGCCGCGGATCCGGGTCGATGGCGCGGCGCAACAGCCGGCCGAACGAATCGTATTCGGCGAGAACGGGATCGTCCTCGGGCAACCCGTCGACGTAACGACCCTTGCGGGTGCGCAGCTTCAACGTCAACGCTGCCAGCGTGCGCCCGACGGTGTAGATGTCGGTGGCCACGGTGGGGCCGGTGCGCACGATCTCCGGTGCCTGGTAACCCGGCGTACCGTAGAGGTAGCCGAACGAGTTGAGGGTCGAGACCGCGCCGAGGTCGATCAGCTTGAGCTGCTCCTCGGTGATCATGATGTTCTCGGGCTTGAGGTCGTTGTAGGCCAGCCCGATCGAGTGCAGGTAGCCCAGCGCCGGCAGGATCTCCAGCATGTAGCCGATGCTTCGGTCGACCGGAAGCTTCTCTCCCCGTGCCGGTTTGAGCGATGTGCCGCCGACGTACTCCATCACGATGTAGCCGACCGGGTTACCGTGCTTGTCCGCGTGCTCGACGAAGTTGTAGATCTTGACGATCCCCGGATGAGTCACCTCGGCGAGGAACCGGCGTTCGGCCATCGCCATCTTCTGGGCTTCGGCGTCACCGGAATGCACCAGACCCTTGAGCACCACCGGTCGCTTGTTGACGTTGTGGTCCAGCGCCAGATACACCCAGCCGAGACCGCCGTGAGCGATACAACCCTTGATCTCGTACTGGTCGGCGACCATGTCACCCGGATTTAGCTGCGGCAGAAAGGAATACGAACTACCGCAGTACGGGCACCAGCCCTCCGACTGTGCGGGGCTCTCAGCTGTGGCGCGGCCGACGGGACGTCCGCAGTTCCAGCAGAACCGTTTGGACTCCGCGACCACCGGGTTGCGCATCAACGCCGCGAGCGGGTCCTTGGCCCGCACCCGCGGTATCTCCACCAACCCGCCCCCGAGCCGGCGGGTGGGTGAGAGCGCCCTGGTCGCCGTGGTGTGTTCGTGGGGTTCGGTGTCGCCGATGTCGTCGTCGTCGTCATCGTCGAATTGCGGACGGAACACCGCCTGGGTGGCCATCGGGCGCACCGTCGACGCCGAATCCATGCCCATGTCGTCGAAGCTGGCCGGTTGCGTACCGACCATCGGCTCGTCCGCGCCGGCGCGGTCCTCGTCGAAGTCGTCGTCTCGCACGTCAGCCATCAGTCCGAATACCTCGCGACCGGGGGCGCCGGCGCCGGGCCGAGCACCGTCAGCCACTTGCGATACAACGTGTACCACGTGCCATCGCGGCGAATGCGCTCCAACGTTCCGTTGACGAAACGCACCAGCCCGGTGTTGTCCTTGTTGATGCCGATTCCGTAGGGCTGCTGGCTGAGGCTGGGCCCCACGATGTGCAGGTAGGGATCCTGTGCCACCAGGCCGGCCAAGATGGTGTCGTCGGTGCTGACCGCGTCGACCTGCCGCTGCTGGAGTGCGACCAGGCAGTCCGCCCACGCCACCACGCCGACGATGACCGGCGGCGGCGTGATCTCCTGGATCCGCCGCAACGACGTCGTGCCCTTCGCCACGCACACCCGCTTACCGGACAGGTCCGACGGCTGCGCGATCGTCGAATCCCGCGACGCCATGATGCGCTGGTTGGCGTTGAGATACACCGTGGAGAAGTTGACCAGCTTCTTGCGCTCGCAGGTGATCGTCATGGTCTTGACGACGACGTCGACCTCGTTGTTCTCCAACCCGGCGATCCGGTCGGCTGAGGACAGGATCCGGTACTCCACCTGTGACGGGGAACCGAAGATGTCGCGCGCGATCTCGCCGGCGATGTCGACGTCGAATCCGGTGATCTGACCCGTGATGGGATCGCGGAAGGAAAACAGGTTGCTGCCGATGTCGAGGCCGACGATCAACCGGCCGCGCGCGCGGATGTCAGCCACCGCGGCGTCCGCCTCGGCCTTGGTCGGAAACGGGCGAAGGCTTTCCGTACGGTCGCAGTCGTCGTCGTCCTCGTCCGGCACCCGCGCCGGCCGCGGCGGCAATTCCTCCATGCCCGCCGGCGTGGGCGGAACCAGCGTGACCCCCGGCGGCGTCGTCGTCGGCGTCGTCTGGCCGCAACCGGACAACAACAACGCCGTTGCGGCCAGCAGCACGCCCAACTTTTTCCCCATCACCGGCAAATCACCTGTACTCGCTAAGCCTCGGCCACAACCCCAGCGCCACTGAAATCGCGGCGACGATGCTCAGCACCGCGGCGCCCACCGTCGCTCCGGACAGCACCCGGTAGGCGTTGACGATGTTGTTGCGCAGTTGGCTGCGGCTCTCCTCGATCCCCTTGCTCAACGCCGCGTCGAGCTGGTTGAAGGCCGGGGTGGAGTCGTCCTCACGCGTACCCAGCGCTACCTGGGTGGCGGCCTGGTAGTTGCCCACGCTGATGTAGGCGTTGATGCGGTCGTCGGCCGCCCGCCAGCGCGCAAGCAACTGCTCGGCGTCGACGAGGTCGGTCTTGTCGACCGCGTCGTCGCGGGCCAGGTACTCCGACAGCTGCTCGGCCATCATGTCGATGCGCTGATAGTAGGACTGCTTACGCGCGGTTTCATCACCACGCCGGATCAGCGACAAAATTTCGTCGGCGCGGGCCTGTTGCGCGCTGATCGCCAGGTTCGTGACGGTCTTGAGCGATTGAGCCGCAGTGTCTTTCGCGCTGCGGCTGTCGGCGGTCGAGAGCACCAACGCGGTGCCGACCCAGATCAACATGATCGACACGGCCAACCCGCCGGCCACGAAGCCGATGTTGATGCGCCGTCGGGTCCGCCGCGCCAGCCAGCGGTTGGCGAACACCCCGAACAGCAACGTCGCGAGCACCACCAGGATCACCGGACCCGGAATCCGCGTGGAGGCCGACGTCTCGGCGTCCACCAGCCCCGAGGTCTGCTCATACAGCTCTTGGGCGTTGGGCAGCATTTGGGTCTGCATCAACGCCGAGGCCTCCGACAGGTACGACGAGCCGACCGGGTTTCCGGACCGGTTGTTGGTGCGCGCGGTCTCGACCAGCCCGGTGTAGACGGAAAGTTGGGCGTTGATGCGGCCGAGCAGTTGGATCATGTCCTCGTCGGTCAACCCGCTGGACGCACGGGTGACCGCGACCGAGGCGTCGGTGATGGCCTGCTCGTAGCGTTGCCGCACATCGCGGGGTTCGGCGCCGGCGATGAACGCGGTGGCCGCGGCGGCGTCGGCGACCGACAGCGTGGTGTAGAGCTGCCCGGCGGCGAACGCCAACGGTTCGGTGTGGTTGAGCACCCTGGTCAGCACCTGCTGGCGGTCGTTGATCGTCGTCGACGTCGCGAACGCGCTGGCGATCACGAGCGCAGAAAGCACGAACCCGATGCTCAGGATCCGGCCGGGCGTAGTCCAGAAAAACCACCACCGCGGGTGCGCAGGGGTCGGCGACCGCGACGCGAGCGGCTCGGTCGACGGGTGCGCCAACTCCACAGTCACGTGCGCGCGGACCTCATCACTCTTATCCGACTCGTGCTTTTCCGGCTATCGTTCCGACCGCTCCCACTCTATAAAAAAAGTCTAAGAGGTTCGGGACGCGCGCGCGTCCGTATTCTGATGCCGTGCGTGGCGACGGTGACGGCTGGGTGGTGGCGGACACCGGGGCCGCTTTCTGGGGCAGGTTCGGCGCGGCGGGCTTGTTGCTACGCGCGCCGGATCCGAGCGGGACGGCTGCGGTGCTCCTGCAGCACCGAGCGGTGTGGAGTCATCAGGGCGGCACCTGGGGGTTGCCCGGCGGGGCCCGCGACAGCCACGAATCCGCCGAGGAGGCCGCCGTGCGCGAGGCGCAGGAAGAGGCCGGGCTGGCCGCCGAACGGCTCACGGTGCGCACCACCGTCGTCACCGCGGAGGTATCCGGTCCGGGCGGCGCCTACTGGACCTACACCACCGTCATCGCCGACGCCCCCGAACAGCTGGCGACCATCCCGAACCGGGAGAGCGCCGAGCTGCGGTGGGTCCCCGTCGAGCAGATCACCGATCTGCCGCTGCATCCGGGGTTCGCCGCGAGCTGGGAGCGGCTGCACTCGCTGACTGCATCGATTCCGCTGCTGATCAACTAGCGTCCCGCAGCGCCGCCTTCAGGTGTTGCGCCGCGGCGCGCGGATCGTCGGCAGCGGTAATCGCCCGCACCACCACGATGCGGCGCGCACCCGCGTCGAGTACCTCGGGCAGCCGCTGCGCGTCGATTCCGCCGATCGCGAACCACGGTTTATCCGTGTGCAGTTCGGCGGCCGCGCGGACGAGGGGCAGCCCGGGGGCGGGCCGGCCCGGTTTGGTCGGCGTCGGCCAGCATGGGCCGACGCAGAAGTAGTCGACGGCTTCGGTGACGGCGGCGCTGACCTGGTCGGGATCGTGGGTGGACCGGCCGATCAGCGGGTCGGGGCCGATGACGTCTCGCGCGACGGCCAGCGGCAGATCGTCCTGGCCGAGGTGCAGCACGTTGGCACCGGCCGCCAACGCGATGTCGGCGCGGTCGTTGACCGCCAGCAGCGCGCCGTGGCGCCGCGCCGCATCAGCGAGCGTGGCCAGCGCGTCAAGTTCCTCGCGGGCCTCCAGCGGGCCGAACTGTTGCTCACCCGGTGAACCCTTGTCACGCAGCTGGATGATGTCGACCCCGCCGGCCAGCGCCGCGTCCGCGAACTCGGCGAGGTCGCCGCGCTCACGTCGGGCGTCGGTGCACAGGTACAGCGTTGCGCTCGCCAGGCGGTCACGGATGTTCACACGGCGAACCGTAACGCTTTCGCCCGAGTAGGCTGGGTGGCGCTACACGGGAGTCCCGGGAACGGGGGCTGAGAGTGGGCCGCCCTGCCCTTACCGTCACACCTGATCCGGGTCATGCCGGCGAAGGGAGGGATCTTGGATTCAGGAAGAACCGGCAGGTCGCTGGCCGTCATCGGCGGTGGCGTCATCGGGCTGTCTGTCGCCCGCCGGGCCGCGCTGGACGGCTGGGCGGTCCGGGTGCATCGCAGCGACGGGCGCGGCGCCTCCTGGGTGGCCGGCGGGATGTTGGCCCCGCACAGCGAGGGCTGGCCCGGTGAGGACGAGTTGCTGCGGCTAGGCCTGGAGTCGCTGGAGTTGTGGCGCGACGGTTTCCTCGACGGCTTGCCCGACGACGTCGTCACCGCGCGCGAGTCGTTGGTGGTCGCGGTAGACCGGGCCGACGTCGCCGATCTGAAGCGGGTCGGCGGGTGGTTGGCCGCCCAGGGGCATCCGGTGAGCGTGATCTCCTCCGCACGCGATGTCGAACCCTTGCTCGCACAGAGCATCCGCCACGGGCTGCGGGCCGAAACCGAACTGGCCGTGGACAACCGGGCCGTCGTCGCGGCGCTGGAAGCGCACTGTGAGCGGCTCGGGGTGCAGTGGGCGCCGTCGGTGCGGCAGCTCAGCGACGTGCAGGGCGACGTGGTCGTGATCGCGAACGGGATTGACGCGCCTGCGCTTTGGCCCGGCCTGCCGATCCGCCCGGTGAAAGGCGAGGTGCTGCGGTTGCGCTGGCGGCGTGGCTGCATGCCGGCGCCGCAGCGGGTGATCCGGGCCCGGGTGCACGGCAGGCAGGTGTACCTGGTGCCCCGTGCCGACGGCGTCGTCGTCGGCGCGACGCAGTACGAGCACGGCCGCGACACCGCGCCGTCGGTCACCGGGGTGCGCGAACTGCTCGACGACGCGTGCGCGGTGATGCCGGCGCTCGGGGAGTACGAGCTGGCCGAGATCTCGGCCGGTCTGCGGCCGATGACGCCGGACGGGTTACCGATTGTGGAACGGCTCGACGAACGCACGCTGGTGGCGGCAGGACACGGCCGCAACGGATTTCTATTGGCGCCGTGGACCGCACAAAAGATCGCTGCCGAACTCGATGTCATGGTTGGAGCAAGTCTTGGAGCAAACCGATGAAGGTCATCGTCAACGATGAAGCGGTCGAGGTCAACGAGGATATGACCATCGCGGCGCTGTTGTCGCACCTCGGCTTCCCCGAGAAGGGCATCGCGGTGGCTGTGGACTGGTCGGTGCTGCCGCGGTCGGAGTGGGACACCACGCTGGCCGACGGTGCGCGCCTCGATGTGGTGACGGCGGTGCAGGGTGGTTGATACGAAGCTGACGATTGCCGGGCGGGAGTTCGGATCCCGGCTGATTCTGGGCACCGGCGGTGCGGCCAACCTCGCGGTGCTGGAGCAGGCGCTGGTCGCCTCCGGCACCGAGCTGACCACGGTGGCGATGCGCCGCGTCGACTCCGAGGGCGGCACGGGCGTGTTGGATCTGCTGAACCGGCTTGGCATCTCGCCGCTGCCCAACACCGCGGGATGCCGCGGCGCAGCCGAGGCGGTGATGACCGCGCAGCTTGGCCGCGAAGCGCTGCAGACCGACTGGGTCAAGCTCGAGGTGATCGCCGACGAGCGCACGTTACTCCCCGACGCCGTCGAATTGGTCAAGGCCGCAGAACAATTGGTCGACGACGGTTTCATCGTGCTGCCCTACACCAACGACGATCCGGTACTGGCGCGCCGGCTCGAGGACACCGGCTGCGGGGCGGTGATGCCACTGGGTTCGCCCATCGGCACCGGGTTGGGGATCGCCAACCCACACAACATCGAGATGATCGTCGAGGCCGCTTCGGTACCGGTGATACTCGACGCCGGCATCGGCACGGCGAGCGATGCGGCGCTGGCGATGGAACTTGGTTGCGATGCTGTACTTTTGGCATCCGCGGTCACCCGCGCCGACGACCCGCCCACCATGGCCGCCGCGATGGCGTCGGCGATCACCGCCGGATACCTCGCCCGGCAGGCTGGGCGGATTCCGAAGCGGTTCTGGGCGCGGGCGTCCAGCCCGTCGATATGAGTCGCTATGTGGCGCTGGGCAGTTCGATGGCGGCCGGACCGGGTATCCGTCCGAGAGCCACGGGCAGCCCGTTCACGGCGGGCCGATCGGCGCGCAACTATCCGCACCTGGTTGCCGAGCGGCTCGGTCTCGACCTCGTCGACGTGACGTATTCCGGTGCGACGACGGCGAACCTGCTTCGTATCAGACAACTCGGTGCGCGCCCGCAGATCGAGGCGCTCGACGGTTCCGAAGACCTTGTCACGGTGACGATCGGCGGCAATGACGTGGGCTACGTACCGTTGCTGTTCGCCGCAGGCCTGCCGCACGCGATACGTAAGGTGCCGGTGCTCGGTGCCGCGGTGCAGGCCAAACTCGACCGCTCGGCCCGTGACCGTGCGCTGGCGGAGGTCGGTGACGCGCTGAAGGAAGTGGGCCGCGCCCTACGGCAGCGGTCACCGCGCGCCGACGTAGTTTTCGTCGACTACCTCACGCTGCTGCCGCCACCGGGAACCTCGGCGCCTCCGTTGACGGAATCGGACGTCGCGACCGGACGGCACCTCGCCGACGAACTCGAACGCCTCACCGCCGAGGCGGCGGCGGCCACCGGGTGCGGGCTGGTCCGTGTCGCTGAGCCCAGCCGCGAGCACCACGCGTGGTCGACCGACCCGTGGACGACCAAATTCGGGCTGCCCTGGCCCGGCCGCCCGGCGCCACTGCATCCCAACGCAACAGGTATGCGCGTGGTCGCGGACCTGGTTGTGGCAGAGGTTGCCTGACATCATGGGTCGATGATCGAGCTGTCCGGGCTGACGAAGGCGTTTGGCCGTAAGCGTGCGGTCGACGGCCTGACGTGCTCGATTGAACCGGGATTGGTAACAGGATTTCTCGGGCCCAACGGGGCGGGCAAGACCACCACCATGCGGCTGATCCTCGGACTTGATCACCCGACATCAGGCACAGCAACGATCAACGGTCGCGCCTACCGCGAGTTGACGTTCCCGTTGTGCACTGTCGGGGCATTGTTAGACGCGAGGCAGGCACATCCCAACCGTTCGGCGCGTAACCATCTGCGTTGGATCGCCGCCTCCAACCGCATTCCGGTGAAGCGCGTCGACGAGGTGCTCGAAATCGTCGGGTTGAGCGCTGTCGCAGACAAGAAGGCCGGCACACTGTCGCTGGGGATGAGCCAGCGACTCGGCATCGCCGCCGCGCTGCTGGGCGATCCGCCGGTGCTGCTGTTTGACGAACCAGTGAATGGTCTTGACCCCGAGGGTATTCGGTGGGTGCGCACCTTGATGCGCACCTTGGCATCCGAGGGCCGCACCGTGCTGGTCTCCAGCCACCTACTCGCGGAGATGGCCAACACCGCCGACCGCCTGGTCGTGATTGGCAAGGGCAGACTGATCGCATCGACGACCGTTAGTGAGTTCGTCAGGCGGTCGGGCGACGACACCATCCGTGTCCGTAGCCCTCAGATGGGCGTGCTAGCTCGAGTATTGGCCGACGCGGGTCTGCCAGCGCACGCCACAGCGGGAGATTCTGCGTTGGTGGTTCGCGGCGCGGCGATAGAAGTTGTCGGCGAACTGGCCGCCCGGCACGGCATTACGTTGCACGAGTTGAGCTCGCAGCAGGCCTCGCTCGAGGAGGCATATATGAAGCTCACCGACGAGTCCGTCGAGTACCGAACGGTTAATTCGTGAGCGCCGTCGCGTTGCTCAATGCTGAGCGCATCAAGCTCTCGACCACTCGATCGTCGCTGTGGATCGCGGTGACTGCTGCAGGTCTTAGTTTGGCGCTGGCCACACTTCAAGGGGCGTTAGCGCGCGGGCCGGGACTGGCGCCGGAGCGGGCAGCATTGGGTGTCGCGGTGTTCGGTGTACCGGTGTTGATGGTTCTGGCGTCGATGACGGTGACGGCCGAATACCGCAGCGCAATTATTCGGACCACGTTCGTCGCAGCGCCCAATCGCACTATGGTTCTAGTCGCGAAAGCGCTTGTGATCGCGGTTTTTTCGGGAATCTATGCTGCGGTGCTTGTAGTGGGTTCCGTTATCGTGGCGCGCCTATTCACCACGCCTGACATTGCGGCCGGACTGTCGCTGACGTTGCCCGATGTATGGCGGGTGACCGGTGCCATCGCGCTCTACGCAGCGCTGGCGGCGACACTGGGTGTCGGCGTTGGTGCGCTGCTGCGCGCTGGGCCAGGCGCGGTGGCAGCGCTCTTGCTGTGGCCATTGGTTGTCGAACCGATGCTGGGCAACCTGCCTGATGTGGGACCGGCGGTTGGGCCTTACCTGCCGTTCGCCAACATCTTCATCGTCACCGAGGTCCCGTGGATCTACCCCGCCTACGCTATGCCCTGGGGGCCTGTCGGCTCGCTGGGATATTTCGCGGCGGTGGTTGCAGTGCTGTTCGGTGCCGCGGCCGTCGTGCTGAACGCGCGGGACGCCTGATTGCGGTGCCGGTGGGAATCGCAGCCGCGGGCCTGAACATTGAAAACGTGCCGGACTGTGATGGTAGTCATAGCTACGTCGGACGATGGTGCTCGTGTTGCTTACGTGACTCGGCGGGCGCGGCAAGCCGGGCGTTCAAGATCGCGCACCCGGGCTGCTCCCGAGTCGTTTATCTGCACATACGTCATTTTTTAGTAGAGGGTACGAGTGTTGTGGTGGTCTGTGGGCAAGAGAACCGGCAGACGCATCACAGCAAATAATTGGCGGAGATGGTCACGGACTGCTCGGCAGCGGTCGCACGGGAGTTCACCTGACGCCAGGGTGCCGTTTACCTCGAGTTGATTTACCCGTGACACTGCACCAGCCATTGCTATGTAGGGCCTTCGGCGCGACTGCTACTTCGTAGCACCTAGTTATGCCCATTTCAGGGAGCGATACGCGGGTGGGCGTGTGCCGAGTCGGCGTTGCTGAAAGCGAGTAAGGGTGTATTAGCTTCCAGCTCGTTCGGTGGAGTAGAACCTCTGTAGTCGTGACGCCCAGAATCAATTCATTCCGATTTCGCGAAAGCTGGCAAACTGTTTGGAAAGGGTGCCATCATGCTCCTGTGGGCCATATGTCCCAATGAGGGGACATAGCCTTCCGACGGGAGGGGTCGGGTCGATGGGTGAGAAGGCGTCTAGCAAGGGACGACATCGCGCGACATCGAAACAGCCGCCGGGTGGTGTGACGGACGTTGGCCAGAAGCCTTCGCACGGCCGGCACCGCGCAGCGCCGAACAAGCCGTCTGGTAATCGTTCGGTCAAAGCGACGATCCTCGCCGGGGGGATGGCGATTGCTCTTGCCACCTACCAAGCGCCGCCGGCCCCGCCAGTGCAACTGCTTTACGCGCCGGGGAGCTTATTAGGTGGGTCCGGAGCGGTGCCTTTGGCGCCGGCCGACGATGGTGGCGGCAGTGACGGAGATGGCGCTGGCACCGGAGACTCCACGGGCAGTAGGACTACGACTGGTGGCCCGGCCGATGACAGCAACGATGGAGCCGCCGACTCAAGTGATGACGTAGGTTTCGGCGCCGGAGGAGTGGCGAGATCCGGTGCGCCGAGAGCCACCCTAGGTCTGCTCGACGGTCTGCTCGACAGCGCGCTCGACAGCACACTCGATACGACACTTGACACTTCGCTCGACGCGGTCACCGACTTGGTGGATCAGACCGATTTGACCGACGCGGTCACCGATGTTCTTGATCAAAGTGACCTGGTTGATGCCGTCACCGATGTAGTCGATGAGACCGATGTCGTTGACGCGGTGACTGATGTGGTTGATCAGACGGATGCCGTGGATGCGGTGACGGATTTGGTCGATCAGTCCGACGTCGTTGACACGGTGACAGACCTCGTCGATCAGACCGACGCGGTCGATGCGGTAACTGATTTGGTCGATCAGTCCGACGTCGTT
>NZ_JBEFRW010000039.1:0-1829 GCF_053483195.1 Mycolicibacterium sp. XJ2546 | reverse complement strand
GCGGGTGTGTTGTTTGAGAACTCAATAGTGTGTTTGGTGGTTTTTGTTTGTTGTTGTTTTTTGCCGCATCCTTGATCCCCGTTGGGGGTGTGGTTTTGTTTTGCCAGTTTTGTTCTCTGGATGGTTTTTGTTTGGAGAGTTTGATCCTGGCTCAGGACGAACGCTGGCGGCGTGCTTAACACATGCAAGTCGAACGGAAAGGCCCCTTCGGGGGTGCTCGAGTGGCGAACGGGTGAGTAACACGTGGGTGATCTGCCCTGCACTTTGGGATAAGCCTGGGAAACTGGGTCTAATACCGAATAGGACCGCGCATCGCATGGTGTGTGGTGGAAAGCTTTTGCGGTGTGGGATGGGCCCGCGGCCTATCAGCTTGTTGGTGGGGTGATGGCCTACCAAGGCGACGACGGGTAGCCGGCCTGAGAGGGTGTCCGGCCACACTGGGACTGAGATACGGCCCAGACTCCTACGGGAGGCAGCAGTGGGGAATATTGCACAATGGGCGCAAGCCTGATGCAGCGACGCCGCGTGGGGGATGACGGCCTTCGGGTTGTAAACCCCTTTCAGCATCGACGAAGCGTTATGTGACGGTAGATGCAGAAGAAGCACCGGCCAACTACGTGCCAGCAGCCGCGGTAATACGTAGGGTGCGAGCGTTGTCCGGAATTACTGGGCGTAAAGAGCTCGTAGGTGGTTTGTCGCGTTGTCCGTGAAAACTCACAACTCAATTGTGGGCGTGCGGGCGATACGGGCAGACTGGAGTACTGCAGGGGAGACTGGAATTCCTGGTGTAGCGGTGGAATGCGCAGATATCAGGAGGAACACCGGTGGCGAAGGCGGGTCTCTGGGCAGTAACTGACGCTGAGGAGCGAAAGCGTGGGGAGCGAACAGGATTAGATACCCTGGTAGTCCACGCCGTAAACGGTGGGTACTAGGTGTGGGTTTCCTTCCTTGGGATCCGTGCCGTAGCTAACGCATTAAGTACCCCGCCTGGGGAGTACGGCCGCAAGGCTAAAACTCAAAGGAATTGACGGGGGCCCGCACAAGCGGCGGAGCATGTGGATTAATTCGATGCAACGCGAAGAACCTTACCTGGGTTTGACATGCACAGGACGCTGGCAGAGATGTCGGTTCCCTTGTGGCCTGTGTGCAGGTGGTGCATGGCTGTCGTCAGCTCGTGTCGTGAGATGTTGGGTTAAGTCCCGCAACGAGCGCAACCCTTGTCTCATGTTGCCAGCACGTGATGGTGGGGACTCGTGAGAGACTGCCGGGGTCAACTCGGAGGAAGGTGGGGATGACGTCAAGTCATCATGCCCCTTATGTCCAGGGCTTCACACATGCTACAATGGCCGGTACAAAGGGCTGCGATGCCGTGAGGTGGAGCGAATCCTTTTAAAGCCGGTCTCAGTTCGGATCGGGGTCTGCAACTCGACCCCGTGAAGTCGGAGTCGCTAGTAATCGCAGATCAGCAACGCTGCGGTGAATACGTTCCCGGGCCTTGTACACACCGCCCGTCACGTCATGAAAGTCGGTAACACCCGAAGCCGGTGGCCTAACCCCTTGTGGGAGGGAGCCGTCGAAGGTGGGATCGGCGATTGGGACGAAGTCGTAACAAGGTAGCCGTACCGGAAGGTGCGGCTGGATCACCTCCTTTCTAAGGAGCACCACGTAAACGCGTTCCCATTGGGGGGACGTGAAGCCGTGAGGAGCCTGTTCTCTGTAGTGGAGGCGGGTTTGGTGCACAACAAACGTTGAGCCGGCGCGGGTGAGCCGGTGATGGAATTCGCCAGACACACTATTGGGCTTTGAGGCAACAGGCCCGTTATCTCTTT
>NZ_JBEFRW010000038.1:0-1858 GCF_053483195.1 Mycolicibacterium sp. XJ2546 | reverse complement strand
TCACACGCAGCACTGAGTATCGGTCCCTCGCAGTGGTCCGCAGGTCAAGGCACTGCACACGAAGAACCGTGCCGACCATGTCCAAATTCAGGACGTACACTCCGCACATAGGCGACCAGTTCGATAGCCACACATATCAGCAGGCCGGCAAGAACGCCCCCTAATGCCCCAGCCGTCCCGAGCTGAAGGGCTCCAACGCCCACTAACGGCAGACCCACTAGCGAGCCAAAGGTTAGCGCTATCGCGACAATGCGAAGCCGTTCGAAAGTGGCTAGTGCTGCGCGTTCTAGGACTGATTTGAATAGGGTCACCGAAACACAGACTGACATTAGCAACACCACTGCCCTGGATACGGAAACCTGCTCGCTCCCAAGCCAACTAACGAGGTAGGGGGCCAAGATTACTGTAGCGACGCCGAGGAAGACCGCGAGAGCGCAAGCGCTTACTAGCGCAACATCCGCGCGGCGAACTCGACTTGATTCAGGCCCCCGCGGTACCCAACCCTGAAGGATCATAACAACCGGCGCCGACGCGGCATGGATCTGCACGTCGATCCTGTTCACTAGGGCGAACGCTGGCTGAACGCCTGGAGCAACAACAGAAACAATCGCCAGCGGTGCCGCATTGTAAGCAGCGAAGCACAACGCTGAGGCCACCCCGTTACGGTTTAGAACAAGAATTTGTCGCAACGAACGGAGCCGACGGATTTCCGCGCCGTTTCGCTTCGTATCCCACAAAATCCAATACGTTGAAAGCGCGAAGCCCCCACCCATTCCGAATAACATTCCGAGTGGACCCACGATCGCGCTGTGCCCCGCGTACATCAGAAGTACTCCGGCTCCCGTGCCAGCTGCTCGTGGGAATGTATCCAAAGCCAACATAGTGAATGGACGAGCTAGTCCGACAAAGTACCAATTCGCAGTGAGTCCGACGCTAGTTGCGGATATCGCGCCCGCGACTGCGAACAGCGGAGCAGTTGGAGCGAGCAGGTAAGCAACGGCGGCAGCGACAGCCGAAACTGGCAACGTCAGCGCAGCCCTCGCCACTACCGATTCGATATATTCAGTTCGCCGTCCCGTCGCGGAGCCTCGCGCGATTCTTGCCGGGCCAAACCAGCCCCAACCATAACCGACAGCAACAGCGCCGATAGCGCCAATCACTTGCCCGAGTGCAATCACGCCCCAAACGGCTTTTCCACTCGCCGTGATCATTGCTGGGATCGCGACCAACGATGCCGCAGCCAACACGAGTACCGAGAGGCTGAAGCCGACTAAACGGGACCGTATGAATCGCGTAACCGAGCGTCCGAGGGCAAGTGATGTAGAGCGCAGATGCAACATAGGTTGTCGGATGGCCCCTCATTTAGCCGGAAACTTCGACACCTGGCATCCGCCCCAACTAGACCTCACCTAAGACGCCAGCAACCCGACCAGCATAATTGTTGAAGCCCCGGGGGCGATGTCGCCGTTCGCAGTTTCTCAGGATTTTGACGCCCACCTCTACGAAAACGAGTCGCGGCGACCCCTTCCTGACCACCGAGATCACCGGTTCAGACTGCGGCGGCGTGCGTGCAAATAGTAACGTATCCACTACATGGCGAATGGGCCCGACCCGCGATTGCCCACGATCGTTCTTGTCCGCGTGCGGTTCGCGCTCTTGCCAAAGCCGACCCGGGTCAGTATGCGGATATCGTCGGTCTGCGCCCCATCGAACGCGGCGACCCGACTTCCCTTCCACGAGGCCATGACCCTCTCTAGCGAAAGTTTCCGCCCTTCATAATCGATCAACGTGTATTTCACGGTGGTGCTTGCCTTTTGGCTGCCTTGGCGTATCACCCAATATGCACCGGCGATCACGA
>NZ_JBEFRW010000037.1:0-1886 GCF_053483195.1 Mycolicibacterium sp. XJ2546 | reverse complement strand
TCCCGTGTGGGAAACCGGAGATGAGGTTTGGTTGTCGCCCCATGTTTTGGTGGTGGGGTGTGGTGTTTGATTTGTGGATAGTGGTTGCGAGCATCGCGATGCAGACTCTTTGTGGGTGTGTGTCGTGGTAATGCAATTTGTTTCTTCCGAGAAATTTTTTTAGTTGTTTTGTGTGTAAGTGTTTAAGGGCGCATGGTGGATGCCTTGGCACTAGGAGCCGATGAAGGACGTGGGAGGCTGCGATATGCCTCGGGGAGTTGTCAACCGAGCGTGGATCCGAGGATGTCCGAATGGGGAAACCCGGCACGAGTGATGTCGTGTCACCAGGCGGTGAATGTATAGCTGTCTGGGGGGAACGCGGGGAAGTGAAACATCTCAGTACCCGTAGGAAGAGAAAACAAGTATGTGATTCCGTTAGTAGTGGCGAGCGAACGCGGATGAGGCTAAACCGTGTGTATGTGATACCCGGCGGGGGTTGTGCATGCGGTGTTGTGGGGCCTGTGTTTCTCCTTTCCGCCGAGGGGAGCAGCAGTGATAAAGCAGTGGGTTAGTCGAAGTGGCCTGGGATGGTCTGCCGTAGCGGGTGAGAGCCCCGTAGACGAAAATCTGCTGCCTGCTGATGCAGGTTTTCCCCGAGTAGCAGCGGGCCCGTGGAATCTGCTGTGAATCTGCCGGGACCACCCGGTAAGCCTGAATACTTCCTAGTGACCGATAGCGGATGAGTACCGTGAGGGAATGGTGAAAAGTACCCCGGGAGGGGAGTGAAAGAGTACCTGAAACCGTGTGCCTACAATCCGTCAGAGCCCTCACTTTGTGTGGGGTGATGGCGTGCCTTTTGAAGAATGAGCCTGCGAGTCACCGACATGTCGCGAGGTTAACCCGGGTGGGGTAGCCGCAGCGAAAGCGAGTCTGAATAGGGCGCATCCAACCTGTAGGGGTTGGTGTAGTGGTGTGTTGTGGACCCGAAGCGGAGTGATCTACCCATGGCCAGGGTGAAGCGCGGGTAAGACCGCGTGGAGGCCCGAACCCACTTAGGTTGAAGACTGAGGGGATGAGCTGTGGGTAGGGGTGAAAGGCCAATCAAACTCCGTGATAGCTGGTTCTCCCCGAAATGCATTTAGGTGCAGCGTCACATGTTTCTTGTTGGAGGTAGAGCTACTGGATGGCCGATGGGCCCTACTAGGTTACTGACGTCAGCCAAACTCCGAATGCCGACAAGTCGAAAGTGTGGCAGTGAGACGGCGGGGGATAAGCTCCGTGCGTCGAGAGGGAAACAGCCCAGATCGCCGGCTAAGGCCCCTAAGCGTGTGCTAAGTGGAAAAGGATGTGCAGTCGCGAAGACAACCAGGAGGTTGGCTTAGAAGCAGCCACCCTTGAAAGAGTGCGTAATAGCTCACTGGTCAAGTGATTGTGCGCCGATAATGTAGCGGGGCTCAAGCACACCGCCGAAGCCGCGGCAGCAGCATCCTTTTGGGGTGTTGTTGGGTAGGGGAGCGTCCTGCATCCGGTGAAGCCACGAAGTGATTCAGTGGTGGAGGGTGTGGGAGCGAGAATGCAGGCATGAGTAGCGATAAGGCAAGTGAGAACCTTGCCCGCCGGAAGACCAAGGGTTCCTGGGCCAGGCCAGTCCGCCCAGGGTGAGTCGGGACCTAAGGCGAGGCCGACAGGCGTAGTCGATGGACAACGGGTTGATATTCCCGTACCCGTGTATGAGCGTCCCTGACGAATCCATACTGCTAACCACCCAAAAGGTGGCCTATCAATCCCTTCGGGGAGCGAGGGTCACCGGCTGCGTGGGACCCGTGTGGGTAGTAGTCAAGCGATGGGGTGACGCAGGAAGGTAGCCGTACCAGTCAGTGGTAATACTGGGGCAAACCTGTAGGGAG
>NZ_JBEFRW010000036.1:0-2021 GCF_053483195.1 Mycolicibacterium sp. XJ2546 | reverse complement strand
ACTAGAGCAAGGCGATGGCGACCTTGCTTCCTCCTTGTTGCAAGGTGCAGATGATCGAACGGCGGTCGTAGCCTTCGTTTAGGTTGCTTGAGGTACAAGTTTCATCGCGCTCAGGCCATAAGGGGAGGTTATCGGTGGACAGAGTCACGAAGGGACTCTTGAAGACCTACGCGGACAGTGCGGGGCTCGGAAAACTTGGCGAAACTCAGCAATTCGAGCGTTTCGTTACCCACATCGCGTTGTCAAAGGTATACGGGGGCAGTTTCTCGGCCGACGACTTCTGTGTCGGCGATGGAGTTCAAGGAGTCGACGCAGTCGCACTATCGGTAAACGGCGAGTTGATACAGGATCTCTCGGAGCTTGAGGAGATTCTTGCCGATGTTGGTTCGATACGGGCAGACCTTATTTTCATTCAAGCAAAGACCTCTGCGAAATTTGAGCTCGGGGACTTAAGCGTTTTCGCGGATACCGCCACTTCACTTGTCACCAATGATGATTCCGACGTGCTGCCGGAGTTTTCCGAAATGGTCAATATGCTATGGGAACATTCGGACCGCTTCGTTGAAAACCCGGTAGTCCGACTCTATTACATCACCACCGGCAAATGGGAGTCACCAGATCCCCTGCAGAAGAAGATTGCTCAGGCGAAGAATCTACTGCTCGACTCTAATCTCATATCAAAGGTCGATTTTCATACCTGGGGCGCGCCCGAAGTGCAGACAAACTGGAGGGCGATCGACCGTGGACTGAAAACGACAATCCTCTTCGAGAGCAAGACAACGCTTCCGGAAATGCCGGAGGTCGAACAAGCCTTTCTCGGGATTCTGCCTGCGGATCAGTTGCTCGAGCTCATCACGGACGAGGAGGGCGAAATCCGCAAAGCACTATTTTACGACAACGTGCGCGACTTCCAAGGAGACGTCGATGTCAACGCTGATATCCGCAAAACACTGCGGTCGAGTGACCGAAAACGCTTCTGTGTTCTAAACAACGGGGTGACGGTAGTTGCGAGGGCTCTCAAGACGACAGGAGACCGATTCACACTTGAGGACTACCAGGTAGTCAATGGCTGTCAAACAAGCCACGTTCTGTACGCCGAGCGGGACTTCTCCAAGGGCGTTCATGTGCCATTCCGCCTCATCGTGACGGCCGACGATGAGGTGGCGAGGTCGATCACTACTGCCACTAATCAGCAAACACAAGTCAGTAAGGAAAACCTCCTCGCTCTACTTGACGAGCAGAAGGCGATCGAGCAGTACTTCAACGCCTATAGAGGCGATGAAGGCCACCGTATCTACTATGAGCGCAGGTCGAAGCAGTGGGTAGGCTCACAACAGGTCCGTGGTGCTTGGCGAGTCATAACTCTCCGAAACCTTCTCCAGTCATTTGCGTCGATGTATCAAAAGGTTCCACACACGGCCGCTCGATACTATGGCGATCTCCGTGACCGGGCCAAGACAGAAGTCTTCATCGCAGCCAACCACCCGGCGTATTTCTACTCAGCTGCGTACGCATATTGCAAACTGGATCAGTTCTTCCGCAACGAGCAAATCGATCGGAAATTCAAACCGGCGCGATACCACCTGCTTGCTGGCGTTCGCACCGCTTTCACTGCATCGCAGCAAATAGACAAGATCGAAAAAACGGAAGCAAAAGCTGAACGGGCACTTGCTTCGTTCAACAAATTCCTCTGGGACGACAAGAAGTACCTGAAAGCACTTCTTGATGTTGGGGAGGTCGTGGACAAAATGGCGGACGGCAACATTACTCGAGACTTCGGCCGTAACAGGGAGCAGACAGAGGCGCTGCTCACCGAAGTCCTCGACAAGGTAAAGATCACGTAATTACGAGAAGGCCGGGTTAGCCGCCTATCCGGCGGCGTAGATACTCCGGCATAGCCCTGATCGTGCCTTCGCGCGCACGGCGCTCGCTGCCGAGCGGTGACGCGAAACCCCACTGCAGACCGATCGAGTGGACCAGCACGTCGTGAGCCACGACGAGGGCAGCGAGGCTGTCGGGCT
>NZ_JBEFRW010000035.1:0-2290 GCF_053483195.1 Mycolicibacterium sp. XJ2546 | reverse complement strand
TTTCACGGTGGTGCTTGCCTTTTGGCTGCCTTGGCGTATCACCCAATATGCACCGGCGATCACGAGGTAGCGCCGCGACGAGCAGACGTACTTGAGGGCTGGTGGAATCGGCTCGTTATGAACAGCAAACTGGATCTTCTCCTGAAATACCATTTTGACAACGCCAAGTAGATGATTGCGCATCGCCGAGAACCGGTTGGAAGTTGGTTCTTTAGTAGGTTCAGAAGTTACAGGGCATACTCATAGAGGTAGTCATGATGGGAAAGTTGTGCAACCACTGTGTAGCCTGTGAGAGCGCTACTAACATCATCCCTATTTTCGGTCTCGACAAGTATCCATCGAGGCTGATGCCTCGTGAGATCCAAGCCGTCAATGATGTCCATCTCAAAGCCTTCAACATCAATTGATAGCAAATCAGGCACCTCGCCGTTTAAGACAAGGTCGATGACATTGGACAACGTAGTCGTAGCAACATACAGTTGGCCGGTGGTATCCGAGACCGCGCTGACGAGGTCGTCGTTGTTCATAGGGATTACATCGAACTGCGATGGGCTGGTCACAGCCGCACATACGACGGTCGCTTTGGGCCGGTTGCGTACGGCTTCTGCTGCGAGTTCAGGAATGCCTTCGATGAGAACTCCTCGCCAACCGAGTTCTCTCTCCAACAGGAACGAATTCGATTGCTGCAGACCGTCGTTGCCGCCCAGCTCTATGAACGTACCTCGCGGCGACCAACCGAGTGAATCTGCGAGTCGAACGTCGAGCTTGTTTAGCCCCGGCCGTCGCCATGGTCCCACATCGAACTTGCATGCGATGTGCATTCGGACCGACTTAATACGTCGTACCCGACGAGCGCCGAGAGCGTCACGGATCCAGTGCTTCAGACTCACAAATAAAACTATAAAGGTCGCCCTGTTACTCCCTGACGGCTAGCAGGCCATTTCTAAGCATCCGTCTCAAAACGCAACTAATGGACACCCTAAGTGCAACCAACAACCGAGAGCATTCTCGCGCCAATCGCAGTGTTTGCCTACAACCGTCCGGACCGTCTCGCAGCGCTCATGCGCAGCCTTGAGCGTTGCGAGGGGTTTTCCCGAAGCCCTATCAAGATTTTCGTTGACGGCCCTCGGAGCCAGGTTGACCGCACAGCCGTCGACGACGTACGGACCTTCGTAACAGGGCTGGCGCATCCGAACGTCGGTCACGTTATCTCGCCAACAAACAAGGGATTACGCAACTCAGTCTTCGAGGGTGTGTCGCAGCTCTTGGCGGAATACGATCGAGTGATCGTACTAGAGGACGACCTCGTGCTGTCGCCCATTGCGTTGTCGTACTTCAACGAGGCGCTCGACTACTATGCGGCAGATCCGCGTGTCTGGAGCGTTTCCGGCTATATCCCCGATGTTCCGAAGCTTCGAGATTTCCCGCGCGCCGTAATTCTGCCCTCCGCGCACAGTTGGGGGTGGGCCACATGGAGTCGCGCGTGGCGGCAGTTCGACCTGGACGCTCGACCACGTGATGAGAATCTGCGAGCTGAAAGCTTCCGCCAGGTGATCGACATGAACGGTTATCACCGATTCCGATTCGCGCTGTCTCTTTCGATTGCCGGCTACACCGATAGTTGGTACCTCCACTGGCTATACACCATCGTCCAACACGGCGGGCGATCGGTGTTCCCACCGCGGCGCGTGCTCTACAACTATGGGGTGAGTGCCGGTACCCATGGTGGCCGGTTCAATCCGCAGGAGCGGCTCGTCAAGCGTCCGCCATTGCTCGATCGCGTACCGGAGTTCGTAGACGCCGACGAGATCGATTACTTCGCCGTCGACCTCCTCAAACAATGTTGGGAGGCTCGGGTGCATCGCCTAATTCCTTTAGCGGGAGCGCTCAAGCGCCGACTACGGAGGTTTTTGTCAGGGTCTCGGAATTGATAGTGGCGGTCGTCCGGTTGACCGTGTCTTGGTGTGACACGATGGGCCGTACAAAATTAGACACCGGATGCGGTGGTCGGCACCTTACGAGTTGGCTCTGTTCCTGTCCACCGTCAGGGTGACGAGCAACTGATAGATGCGTTGCAATCGACTCCTCCGCCTCGGTTGCCTGCTCGCCATGCGTGTTTGATTTGACGGCGATGGTTTCACGGAGTTCGGCGTTGTGGATTCCGGGGACAGCGAACGGGTGACTTGCTATTCGTCGTTAGCGTCGATGACCATAGCGGTAGTAGCCAGCCGCAGGACCGCGGCCGCGTCGAGGGAGATCGCCGCGCCGCCAACGCGATCACTTGTTAAGT
>NZ_JBEFRW010000034.1:0-6396 GCF_053483195.1 Mycolicibacterium sp. XJ2546 | reverse complement strand
TCGCAGCCGCAGCATGGCGTGCCGGTCCAGCAGCGCCTGCAGCACCGCCACCACGTCGCCCTCGGTCGTGTCTGCGGGGGCTTGCAGCAGCACCGTCTGGTTGAACTCATCGACCGGACCGTCCAGACTCTGCAGCCACCGGATGATGGGGGTGGCCGCCACCGGTCCGACGCCGTTGTCGATGGGGCCGCCCGCATGGGACACGCCCGCGACGCGGGCCAGCCGGGCCACGGTCTGCTCGACGAACACGTCGCGGGGGCGACACACCAGACCCGCGGCGCGGGCGCGCGCCACCACCTGCATCGAGAGAATGCTGTCGCCGCCGAGGTCGAAGAACGAGTCGTCGACACCGACCTGATCTAAACCCAGTGTCTCGGCGTAGATTCCGGCGAGCACCTCTTCGACTGCGGTGGTGGGTGCACGGTAGCGGTCACCGTCGCCGTAGTCGGGAGCGGGCAGCGCGCGGGTGTCGAGCTTGCCGTTGACCGTCAGCGGCAGCGCGTCAAGCACCACCACCGCGACGGGCACCATGTAGGCGGGCAACCGCTCAGCCAGTTGGGCGCGCAGTTCAGCCGGGTCAGCGGTGCCGGTGATGTAGCCCACCAACCGCTTGTCGCCGGGGCGGTCTTCGCGGGCGATCACCGCTGCCTGCTCCACGCCGTCGAGCGCGGCCAGCGCGGCCTGGATCTCGCCCAACTCGATGCGGTAACCGCGGATCTTGACCTGCTCGTCGGCGCGGCCCAGGTACTGCAGCTGCCCGTCGGGACGCCAATACACCAGATCGCCGGTGCGGTACATACGTTTTCCGGCCACGCCGGGACCGCCGAACGGGCACGCCACGAACCGCGACGCGGTCAGGCCAGCCCGGCCCACATATCCGGCGCCGACGCCGTCACCGCCGACATACAGTTCGCCGATCACCCCTTCGGGCACCGGGCGTAGCCACTCGTCGAGCACGAACAACGCCGCACCGGGAACCGGCTTGCCGATCGGCACCCCCAGCCCCGGTGTCAGCGGTGCGCTGATCGCCACGCACATCGTCGTCTCGGTCGGGCCGTAGGCGTTGATCATCACCCGGCCGGGCGCCCACTGCTCCACCACCTCCGGCGGGCAGGCTTCGCCGACCACGACCAGCACCGCCGATTCCAGGCCCTCGCGCGGCAGCACCCTTACCGCAGAGGGAGTTTGGGTGAGCACGGTGACCTGTTCGCGCACCAGTAGGGCATGGAAGTCTTCCGGCGATCCCGCGATGTCCTCGGAGACCACCACCACGCGCCCGCCACGCAGCAACGGCGCGAAGACCTCCCACACCGAGACGTCGAAGGCCAACGAATGGCATTGCGGCCACACGCCCGCAGGCGGCAGCCCGGCATCGAGCGTATCCAGCAGTTGGGTCACGTTGTGGTGGGTGATCGCCACGCCCTTGGGCACACCGGTGGTTCCCGAGGTGTAGATCAGATAGGCGATGTCGTCCGGGCTCGGATCCGGCAGCAGCGCACCGGATTCACTGTCGCCGGTCGCCCCGATGTCACCGATGTCAAGGACGGATAGAGGTTGTTCGGCCAACCGGTCCGCCAGATCGGGGGTGGTGACCGCGACGACCGGCCCGGCGTCGGTGATCATGAACGCCATGCGCTCTGCAGGTACCGCCGCGTCGATCGGCAGGTAGGCCGCTCCTGCTTTGAGTACCGCCAGCATGGCCACGATCGCCTCGGCGGACCGGTTGAACAGCAGCGCCACGCACTGCCCCGGCCCGGCACCATGTGCGACCAGGTTGTGCGCCAACCGGTTCGCGGCATGGTCAAGCTCGCGGTAGGTCAACGACCGTTCACCGCAGGTGACCGCCACCGCATCGGGGATGCGCGTCACATGCTCGGCGAACAGGGCGGTGACCGATGATGCGGCAGACTCTGGAGCCGTCACGGCCGCCAGGTTGCCGAGCTCCGCGAGCCGGGCGCGTTCGGCCTCGTCAAGCAGGTCCACCGCCGAGAGCGGTGCCATCGGGTCGGATGCCATGGCCGCCAGGACCCGTTGAAGCCGCGTGATCAGCGTTTCGATGGTGTCGGGGTCGAAGACGTCGGTGCGGAACTCCACTGTCCCGGTGATGCCGTCGGGTTCCCCGTCCTCGGTGCGGCGTTCGGCCAGCGAAAAGTTCACATCCATTCGCGCGGTGCGGGCATCCACCGGCATCGGGGTCACCTGCAGGTCGCCCAGCGCGAATTCGGCGTTGGGGTCGTCGATGTCGCTTCCTGCGCCGTTCTGCCACGCCAGCGCGACCTGAACCAGCGGGTGATGGGTCAGTGACCGCGTCGGGTTGAGCCGCTCGACAAGCACCTCGAACGGCACGTCCTGATGTTCGTAGGCAGACAGGCTGCGCGTCCGCACCTGAGCCAGCACATCGGCCACCGTCGGATCGCCCGCCAGATCGACCCGCAACACCAACGTGTTGACGAAGAACCCGATCAGCTCGTCGAGCGCGGGATCGCGCCGACCGGCGATCGGGAAACCCACCGCCACGTCAGAGGTTCCGGTGAGCTTGGACAGCACGGTCAGCAGCGCCGCCTGCAGCACCATGAAGCTGGTGGCGTTGTGCTCACGGGCGATCCGGGTGACCTGCTCGTGCAGCTCGGCAGGCCAGTCCACCGCGACCTTGGCGCCGCGCTGATCGGCGACCAGCGGGTAGGGCCGATCGGTCGGCAACGCAACACGTTCCGGCATCCCGGCCAGCGCGTCTTCCCAGTAGGCCAGCTGGGTGGCGATGCGGCTGTTGTCGTCGTCGAGATCACCGAACTGCGCACGCTGCCACAGCGTGTAGTCCACGTACTGCACCGACAACGGCGTCCAGCCCGGCGCCTGCCCCGCGCGCCGGTTGGCGTACGCCACACCCAGATCGGCCACCAGCGGCGTCATCGACCAGCCGTCGGCGGCGATGTGGTGCACCACCGCCGCCAACACATGTTCGTCGTCGGACAGCCGGAAAAGCTTGGCCCGCAACGGGATCTCGGTCGCCAGGTCGAACGTGTAACGTGATGCCGCGTCGATGGCCTCACGAAGCCGGCTCGCCGTCCACCCGGCGGCGTCGACGACCTCCCAGCCGAACTCGGCGTGCTCGGGGTCGACCACCACTTGCCGTGGGACGCCGTCGGGGGCGGTAAACAGGGTGCGCAGCGCTTCGTGGCGGGTCACCACATCGGCGAGCGCGATGCCCAACGCGTCGGTGTCCAGTGCGCCGCGAACCCGGAACGCGGCCGTCATGTTGTAAACCGGGGACGGGCCCTGCAATTGGTCCAGGAACCACAACCGGGTTTGGGCGAACGACAGCGGAACCACCCCGGGTCGCTCGCCGGCCACCAACGGCTCCAGCGCCGACCCTGCTGCGCCGATGCGGGGAGCCAGTTGGGCCACCGTCGGCGCGTCGAACAACGCGCGCACCGCGACACCGGCGTTCAGCGTCTTGTTGACCGCGGCCACCAGGCGCATCGCCGAGAGCGAATCGCCACCGAGGTCGAAGAACGAGTCGTCGACGCCGACCCGTTCGAGCCCGAGCACGGAAGCATAGATGCCAGCGAGGATTTCCTCGGTCGGGTTGGTCGGGGCCCGGTAGGAATCGAGTCCGGCGAAATCGGGGGCCGGCAGCGCGCGCACGTCGAGTTTTCCGTTGACCGTCAACGGGACCGCGTCGATCGCCACCACCGCGGCCGGAACCATGTAGGCCGGAAGCCGTTCGGCAAGCGTGGAACGCGCCACGACCGGATCGGCCGTGCCGGTGATGTAACCAACCAGGTGCTTGTCGCCGGGGCGGCCCTCGCGCGGGACGACGACGGCCTGCTCGACGCCGTCCAAAGCGGCCAGGGCGGCCTGGATTTCACCGAGTTCGATGCGATAGCCGCGGATCTTGACCTGCTCATCGGCGCGACCCAGGTACTGCACCTGTCCGTCGGCGCCCCAGCGCACCAGGTCACCGGTGCGGTACATGCGGGTGCCGGGCTCCCCGAATGGGCAGGCCACAAACCGCGATGACGTCAGACCCGCGCGGCCCACATATCCGACTGCCACACCCCGGCCCGCCAGGTACAGCTCGCCCACCGCACCCGGCGGGACCGGACGCAACCAGGCGTCCAGCACGAACAGCGCCGCACCGGTCACCGGCCCGCCGATCGGCACCACCGAGTCGGCGGCGTTCGCGGTCAGGGGCTGGCTGATCGAGGCGTACACCGTGGCTTCGGTCGGACCGTACGCGTTGATCATCAGTCGCCCCGGCACCGCCCACCGGTCGACGAGTTCGGTCGGACAGGCTTCACCGGCCACCACCAGCGCCGCGCACTCCAGCCCATGGGCGGAGAGCATGCCCGCCGCCGAAGGAGTTTGGCTCAACACGTCGACACGTTCGGCGACCAGCAGCTCGTGGAAGTCCTGCGGCGACGCGGCGACCTCTTCGGACACCACGAGCAGCCGCGCGCCGTGCAGCAGCGCGCCGAAAATCTCCCAGACCGAGACGTCGAAACTGTAAGAGTGCCACTGTGTCCACACCCGACCCGGTCCCGAAGCCAGGTCGGCGCCCAGCACGCCAAACAGCCCCGGCACGTTGCGATGAGGTATCGCAACACCTTTCGGTACGCCGGTGGTGCCCGAGGTGTAGATGATGTAGGCGATGTCATCGACCGCCGGACCGGGCAGCGTCGTACCGTCAGGTGGGGTCTCGACGTTGGCGACGTCGATGACGGTCACGTCGAAGCCGTCGAACCGCTGCGCCAGTTCGGCTGTGGTGATCGCGGCGACCGGCGTGGCGTCGGCCAGCATGAAGCCGATGCGCGCCACCGGCACCGCCGGGTCGATCGGCAGGTAGGCGGCCCCCGTTTTCAACACGGCCAGGATCGCCACGATCGCGTCGGCGGACCGGGGAAGCAGCAGCGCCACGACTTGGCCGGGCCGCGCACCGTGACCGGCTAGCACGTGTGCCATCCGGTTGGCAGCCACGTCGAGTTCCGCGTACGTCATCGACTGACCGTCGAAGGTCACCGCCGGCGCGTCCGGAGTGCGCGCGACCTGGGCGGCGAACAGTGCGGGTATCGGCTCGGCGGCGATCTCCGGCGCGGTCAACGCCGATTCTCCGCCCCATTCCGCGAGACGCGTGCGCTCAGCTCCGTCGAGCAGGTCCAGCGCGGAGAGCCGCCGGCCCGGTTCGGTGGTGATGGCCGCCAAGACCCGGGTGAAGCGGTCGATCAGCGCTCGGATGCTGTCGGTATCGAACACGTCGGTGTCGTACTCGACGCGCAGCCCGATCTCGCGGCCCGGAAGGGCTTGTACGGCCAGCGGATAGTGGTTGGTTTCGCGGAAGTTGAAGTCGGCGACGGTGATTCCGTCGACATCCAACCGCGCGCTGCTGTCGATGGGATAGTTCTCGAACACGAAAAGCGTGTCGAAGAGCTGATCTTGGCCGCTGAGGTGGTGAATCTCGTTGAGCGCGAGATGTTGATGTTCGAGGGTGTCGTTATGGGCGCGTTGCAGCTGCGCGAGCAAATCTTCGGCGGTGGTGTCGGGGGTGAAGGTCGCCCGCACAGGCACCGTGTTGATCAGTAGGCCCACCATCGATTCGGCGCCGGGAACTTCGGTGGGCCGACCCGAAACCGTGGTGCCGAAGGCGACATCGTGCTGGCCGGTCAGCGAACACAGCAGCCGTGCGAAGGCGGTCTGCAACACGATGTTGACCGTGGTCTGACATGACCGCGCGAGTTCGCCGACGGCCGCCGTGATGTCTTCGGGGACCTGGAAGGATTCGATGCCTCGCGGACCCTGCCCCACCTTCCCGGCCGGGCCCACCAACGTGGGAGCGTCGAAGCCGGCTAGTGCCTCGCGCCAGGCCGCGTGAGCGGCGTCGCGATCGCGGTCGGCCAACCAGGTGATGAAGCTGCGGTACGGGGTGGCTGCGGGTAGCCGCTGGCGGCTGAAGCCAGCGAAGATCTCCTGCAGCAGGATCGGCATCGACCAGCCGTCGAGCACGATGTGGTGCGTCGTGAGCAGCAACCTGTGCCGGTTGGGTGCCACGCGGATGAGAGCGGCGCGGAAGGCCGGCTGATCGGTGAGGTGGCAGACGGCGGCGCGTTCGCCGGCGCACATCCGCGAAACCTGCTGTGCGGCATCGCCGTCGATGTCCAGCTCGACATACCGCCACGGCACAACGGGATCGGCCGGGATGACCTGGACCGGTTCGTCGAACTGTTCGCTGAACTGCGCCGCCAGATGCGGATGCCGGTTGACCACGGCCTGCACGGCATCGCGAAGACGTTGTACGTCAAGGGGTCCGCTCAGCTCGATCTCGAGTTGCATGGCGTACAGATCGGCGCTGGCGGATGCGGTGTTGGCGTGAAAGAGCAGCCCTTGCTGCAGCGGGGTCAG
>NZ_JBEFRW010000033.1:0-8492 GCF_053483195.1 Mycolicibacterium sp. XJ2546 | reverse complement strand
TGCTTTGCTCCCTTTCTCCCCCCCCCCCCCCCCCCCCCCCCCCCCACGGCGGGAACCCGGCGTCGTGATGGCGGTGGCCACAGGCTGCGGACCGCACCGCCACCACGACGACCGGATGACAGCACTCACGACGAGCACCAGGAGCAGGAGCAACACCCATGGGCCACAAGATGACCGAGGCCGAACTGGACCGGATCGCCGCGGCATTCCACGAAGCCGGACACTGTGTCAGTTCGGTGATTCTGGGCGGGCGCGTGCACCAGGCGGTCATCCACAAAGACGGCGGCGGCCAAACCGAGTTCGACGTGATGCCCGCGGGCACAGACGCCGCCGTCACGTTGGCAGGACCATGGTGCGAAGCACGGTGGACGATCGGCCGCCGGCCCGGTCCCGCCGACCTGCGCCGGATACTCGCGGCCAACCAATCCGACGACCACGCGTTATGCGCTGCTGGAGGAGCCCATACGGGCGCCGAGGTTGTTCCCCTACTGGAGCGATGCTGGCCCGCCGTCAAGGCCGTGACCACCAAGCTTTACTTCAAAGGCCGCGCCTCGCACCAAGACGTGTGTAAGGCACTGGGACTGGTTGACGACGGCGGTCCCAGCAGCCTCGGGCTGGCGATGATCCGCAGCGGGGGCGTGCCAGGCACGTTCAATCTGAGTGGCACCGCAGTGTAGCTGTGGTCTGTGAGTCACAACGAGACGATCTGAATTTCTTCACGAGGTTCGCCACCCTCTTGCCAGTGCATGGTCACCTTCAACTGCGGCGGGCTCTGCATGAACACCACCATGGGCCACTCCATGTGCGAGTCAGGCAGCAGGTCAAGAGGCTCGGGCTCGTACATGAGATGTACGGGTTCGTCGTCTCCCATCTCACCCCAGCTGGCTGGCCAGACACCGGCAACCTCGAACCAAAACTGTTCGGCGGTGACGCTGCTGCTTCGATTCTCAATTACCAACGAGTCGCCTAGACGCCTCGCTCGCGGGCGGGCGTGGTCATCCGCATTCCGGCGTACACCTGGCACGCCCAAACCCATCTGAGCAATATCACCCTCGATGGCGCTGCGCACCTTGTAGGCCAGGTCCGCCGGGCTGTCGTACTCACCCAACAGTCCCTGACTTTCGAGCGCGGCTCGGAACTCGTTGAGTGCGGCCACCTGATCCCGGTCCGCCGAGCGGGGAATTGGTTCGTTGGAGAACCAGACGTGGACATGTTTGCCAGCGTCAATCGCCCGTTGGATCTCCTCAGCGGTGCCCGAGACGGCATCCGCTGTCGCCTGCCCGAGGCGGCTATCGAAGAGCGCGATGACAATATCGGCTCCGTCTACCAACTGCTCGTTGATCACGCCCTGACCGCTGCCGACACCGACTCGGGGGATGGCGTCTGCCTTCCAATGACGGGGCAGGAGAATCGCCTGGGCAGACTCGGCCCGGTCGCCGTTCCAACCGTGAAGCGCCGATTTGACCGCTTCCACCTCTTCGGCCGTGTCACCCGGCGAGGAGATCAACACCTTGAGCACGTGCGCGTCGAACATCGCACCTCCTTACACTCCGTCGCGGTGGACTATCGCCGACGAGACTGCCTGGCTTCAAGCGCTCGTCGCGCGAAGGCCAGCTCACGCTCCTCAAACTCGCCGTTGGCATACTCAATCGCCTCGGAAAGTAGCTCCCCGGCACGCGCCGCCACAGCTTCCGAGCACCGAAACACCTGTGTCTCACCTTGACCGCCGGAATTACCCTGCGTGAAGCCAAAGCCGTTCTCGTCAAGCTTCTTTCGAAAGTGATCCTTCCAGAAGGGAGGCCCTTTTGGCTTGAATTTCACCGTCACCTCCACCTCGCCGGGAGTATCTTCGCCCGACCTGACAACAGGCTCACCGACGAGTTCGATGGGCTCCCAGCGCGTAACGGTGGACACCTCGAGGATTTCGAGGAACTCCTCGTCCGTTTCGGGTGGCATCAGGGTTTTTGCCCGCTTGCCTCCCATCCGCCATGTCTCAGCCCATGACATACGTCTTATCTGCTGCCGAGGCTGAAATCTGTCTGCCTCTCGAACGGCAATCGCCTCAGTGGTCTCGATCCGCTCGATTGCTCCCCCCAGACGTTGACGCCATCGGAGACCGCTTGAGTCTGTGTACTCGACGGCGAACTGGATACCTTGCCAGTCGGCGGTGTGCACAGTGACGAGGGTGAACCATGCCTCGTGATCCGTGGAATCGCGATACGGCGTCAACATCACCGAGGTGGGGATGTATTCATGGAGCCGGTTCTCGGCTTCAACTAGGTCGGGAGTGCGCCGTTCCAAGCGGCCGTCTGAGCCATAGGGCGAATCGACGAAGGGAACCGAGACGTCGAAAAACACGTCCTTGCTGCGGTTCTCTATTCGGAATGTCGCCAGAGATTCGATACCTTCCGGCATCCTTACTTTGTAAATGGCCAACAGGCGCGCCTGCGCCATGTCGTTGTTTTTCCTGATATCTGCAGCCTCTTGACGATCGGCGTGGGCGTGGGCACTCGTCACCCTGATGCTGAAGGCAGCGATAAGGAATGCGGCAGCCGTGGCGGCACCGCCCGCCCAGGTTCCCCACGCCTCGTACCAACCGTCAGTCAATAGCCCAAGGTCGAGCGACATGGCGACGAGTGTGCCTATGACAAATGCGGCAATGAACAGGCCCGCGACGACGCAGCAGCCAATTACGACGGCACGAAACTGACCATCCTCGGGCAAACGCCGATCCGGCGTCGATTCCGCTGTCACGACTCACATGGTTGCACTTGCGGCACAGCCGGCCCAGCAGGATGACCAATCCATCAGTGGTGCTGCAACCAGTCAGTTAGGGCGTCATCGAGGGCAGCGCTCTTGTCGATTTCAAGATCAGCCGCCCTAGCCAAGAAGCGATCCACCAGAACAGCGTCCGCACTGCCCGGCATCTGTTTACGGGTCTGGCGTGGACGCGTAATCGGTTTCACCATCAGTACGTGTCTTGGGAAGAGATCGACTAACGACAACATCTGTTCGGTGGTGATTTCGAGTGGCCTGCCTTGGACAAAGCCCCACTTCAACATCTTGACCTTGATTACTTCGTCTGCAATCCCCTTGCGGTGAACAAAGTCATTGCGAATTCGTCGAAGGTCACCGAAGAAGTCGACAAGCACGTCGTTCTTCTCTAGCGGTTCGTCCGCAGAGCTATAGAACTCCGCGATGCGCTCTCTGAATTGCTCATCCCAGATCGCGTGCATGTAGGCGAACCACTGCGAGTAGACGATCGACTGCAGTTCTGGGTAGCGCTCGACGTTGGTCGAGGTTGCGCCAGCGATGAAGAATTGCGTTCCGGCACGAAGGGCAGAGAGCAGCTGCTGTACGTGGACTCGCCCGTTTCCGGGTTCTGCACAGGGCATGAACGTTGGAAGGTGTACATAGTGCGGCAGGTCGTGAGGTTCCTTGCCGTCCAGAAATCGGTCATGGTGCGTCTCCCACTCCCCACCCCAATTGACGACGAATGTGTGTGAGGTCAGCGTGATGAAGAGAGATATCAGGAATGCGCGCTCGAGCTCATCAATGATGTCCTCGATCTTGGCGTCTTCGCCAGCCGTCCAGTCTCGCAGCGAGTCGAGCGCCGCATCTAGGGCCACGTCGAGCGCTTCGACGCTCGCTACGAATTCCGTTCCAACCGTCACCTCGTCGACCTTGTCCACCACGTCGCTCAATACGCCGTGAAGCGGGTTGCCGGGTGGAACGGGGTCGGACTCAATGGTCAGCCGCAGTGGGTCCAACATCTTCTTGACGAAAAGGTGCTGCGCCTGCTCTGGAATCCCCTTCTTCCCGACGACGTTGTTCTTCCGGTAGAACAGCATCCCGGTTGTCATCGGCTTCGCGAGTTCAATAGCCGCCAGCCACCGCTTGCTTCGGCTCTGCAGATTCATTCGAGGACGGTACGTCGGTACGCCGACAAGTCGTATCTACAACACGGCCCGCGTTGAGGGGATAGTGCTGTGGGTATTGCACGGAGATTGCACGCTTAGCCATAAAATAGCTCTGACCTTGTGGTCCCGACTGGGATCGAACCAGTGACCTTCCGCGTGTGAGGCGGACGCTCTCCCGCTGAGCTACGAGACCGAGAAGGCTCGACCCGAGGGTCGAACGACGTCGAAGACTAGCACGTTCGAGGCTACCGGCCCGAATCGCCAATGCCGTGATGCTGGCGATTTTCGGGCGGCCCGTCGCTGCTCAGCGGGTCGAGACCGATGACGGGGATCGCGGTACGGGGCACCGTTTCTCGGCTTCGCGCGACGTAGAACGGCTAGGCTGGTGGGCGACCCGAGTGCCGACGCGACGACGGCATCTCGGGATTTGTGCAGGTACGCTTGCGTGGACTATCGTCGTGCTTCGCGACGGGCGACGTGTCGTTCGTGGCGCGCGGATGTAGCGCAGTTGGTAGCGCATCACCTTGCCAAGGTGAGGGTCGCGGGTTCGAATCCCGTCATCCGCTCGAAGGTGCAGTGGCATCAAAGCCCAGCGGTGGAGTGGCCGAGTGGTGAGGCAACGGCCTGCAAAGCCGTGCACACGGGTTCGATTCCCGTCTCCACCTCAATGTAGGTTCTGGCGCGATTAGCTCAGCGGGAGAGCGCTTCCCTGACACGGAAGAGGTCACTGGTTCAATCCCAGTATCGCGCACCAGCATTACGCAGTTCAGAGGTAGTTCCCAGCCCAAGCAGCGGGCCGCGTGACCTCAATATGACCTCGCGGTGGCAACCGGCGAGCTAGCTGTGATGTCCAGGGAGGTTGGTCAGTCGGGTGACTGGTGGCTGGCCTCCGATGGCGGAGTGGGCTCGGTGGTGATTGTAGAAGTGCAGCCAGCCGGGGAGAGCGGCGTTGCGCTGTTGGGTTGAGTCGTAGAACCGGGCGTAGGCCCAGTTGTCGGCCAGGGTGCGGTGGAAGCGCTCGATTTTGCCGTTGGTCTGAGGCCGATAAGGTCGGGTTCGCTTGGCAGTGATGCAGCTCCGTGCAGGCCTGGCGCCAGGCGTAGGACCGGTAGGCCGATCCGTTGTCAGACAGGACCCGTTCGACGGTGACGTTGCGCTCGCCGAACCAGGCGACGGCGCGTTGGAGCACAGCTGTCGCGGTGGTCGCTTTCTCGTCAGTGCAGATCTCGGCGTAGGCCGTGCGGCAGTGATCGTCGATGACGGTGTGCACGAACGCTATTCCGATCTTAGGCGCATATCCTTTACCGCGTTCGCCAGTGCGCTGAGCAGTCCGCCGCGCGTTGTGCCTGCTGAGTTGTCGGGTCGTGAACTTGTGGCCGCCGGGCCGTCGGGGATGTTGGCGAACTTGGTGACGTCGACGTGGATCAGTGAGCCGGGGTAGGCATGCTCGTAGCGCCGCAGCGGTTCGCCGGTGATTCGATCGATGTGAGACAGCCGGTTGATTCGGCAGCGCGTCAACACTGCGTGCACCGTCGAGGCTGGCACGGCGAGCACACCGGCTACCTGGACCGGCCCCAGACGCTTGCGTTACCGCAACTTCACGATCCTGCGCATCGTCTGCGGGCTAGTTATGGTAGTGCTGGTGTGCGGCCTAGAGCTACGGTCGGCCATGCCGGCCACACCCTCGGCGCGGAAGCGGTCGGCCCACTTCTTTGCAGTTCGCGAGGACACCATGAACATCTTGGCCGCTGCGGCGTAGGTCCAGCCGGAGTCGACGACGAGCTGGGCGAGGCGCAATCGAGCGCGCGGGGTCAGAGCAGCGTTAGCGTGGGACACGAAGGCCTCCTGGTTGGTGAAGCGGTTCCTAGATAGCTCCACTTCACAACCGGAGGCCTTCCCTGTCACACAGGCTCACCGATATCGGGAGAGACAACCTCCCTGGACATCACAGCTAGCCCAACCGAGAGGTAGCTAGCCATGACCCGCCCACACGTTGCCCCGCCCGCTTCAGCGGCCGCAGACCAGCTCGGCGACTGGTTGGGCGATAGCGGTAGCACCGCGCAATTCCGGCGCTTCACAATTTACACCGCCGTCGTGAGCACCCTCGCCGCGCGCGTGATCCAGGTCCGCGCCGAGGGTGAGCAATTCGACAACGGCGCCGGGCTCCACACAGTTACCGTCGACGGCGACTCGTTCGACGCACTTGCAGCACTCACCGCGCAGGGTGCCCGAGCCCTGGCCGCCGCCCTCAACGCCGCCGCCGACAAGCTCGATCAGCACGCTCCGATCGCCTACACGCTGCTCTAGAACGACCGCCCCGCAGGCCAGTTTGACGCCGGCGGAACGCCGTCGTTACTGCAGAGCCCGACGTAACCCAGCCTGCGCGCAGTAGCCCAGTCCCCCGCTTGCGCCGAGGGTCGCACCCGAGAGCGTTTGATCACCGCCCGGCGTGCGCCACAGCTGAGCCGCACGCCACACGGGCGCGGGGCTACTCGTCGTGGCCGAGAACGAATATCGGGCAGATGGCTTCGGGGTCGTATGGGGAGGGGATCAGACACCAGCACCCCGCAGGGGTTCCGATCCTCGGGCCCGCCCGCTACGGCAGCGAATAAGTTAGTCAATCAATCGCGCCATCTTGCGCAGCACCAGCGTGGCACACCGGATGACTCCCGCTTACAGACGTCCCCTTCCGTCTGGTTGGATTACTTGCACCGACCGGCCGCTTTCTACCGGCGCAGCGCTAAAGTTGAGGGGAGCTTGGTGGAGCATCAATTTCTGAAGTACGAGGCCTCTGGGATCGCCGAGCTACTTCGCTCAGAGTCGCTCGCCGTCCCGTTCTACCAACGGTCATATTCTTGGTCGACTATCGCGCCGCGATCAAGTTCTGAAAGCACGAGCGACAGGCAACAGGTTGTCGACTTTTGGCATGACTTAACGAGCAGCTACAAGTCGGGACAAAGCTACTTCCTGGGCACTGTCGTTCTCGCCACCGGTGGTGAGAACGGCGACAACACCCGCAGACTAGTCATAGACGGACAACAGCGACTTGCCACGACATCGCTCCTCCTGGCGGCCATACGCGACACCTATCGCGAAAACGGCGAAGCAGAGTACGCAAGATCTACCCAGCAGGACTATCTCGGTAAGTTCGATCGCCGAGTCGGAAAAGACCAGCCGCAACTTATTCTGAACACCGATGACCGCGACTATTTCGAGCGCAAAGTAATTCTACGACAAGATGTTGAGCCGACTAAACACAGTCAACAGCTTATCAAGAGCGCGTACGACTTCTTTGTCGGTGAGTGCCAGCAATTTGTAGCCGACAACGGCGCCGAGTGGCGCACCCGACTATCCGAACTTCAAGAGTGGCTCGACAAGAGCGCACAGGTAGTCTCCATTACCGTCGCGACAGAAGCCGACGCCTTCCTCATCTTCGAGACCCTGAACGACCGCGGTGCCGATCTCACCGTCGCCGACCTCCTGAAGAACTTCCTTTTCAGTCGAGCGGAACGACGTCTAGATGAGGTTAGAGACGACTGGGTCCGAACTCTGGAGAATCTCGACGTCGGCCAGGTCGGGAATCAGCGCTTTACGACATTTGCCCGCCACCTTCTCAGTTCGAAACACGGCCTCGTTCGCGAGCGAGAGATCTACTCTCGCTTGAAGTCGATCGTCGGTGGCCCAGAACAGGCCGTAACCTTCAGCCAAGAATTGCGCGATAGTTCCCGCGTTTACCATGCGCTAATTAGCGCTGACAGCGATTTTTGGGCTGACTATCCCGAAAGCGTCGTCGATGCGGCGGCGGTTCTCGTAGATCTCCGCATCGAACGGTATCGGCCACTGATGCTCGCCGTCCTTACCACCTTTCCCCGCCATGAGATCAGCAAGTTCGTGCCGGCGATGGTGTCGTGGTCGGTCCGCATGCTGTGTGCAGGAAACTTGGGCGGCGGCACCTCGGAAGCTGCATTCTGCGACGCAGCACGCGACGTGCGGGCAGGCCATGTGACTAGGACAGAAGAAATCTTGCTTACCAAAGTTAGCGGCCTTGTCCCGACCGATTCGGTGTTCCATTCAAGTTTCACCGAATGGAAGCCGATAGGCAGGCTAGCAAGGTATCTGCTGCGGGCGCTGGAGCTGGAGATACGCGGCGAACCGCAACCGGAATTGGTGGTCAATAGCGATGTCCAGCAAGTCAATCTTGAGCACATACTGCCGCAGCGAGCGACGCTGGACGACTGGCCGCAGTTCCCGCCAGATGACAGAAAGCTCCATACCGACAGATTGGGAAATCTCTGCCTGCTTCAGAAAGGCCCAAACGGCGTCATCGGTAACAAGAGCTGGTCCGTGAAACGACCTGTCTTGGAAGGGTCGAGCTTGAGACTCACTTCGAGCGCGGCCGAGGCCGACGAGTGGAATGCCGAGGCAATCGTCGAACGGCAGCGGAAGATGGCGGATCTTGCCGTGCTTGCATGGCCTCGCGACCCTCGTACGTGAAATGCGCCGTAGCCCGATACCCTCACCACACTTCGACATGCCCGCGATCGATGCATGCATGATCGCACGCGCTCGGAC
>NZ_JBEFRW010000032.1:0-9142 GCF_053483195.1 Mycolicibacterium sp. XJ2546 | reverse complement strand
GGCCAGGTGGTGACGCGGATGGGGCGGTCCAGCTTGGTCCGGCGCAGTGCGTCGTTGACCACCCGGCGGTACGTCTCGCGTGCCGCGAAGCCCTCAACGGCGATCTCGGATGCGCCGACGTCGACCGCCAGATCGACAGCGGCCCTGGGCCATTGATCGGAGGTCATCGGCGCGGAGACGTCGGCGATCACGGCCACCACACCCTCGCGGGTAAGCGACGCCGCCACGATGCCGCAGGCGTCGCCCGAGCCCGAATCAGCCGGGTCGACGCCGACAACGGTCTTTGTCGGCGCGGTCGGCGCTGCGGGCAACCGCCACTGATCGAGCCAGTCGCGCTTAATCAATCCGCCCTCGGGTGCGGCGGGCACGCCCTGATACAGCGAGTACCAAGCCCGCTCGCCGACGCTGCGCCGGATCGCCGCGAACTCTGCAGCGGTGTACCCAAGCGCCGAGGTCATCACCACGCCGGGAGCGCGGCCCAGTGCGTCGGGGATGCCAGCCTCGGCGACGGCGGGGATGTTCACGTGCGCCCAGACGTCGGGTTCGTCGCGCAGCAGAGTGCCCGCGAGGTCATCGGGATGCCACCGGGTCATCACAAGCGCCACGGAGCCACCGGGATGCACGCGAGACATCAACGTCGAGCGGAACTCGTTGATCACCCGGCGGCGGTGAGCAGCGGAGTCGGCCTCGCTCTGGTCCTTCACCGGGTCATCCACCAGTAGGAGGTCGGCACCAAAGCCCGTTGCGCCGGAGTTGATGCCGCCCGCCAGCCGCCCGCCCGCGTGGCCGTCGACGCGCCAGCGACCGACCGCCGTCTTGTCGGGACTCAGCCGATACCCGAGCAGGTCGGCGTGTTCGGCGATCATCGCCCGCGCCTCGCGGCTGTGATCTTGGGCCAGTTCGTCGCTGTAGGACGCGAGGATGATCTGAGCATTCGCGTTGTGCCGCAGCGCGTCGACCACACCCACTCGCGACACCAGCACGCACTTGCCGGTGCGCGGTGGGGCGGTGATGACATAGCGCCGCCCCGGCTCGTTGATCGCGTGGCTGATGACGTCGGAGATCAACTCGATGGCCGGGGTGATGCGGTAGTTGCGGACGATGCGGCGTGCGAGTTCGGCGGGGCTGGCGGGCTTTTGACGGCCTCGACTGGCCCGCATTACGCGGAAGGCGGCGAGCCGGGTCGGGTCGGCATTCGGAGTGCTCATGCGGCTTTCCTCCGCTTCGGGTCGAAACCGGCCTGCTCGGCGCTCCACAGGTCGGTGCGCGTCCACTGGTGGCCGCAGTGATCGCAGCCGTACTCACAAGTCACGCGCCGGTCGCCGTGCCACGTCACGGCATCGGGCTCGACCAGGGTGTGCAGGCGCACGCAGCTGTCGGCCTGGTCGCCCGCCGGATTGCAGTGCGGGCAGTAGTCGCCGAGGTAGCTGCAGTGACGGCGGTCGATGGGGGTCATGGTGGTCTCCTCGGTGGTGGTGTCGTTGGCGGCGGAGACCTTCGTGGCTGTCGTGAAGTCAGGCGGCGGCGATCGGCGGCACGCGACGCAGACCGGCACGTAGGCTGGCGATCTGGCTGCTGCCCGGCCGCCGCCGTCGCTGATGCCCAGCGCCTTGCACACGTCGTCGTGGGTCGCCTCGCCCTCGACGTGAATCGTGCGGGCGAGGTTGATCACGGCGGACCACGCACGGTCCAACAGGGGCGGCACGGTGCGCCGCGACTCCGCCGCCGTGTCGCTGTAGCCGTAGACGTCGGCCTGTGCTGCAAGCCGCACAGATGGCCCGGTGGTCGCCGTGGCCGTTGCCCCGCATGAGGGCTTGCAGCGTCCGGCGAGAAGGGTGACGACCGTCGAGCCACCGTGCCTCGCCGTACGGTCCCGCATAGGCGATCGCAGGCGAACCACCACGGGCACTTCATCGAACGTCGTCACGCCGTCGACACCCCACACTCGGCTGTTGGTCATTACCGCCGAGTGCACACGGCCACCGAGCAGCGCCCCGGCGATGGCGTGAGAACTCTCATGCACGGCGATGCGCAAGCCCATCTGTTCGCGTGGGGTGAGGTCGGCCCACGTCAGCGGGCGGCGAGGCTCGGTCATGCGCTGTTCCTTCCTAGCCATTACTTCGCATTACATTTCTGCTCTCGGTGGGGACGTCGGGGGCGACCGGCACATAGCTCAGATCACCGCCCCGACGCCATCTTCGAGACCGCAGGCGAGTCGTTGTTGTTCAGCAGCTTGGCGAGGTTGCGCTTGCGGGCCTTCTGGTCGCGGGCGTCGGCTCGCGCCGCAGCCGCTGCGAGGTGATTGTTGATGCACTCTGCGCAGGTGTAGCCCCAGACGTCGCCCTTCCACTGCCAGCACGGGCCGTTGCAGGACCGACAGCGCGGGCCGTGATAGTCCGTCATCAGAACTCCTGTCTCCCTGGCGGTTTGGCGGGTCTCAGACGTCGATGCCCAGCGCGGCCAACGCGGCGCGGGGATCGGCGGCCGGTGCGGTCGGGGTAATGCTCTGCACCTTCGCGTCGAGCGCCCGCTCAAGGGTCAGCGCCGCCCGGTCGACGGTCTCGCGCAGCAGGCGTTCGAGCCGGTCGGAGCGCGACGGCTGCCCGCGCAGGACAGGCGCGCCGGGCGGGAACGCGTGCGCCAGCAAGTCGTCGGCGATGTCGGCAGCGCCGGGCGCGGGGCAAGGTCGATCAGCGTCGTTACCGCATACCGGCGCTTGCCCTCATCGTCGGCGAGATGTTCGGTGCGGCGGCGAGCGTCACGCTCCGCCACCCAGCCGGTGACGGCGCCGACCGCCTCGTGCGCTGCATCGGCGTAGGCGAGCACCTGCCGCCGGAACTGCAGCGGCATGGGCCGGGCGGCGATGCGAGCGGCCAGCGCCCCGGCAACCTCGGCGATCTCACGGCTGAGCGACCAGCCGCCGTCGTGGACGATGGGCATGTGTGCGCGGCGTCGGCGTCGAATGTCGGCCTGTTTCATGGCGAGTCGTCCTCTCGATGGGCGGTAGCGCCTGGGGGTGGCGGGCGACGTCAGTGGCTGGCCGCGCATCGCGATCATTGGGCCGCCGCATCGCGCAGTTGAACACCGAGGCGGTCGACACCGGCCCGGCGCAGTTGGCCCGACTCCGCAGCCACGGCGCGCTGCAGGCGGTAGTAAGCGAACGCCTGGCGGCACTCGATCACTCGCGGGTCGTCGTCGGGCACTGCACGTGACTTGAGCACTGCCAACCGGCCAACCCACGTACCGCCCGGGACTCGGGGTCCACGGCGACGTCACATCTGGTCATGACTAAAGCCAAGCAAACGACCGTGCAGAGTTACGGCGTAGCAATGCGGCGATGCCGGATCGGCCCTGTTAACCGGGGTTGAGCAGGCCGACACGGATAGGGTGTGACTCTCGCCGCCGCCTCACCGAAGGAGCACTGCCGCATGAGCGCCCCGTTCGTCGCGCCAGTCACCATACGAACCGGCGCGGTGCCTGAGGGCAAGGTTGCAGACTTCATCACCGGCAAGCACATGCGGGACACGCCGGAGGAGTATGTCCGCCAGAACCTCGAAAAGGCGCTGATCCGGCAGTACCGCTACGACGCCCGCGACTGCACGCCGGAGTTCTCGATCAAGGTCGGGTCGTCGCGCAAGCGGGTTGACGTCGTGGTGTTCACCGCCTGGGCGGCGCACAAGCAGGAGAACGCACGCATCCTGGTCGAGACGAAACGCGCCGGAACCAACCCCAGCCACCGCACCGAGGGCGTCGACCAGCTGCGGAGCTACATGGCTGCGTGCCTCAACGTGCAGTACGGCATCTGGACAAATGGCGACGAGAAGATCTGCCTCGCCAAGCGCGCGGACGGCTCCGGCGGGTTCACGTTCGAGGAGATCATCGACGTCCCGGCCCTCGGGCAGACCGAAGCTGACGCTCAGCGTCCGAAGCGCAAAGACCTCAAACCGGCGACCGCCGACAACCTGTTGTTCGCGTTCCGTCGGTGCCACAACTACATCGCCGGAACGGAGGGCAAGCAGAAGCCGGAGGCCTTCTGGGAACTGCTCAAGATCATTTTCAGCAAGATCGAGGACGAGCGGTCGCGCCAACTCGACTTTTACGTCACCGCCGCCGAGCGGGCCAACGCCACCAGCGCCGCCAGTGCGAAGGCGCGCATCCAGAAGCTTTTCAATGACAAGGTCGTCTCCAAGTACCGGGCGATCTTCCCGGCGACCGACACGGTGATTGACCTCAAGCCGACCGTTGTCGCCTACGTCGTCAGCCAGCTGCAGGGCTACTCGCTGCTGGCGTCTCCCGTGGACGTCAAGGGCGTCGCGTACGAGGAGATCGTCGGCAGCAACCTACGCGGTGACCGCGGCGAGTTCTTCACGCCCCGCAACGCCTGCCGCATGGCGGTCACGATGCTCAACCCACAGCCTCACGAACGGCTCATCGACCCAGTGCTGGTACCGGTGGCTTCCTGATCACGGCGATGAATCACGCGGTGCAGCACATCGAGACCGAGGAACGGGCTGAGTGGGCTGACCCCTCCCGTGGCACCGACCAGGAGCGCGAGGAGCTATTCCGTCGTCGCACGGAGTACATGACGACGAAGGTCCACGGGCTCGACCTCAACCCCGGTCTGGTGCGTGCGGCAAAGATGAACATGGTCATGAACAACGACGGCTCAGGTGGGCTATTTCAGGCCGACACGCTTGCCAATCCGCGCAGTTGGAGCCATGAGGCGGCGCACAACATAAGACTCGGGTCGTTCGACTGCGTGGTGGCCAACCCGCCGTTCGGCGCGAACATCGTCATTGACGACCAGGAGATTCTTGAGCAGTTCGACCTCGCGGCCATGTGGGACCGAGAAGACGATGGCGCATGGACCATGCGCCACGACCGCAACGGTCGCCCGGTCCTACAGAAGAGCCAGCCGCCGGAGATTCTGTTCATCGAGCGATGCGTGCAGCTGCTCAAGCCGGGCGTTGGGCGGTTCGCCCTCGTTATCCCGAACGGCATCCTCAACAACCCAGCTCTCGGCTACGTGCGGACGTGGCTGATGCAGAACACGCAGGTGCTCGCCATCGTTGACATGGCGCGAGAGCTGTTTCAGCCGAAGAACGACACGCAGACGTCGATGGTGCTCGCCCGGCGACTCGACGCAACGGAGCGCGAGGCGGCGATTGCCGGCCAACTTGAGTATCCGATCTTCATGGCGACGACCGAGCGATTGGGCACGACAAGCGCGGCAACGTCCTCTACCGGCGCACCGACACCGGCGAGGACGTATTGGTCACAAGGGCCGAGACGGTCGCAGAGATCGACAGCGAGACCGGCGAAGAGGTGCTTCGCACCATCGAGGTGCAGGACCGACAGATTGACGACGACTTGCCGGACGTTGCCACCGCCTACCGCCGCTGGCTCGGAACGCAGAAGTGATCACCAGCACCGTCAGGTCGCGGTCGGTGCTCGCCCACGACCGGCTTGACGCACACTTCTTCACGTCGGCCGGTGTCGCCGCGTACGAGCGGCTTGCGGTGGTGGGTGCGACCGGAGACGTCGAATCAGTCACTCGGGTGGGTGAAATCGCTGACGTCTGGGACCCGCCGCGCTTCGCCCGCGCCTACGCCGCGCCCGAGGAACCGAGCAAACCGTACCTCCGGCCCTATGACGTGTTCGACTATCTCCCTGCCGCGTCCGACCGGCTGTCGCTGCTTCGAAATGAGGACGTCGACCGGCTGGTGCCTCCGTTCGGCACGCTGCTGCAGACGTGCTCGGGGCGCAACCTCGGCCCGGTAACCGTGGCCGACGAGGATATTGCCGCATTTGCGTTGTCGCACGACATGATTCGCATCGAGTCGGCGGAAGAGGACGATCGGTACTACCTGCTAGCGTTCCTCAAGACGCCGACGGGCCAGGCGTTGCTCCGCCGGGGCAAGAGTGGTTCGGTCATCGACCACATCACCACCCGAGACGTGCAGGCGCTGCCGCTGCCGATCGTCGTCGGTGACGTACGCAAGACGGTGGTAGACGGGGTTCGGGCAGCGGTCACCGCGAGCGCAGCCGCTCGCACGGCCTTGCGTCGAGTCCGCCAGGAGCAGGAGCGGCGCCTACCGACCCCGCCGCGTGATGCTGCCAACCGCAACGGCTGGACGGTGTCGAGCCGACTGGTGCGCGACCGCCTCGACGCGGCCACGTACGACCCTCGAATTCGTGCGGCGGTCGATCAAGTGCAAGGCGCTGGTGGGGTGAGATGCGGTGATCTTGCGCGTGCTGTCCTCCCGCACCGGTACAAGCGGTACTACGTCGAGCCTGCGCACGGCCGTCCGATCCTCTCGGGTCGCCAACTCCTGCAACCCGAGCCGATCAACCTCCGCTACGTGTCCGACCGGTCGTTCAAGGTCCCGGCTGATTACGAACTGCGCGCAGGGATGACGGTGTTCGGAGCAGTCGGGCGGTCGGAAGGGCGGCAAGGCACACCGGCTCTGATCACCGATGACCGCGACGGGTGGCTGGCGAGCAACGACGTGATGAGGCTGACTCCTCAGGCGGGCGTTTCACCGGCGGCGCTCTGGCTCGCGATTGTCGCGGGACAGACGCGGCTGCAGATAAACGCTCTGTCGTTCGGGTCGGTAGTTGACCACATGAATCCGTGGGACGTTGAGGACTTATGGATACCGGCGGCTGACGATGACCTCACCGCCGCAGCCGAACAAGCGTGGAGCGACTTCTCGCTTGCGTCCTCCGCGCTCGCGGCTAGCGTGGCGACCCTGGAAGCCGCTCTGAGCTAATCACGCCCCTCGGCGAGGTAGCGGTACAGGGCGGCCCGGCTGACTCCGACGGCGGCAGCGATGGTCGGCACCGGCTCGCCGCTGTCGCGCATCCTGCGGGCGAGCGCGGCCCTGTCGGCGTCGAGCGCCTTGGGCCTGCCGATCGGCATGTCACGCGCCTTGCGCGCCGCCCGCGACGCCGCTCGGCGTTCGCGCTGCAGCTCAAGCTCAAGCTCAGCGAGCGACGCCAGCACGCCCGCGATCATCCGCCCGGTGGCGTTGGAGGTGTCGATGCCCTCGCGCAGCGAGCGGAGCGTGATGCCGCGCTCGGCGAGGTCGCGCACCGTGAGCATCACCTCGCCGGCGTTGCGTCCGAGCCGGTCGATGCCGACGACCACGATGGTGTCGCCCTCGCGGGTGTAGTCGAGGACTGCGGCCAGCCCGGTGCGCTGCTCGCGGGTCGAGGTGCCGGTGAGCTTGTCGCTGTAGACCCGAGCGGGGTCGACCCCACCCAGACGTGGCTCACCAACTGATGACGCGTTTCGTATCCTCAGCGGGTCGCAGGGTGACGTTGCATTTCGATGACTGTTCCGCAATCACTTTCGTATGCTCGGCAAATGCAGTCGGATGCCTCACCGGAAGAACCGGAATCTGGCTCGCAAGACCCCGTCGGAAGCACGCCAGAGACACCACATCGCGTTCCCTCGTCCAGAGACACAGAACACCCTAGGGCGTCCAACGCTGTCGACGCCACTCTAGCCGTATTGGTCGCCATCGTCGTTGGGTTGGGACCGGGCAGCGCGGACCTCCAGCCAGGCAACAGGATTGCTATCGTCTTCGTGGGCTTGTGTGCTGGGTTATCGCTACTGGCTGCCTGGTGCTTCCGCCAGAAGGGGCCGGAGTTTCGATTCCACCCCCGCGCACCAATATCAAAGCGTATCTACGCTTTTTTCTATGCTGTCACTATAATATTGATTGCAGTAATTATTCTGGTATGGACATCAGGATTAAACACATCGCCGCCGCCACCGACCGTAAATGCGACTCCAAGCACTACTCCAACCACGAGTCCGCCACCGCCTCCGATAGACGGTTGGAACCCTTGGCACCCAGTTGATGTCGAGTACAAAACGTTCGACACCAGCACTCGACGGCTATCTGCGGTAGCACGCGGCCGGGACAAGATCGATGTATTCATGATCGGTGATGACGGCTTAGTAATGAACGCCTGGAAAGTGTCAGACACGTGGAATTGGCAAACGCTGCCAACGAATATGACGTTTGGAGGCGGAACTCCTCAAGTAGCCGCCGTGTCGAAAACCGAGGGGAATCCGAATAGAGACACACTGGATGTATTCGCGATTGGTGATGACGGGCAAGTTTGGAGGTCCGTTTTCGACGGCCGCGAGTGGGATAAGTGGTCCGCACTCCCGGCGAAGGTGAAGTTCGATCACGCAACGCAACGCGTCGCTGCAGTGTCGCGAGGCGAGGGCAAGTTGGACCTGTTTGCGATCGGTGATGATGGCCAGGTCTGGAGCACCTACTGGGAGGATGGTATGAACAACGACTCCTGGGGGGAGTGGTTCGCGCTACCAGGCGGGCAGGGTTTTTTTCCCCGAAGTCAGCAGGTGGCTGCGGTAGCCCGGTCTGGGGACAACCTTGACTTGTTCGTAATCCGTGATGACGGCGAGGTCTGGACCACCCACTGGTATCTGGGCACCAATGAGTGGGCTGATTGGTCGCCCATAACCGGCGGCCCGATTTTCCGAAATGGCCAACGCGTGTCCGCGGTATCGCGATCAGGTACCGAGTACGATGGCGTCGCCGCCGAAACTAACACTCGAGACAACATTGACCTGTTCGCAATCGATGATGGCGGCCGGGCCTGGAGCACGTACTGGGAGGAAGGCCCCGCTAATAACTGGGGCGAGTGGTTTCGCCTCGGCGAGCATACCTTTGACACGATGCAGCAGGTGGCTGCTGTCGCACGGTCTCCGGAGAATCTTGACCTCTTCGTGCTGGGCAACGATGAGCGGTTATACACCACGTACTGGTCGGTCGGTGCCGATTGGCCCGAATGGGAAGTCCCACGCAACCTTGGTGGCGCCCGGTTTTGGCCTCAATATCAGAATGTCGCCGCGGTGTCACGCTCCCAAAGCGACCTAGACTTATTCGTCCTTGGGAATAACGGTGAGCTGTGGACGGCCTCCTGGTTGGCTCCTCGACGTTGATGGGGCCCTGACCGGCCCTTGCGGAAGCGGTCGATCCAATACCGCGCAATAGCACGGTCCTGGGAGGTGCCTTTCCGAACAATATCGTTGCAGGCCAAGACGAATCGTGTGCGAGATAGACAGTGGCGTTGGAGTCTCCAACCGGGCTGATGTCGTCGC
>NZ_JBEFRW010000031.1:0-10109 GCF_053483195.1 Mycolicibacterium sp. XJ2546 | reverse complement strand
GCGCTACGTGGTTCTCGAGGGACCAGCCTCCACGCAACTGATTGACGCGCTCGAGGACTACACCCTCGACATAGACCCGATGGATCGGTTCGGGCGCTCGTCGATGGCGGCGGCGAGGGTGCTGTTGGATTCCAACGGCATGTGCGACGGTTGTGGCACCGCGCTGAAATTGCGCCGCCAGGATGCACGCGACAAGGTCGGCGTATGGACCGTGGAGTCGCTGAGCTTTCGCCCAGGACCTGTTGAGCAACAGACGGATACCGATGACTGGTTCGAGGAACCAAGGCTGTCGCGCGTACCGGTCGACTGGCCGGCGGCCTTGTGTCCGAACTGCCAACGCACCATGGCCAAAAAGAGCTTTCGGGCGTTCCTGGATTACAAGTTCTCGGGCCATCCGGTATGCCCGCAATGCGGCGGACAGCAGACTCAGCGTGCGCTATTCGGCATGATGCCGTTCGATGCCGTGGTCGCGCCGTGGCAGGACGCCCGAGGTTGTTGCGTCACCGACGACATTTGGACGTGCACCTTGTGCATGTATCGCTGGTAGGGGGCGTCCTTAAGCGGTTGACCTGTTCAACTCCGGGCTCCTTCGGAGACCTCGTGCCGGTACGCCCAATTCGAGCGCCGCCTGCAATCCCCAGGCGTGCGGAGCAAGCCAAGGCCAGCACAGACAGGAAGCATCCCTACTTCGGGATGCTAGGACGCCAGCACGTCGCAGCGGGGGTGCAATACGAAGTGACGTATCGTGCTCAACGACGCAATAGCCGTGCAGAATCGCTGCACAGCATTCAGCCGCTGTGTGAGGGTCTTTTCAACTCGAAGCGAACGCTGTAGAGCAGCCATTCACATTTGACGCCGATTCTTTCGGCCTGCACCTGCACTTGGTTCGCCAGCTGCGCGTTGGGTTGGCCCGTGATGATCAATAAACGCGCGCCTCGCAGGCCGTCAGCTTCAGCTTGACTCTTGAGGGCCGTCATGTACTTCGCCGCCTGCGCGACAATCCCCTGGTCCGGCCATTTAACCTTCAGCTCGATTCCCACGAGCTCCCCGGTCTTGGTATCTAAAGCCACCATGTCCGGACGCGAGCCGGGCGCCAGCCTCTTTTCGCGATCCCTGAGCCGCAAATTCTGCACCGCCTGACCTAGGAAATGCTTGTTCGCCCAAAGGAAGTGCGCAAGCTCTGCTTCCTTGTTGAAAAGCTGACGGGCGGGACGCAAACCTTCTACCGGCCGCTTGGCGTCGAAGAAGTAGATCCGCGTATCAGGTGTGTTATCGACATCCAAGAGGTCGGGACTGAAGTCGATTCCAACCTCGTGCAAGCGCTCGCCGAACTCATCGAGGAAACTACGCGAAGTCCGCTTGTAACCAGCTTCTCGGACGAGAACACGCAACTTGCTGCTCGGCATGTGCTTGAGCAACCGCGCTGAGGTGGGCACCTGCTGCACCCGTTGTCGGGTCTTTTCCACGAGCCGCTCCATACGAGCCTCCTTCGTCAGCTCAGCGGCCAACGCGATCCCCTCCTCCACGCGGACTGATCTCCCCGAATGAATGTGTCAACCACACGAAGGTAAGCCAATTACGCCAGGAATACGCGAGTTGCCGACAACTTGGCGAAATACACGGTCTCAAGCCAACGCCGGCTATCGCTGATCCGTCGTGCGCGCGATGGCTATGACAGTGGGATAGGTCGACCGGAACACAACGTCAGGGAACTGAGCTAGCAGTGCCATGACAAAGGCAGAGCGTTTCACGTTGAGCTCGTTGAGGAGGTCATCGTGGCTTAACTCGCCTCTGGTCTTCAAGCGGTTCCAGGCGGCCACGATCATCCACGCCGGAACAAGTTGCGGCCCGGTTCCGAGCCGTTGAGACCGTGAGGTCTCGACCCACACCCCGCTCGTGTCGAAGCGTTCGAGTCGATTCGGCCGTTTATTGGTAAGTGTCTCGATCTCCGTGTGCTGCTCAAAGACCGCCCGAATTCGTTCAAGCAGGTCGTCATCGAGTTGCTCCGACCGCAGCTGCGTAGAAATACCTCACCTCCTCGCCTCCATGTCGACGCCCATGAGGCGCCCGACTTAAAAAAAAGACACTCAGTGACTGCACGACCGGCCCTCGATCGGCACCGCCGTATAGGTCGCCAAGATAGCGTGTTCTCATCGTCTTTCGTCGAAAAACTCAGGCCAGCGGGCGATAATCTGCTGGTGCGAAACGGCGGAACGCCATCCATGGGCAATGATTCGGTCGATCCGCTGCTGCTCGGCCAGCGGGTTGTGGCCATCCTCGAAACCGGACAACGCGACGCCACCTACAAGCTCGCAACCCTGATGGCGTTGATTGAACACTGCATCGAGAACCTGCCCGAGCAGCCCACGGATACGTTGCATGTGCCCATCCCTGACTTGGCGCATCGAGTATTGGCGATCTACTGGCGTCAGGTACGGCCCTTCGAAGGACACGAACTCGCGCAACGCAGGACTGGAAAGAAGGCGCGGATCACCGATGCAACCAAGGAGTTACGCGATGCGGCCCGCACTGGCGACACCGCGCTGTCACTTGAGGTCGCGATGCTGCGGACACCTGAGGCCTATCGGAAGGCTATCGACAAGATTGTCATCGCACTGGCCAAGCAACCGCTGCCAAGGCTGCAGAAGCTGCCCGGATCGTCGACCAGCGATCCATTCCTGTACGACGATTCGTTTCTGGGCGAGAACATCTCGCGCCGAACGTTGCGCCAGCATGACGATGCGATCGTGCTCAAACCAGGTATCGCTCACGGACTTGCCCGGCTTGCCGGGCTGCTGCGACCGACGCTGGAGATCATGTGGGTCGAGGACGTGCGTCAGATGAATAAGTTCCTGGACGCGGAGGTGCCCGACGTGGCCGGGCACCTGTTCGGGCGGGAGCGCAGCGCCCTGGCTGTCGTGCGCGAGCCGTTCAAGGAGGCATTCGGACCGCACTGCTTTTACTGCGGCACCCATCTGTCTGCCCAAAATCCGATCGATCACGTGCTGCCATGGTCGTTGGTGGGCATCGATGGCCTCGCGAATCTTGTTCTGGCCTGCGCCCGCTGTAACGGCGACAAGAGCAATGCGCTGCCAGCGGTGCAAATCGTTAATCGAGTGCTGCAACGTGATCGCAACGCCCTCGAACAGATCGCGCAGGAGTTGCAGTGGCCTACCCAGCACGACCGGGTTGTGGCGGCTGCGCGAGGCATCTACCGCGGTCAGCCCGAGGGTGTCCCCACGTGGGTTGGTTACAAGCAAACCGCGCGGCTCGACATCAGCTTTCCGCCGTGGTGGATAATGACGAATTGAAGCATGCGGTGAGACATGGCGCTAAGGCAGATCCTTTCGCAGCAAAGCGGCCTTCGCCGACATCTCATCGCTAGGGTCGACCGTGGTGAATATGGATCCGGGAATCTACGAACTGCTCGTCACAGAGGCGCTCCGCGCACGTATGGGCAACCTTGACAGCACCCTGCGCCCGACGCGCCCTCTGCACACGGCCGAAGCGGCCGATCGGATCGCCTTGCACCTGAGCCGGGAGATCGAAAGATCTCTTGAGTCCGTACCTGATAAGAACCGTGTCTAAGTCGGCATCGAGATCGCTCGCGAACTGATTCAGCGACTGCGGTGCTGCAACCATCAAATCAGTTCCTCAGCAGAGGTTCGCAGGCCTACTGCCTCGGCGACACGGTCCGCCGCCAGCACCGGACTTTCATGCTCCCACACTCGCACCACCACCCAGCCAGCGGCTGTGAGCCGTCCATTGGTGTCGTAGTCTCGGATACGGTTTTCCTCTATCCGATCCCGCCATCTCGATCCGGCGCGGTGAATGCCGCGGGTGTGTGTCGGACATCCGTGCCAGAAGCACCCGTCCACAAATACAGCTACACGTTCAGCGAAGAAGATGACGTCGGCCTCTCTCGGGAACCCAGGAAGTGGGCATCCGTGGACTTCGAACTGCAGACCGCGCCGGCTGAGCTCGTGCCTCAGCTCTAGCTCCGGAGTGGTGTCTCTCACGCTCTGTCGTGTCATCTCGACTCAGTTCAGTCCGCTCTGGATCCTGTTCTGGCACTGTTCAATTGGTATTCTCATCCTTCCTTCGCCCCCGCACCGGAGCTTCCGCAAGGAGTTCAGTGAGCAGCTGTTCCATGTGGGCGATGGCATGTGGGGGTGCCACAGGATCGGCGGGCCCAGGCGGAAGCTCATCCAGGTAGAGGTTAGGGTCGATCGAGTCGTTCAACCAGCTCCTCAAGGTGTCAGGATCTAGAGGTTCGTCGGGAGCCAAGAGATCAATTACCAGCGTGCCAGCCGCCGCATTGACAGCTTTGGCAAGCGCATTGGCTTCCCGCCCCGACCGGGACTCCAGGACGCGTGTTGCAGCGAGAACTGTGGGACGGTGATGCGCTATGTCCATTCGAAACAAGTTGTTGGGGATATCCTGGTTTTTCAGGGCGGTCATAACCGGGGTGTAGTCTGGCCCGTCACGAAAAAGCTCAGCCATCCACCACAACCGAGCTAGCGCATGCTTGTAATCAGGCCCAACGAAGCGCTCAGTCTTCGCCGCCTTGTCGGGGTCGATGGAACCCCCGGGAGGTCCCCATCGCCATCGGACGTATTCCGGCGCGAAGCAGCAGGCTAGCCAACGCCACAAGCCACGGTCAGCGGCTTCACGCCGCGTCAGGCGAAGAGAATAGTGCAGCCGCGGGGCTAGCCAGACATCGGCTTCCGTGCCATTGTCCCCGAACCGCTGTTCTACTTCATCGATAAATACCCGGACCGCGTCGAGGTCAACAGGATGGCTGAGCGAAGTCTCAGACTCGAAGTCCTTGAGGGACGGCGACTCGGTCCCCAGCCGAAATCCTGGTCCACTGACGATCTGCGTAGCAGTGTGATCAAGAGACCTCAATGTCTTCATTGCGGCGCCTCCTCGTCTTCAACCAACTCGTTAGACAGCAAGCGAATACCGTCTCTAAGTAAGCGCGGCGCTCGCGCTTGAGCACTCGCCGCAGGTGCGAGCAGTTCCTGTAGTGCACCTCCAGCATCCTTTGTGTGACGGGCAACGTAAGCATTACTGAGCGCCTCATCTAATGACGCGTCGGGATACATAGATGCGAGCAGGGATTCCAGCACGACGCGTTGCCATTCCACGTCGGGCCACTGCGGGATCTCTTCGTCGTCGACGTCAACGAAATCCAACGCCGCATTAAAAAGGGCCGTCCATGTCTTGTCGGCTATCGATGCTCGTGTCTGGTCGTGAAGCGCTCGGTCAGCTGGTCCACGGCGCGGTCGATCCCCCAGTAAGGCATCGAGGCCGCTGAATCCCTTATTCAGGAAAAGCTGGGGCTCATGCGGGTCGACCGAGATATAGAAATACTTGTCGGCGTGCTGGCGGAGATAGGGGCGGTCACCCGGGTTCGTAAAGTCCAGCCAAGTAATACGGATTGCTCCACCCACCGTAGGCCGGTCCGGAAGATCGTCGAATGCGAGGTTCCACGTGCTCGCCCAACCAACTATGCGCCCCGGCACACCGTCAACCGTTGCTGCCACGCCACACCGCAGCTCCGCCAACCCAAACCAGTAATCTCGCTCCAACGTGACCTCGCCCGTCCAACGACCCACTGTGGGATGCTCGGGTTCCAGCTCGAACGCAACCCGAGTGTTGGCGGGCCCGCACTCAAGGATTGCAATCGCCGTGGCATTAGGGAGGCCGTCAATCTCGCTCGCCGGTGCTGTCACGACAACCTCGAAACTGGCGCGCTCCCAGTCCGCCCGTTCGACACGGGTGAGGTCAATGGTTTGACTATCCGGTTCAATCCGCGCCCGGACTGGCACATCATCGATCGCAACGCGTCGGACCTGGACGATGACATCTCCGAAGAGGGTCTGGTACGGATAGAGTTCCTTCACTGATCCACCTCCACGTCATAAACCCGTACGTCCATCAAGACCTTGGCCCTGCGTGCTCCGACTGGATGTGTAGACGGGTCGGATATCGCCGAAAAACGAGCCGTGCGAGCGCGAGCGGGAATCACTAGCCGGCCATCCGCATCCAGATCACAGTTGCTTACAGGTGTTAACTCGGTCCACCCCACGGAGATCGCGGATCCAGATTCAGTTCCGAAGCGCAGTACTGGCTTGACGGTCCAGCCACGGCCATCATCCCGAGGTGGGAGGCTTAAGGTAGCGTCCGAAATGACCCACGCGCCTTCGCTGTTGACGTCATGGTGCCTTACTCCTCGGACGCGAGGGCGCCTTCCATCGTGTTTCGGAGGGACGATTCGGAGGAGCTCCTTGAGCGATTCCGGGCCGTCCGAAAGATCTCGACTAGGTTGCTTAATAATGTCGCGAATCGCCCGCTTTGCCTCGGCTTCGAAAGCGTCGATTGCGGCGCGCCCTCCTCGTGCATAGCTAGCGGTGACATCCGGGGTACCCGTCCACTTGTTATGCGCGGGTGGTTCGGCCGCGCGCAAGAAGCGATCGGCGGCCCGATCGGCCGAATCGTTTCCGGCCGCCTCGCCAGCAAGCAGTATCGCGTGAAACGATCGAGCGCCAACAGGTAGCGCACCCACCCTGGGCTCTTGGATCACCATGTGGCTGCCACGTAGGCATGTCATCGAGCCCGGAGCGGTAGCGGGACGAGTCTCCGTTTCATCATCCGCCTGCACCACGAGTAGCGTCGCTTCATGTTCGGTGGCCGCGTGCTGAGGATCTGAAGCTCGCTTAGGAACTTTCAGGGTGATTCGCCGCCGAACTAGATCGCCCGGCTGGTCGAGCGTCTCGACCACATCGTCGTTCACGTGTTTCAAAAATGCCGCCACACGCGCCTGCTGGAAATGCGCCGGATTAACATAGGATTCTGAAATCTGCTTGCCATTGCGTTCCGTCCGGACAATGGCCCGAAAGCGCGCTGGCTCGTCATCGTTACGATCAATCATCGCGGGCCAAAAATTGTCGGCGAGACTCTCAGCAAGGCGATCAGCAATTTCCTCGATCCCCTCGACCGATCCTGACGCATCGTAGGCTCCGACGATCAAAAAGGAGGTCCCGGCGACACCAGCTGGACGAGCGAGCAAAAGATCACGCGCAGCGGTGTGATTCCCCCAATACGAAATCGTGCGGGCCGGAGGTTTCCCTCGATCGTCGGGATCGCGAATACCGAACCAGCCAGGGCCGGCCCACTCCGCGCCGCCGACCTCGTGCCAAGGGAGGTCAATTCGGCCAATCAGCCGGCCGTCGGACCTTCCGTCGACCGGCTCATAGAGGTTCGAGTTCACCAAGACAAGGCCAAACTGGCTGGATGACCAAAGCGTCGCCTTTCCTAAGCCGAATGAGCCGCCTGCGCCCTCATTCTTCTGTGAATCAAGTACGTTTCGAACGACAGCCATGAATCGGCCGGTCTGAAATTCTGGCCCAGTCAGCCCGTGAGCGTGGAAGTCTTCGATCCGAATGAACGTAAGCGCCCCACCATCGAGCTGTTCGAGACCGCGCGAGATCACCGACCCGGCCTTCTGATTGCTCAGACTCGCAGCTTCCAGATGTTCACGTACTTCATCGAAGCGGATACGTCGAAGAAATGCGCCGAGGTCTGGGCCGGACAGCTCAGCAACGGTGTAGCGTGCCTCTACAGTCGGTTCGCCCGCGAGTTTTTCGTCACAGATGTTTTGACCCGATTCACGCGCCAAGGTTCCTATATCGGGTTCAAAGGCGTACCCAGCTGCATTGCCGTACTCCCGCCCATGGTCTCTTGGCGCAGGACGCCAGTACCAGCCCAGCTGATCGTCATATTCTGCGCGTTCGAGCGCAACTTCAGGCCCGTCTGCAGCCGTACCGCTGAGGTCCCCAAACTGCAAGTAGCCGGGGCTGACGCCGAGAAAGTCGGCGATCTGGATGAGGTTCTCCGTGGTTGGCCGTTTTGACCCTGTCGCCCACGCAGACACCGATGCTCCGGAAACCCCTAACCGACGTGCAAGATCGGCCTGACTCACTCCTTGTCGCCGCATGGCTTCCTGCAAGCGTTGATGAAGGGACATGACGCACTCCGATCTGTTAGCTGCCGGCTAACTTTACCGACAGAATGATGAGTTGACAAGCCAACGTTAACCATCGGTTACTACTACTCCGCACCCCCACCGGATGCGCAGCAGCGCATCAGCCGTTACCCGTTGGCCTCGAGGTGCTGCATATATCGCTAGGCGCAGGGGTGATCCGCGACGCTGCTACGACTTCCGAGCTGGGTCGGTCTCTTGGAACACTGGGTTCGTAATCAACAACGCGCCGCCGCCCAAAGCGCCGCCTCGACCTTCTCCGCGGCAGCGGCAGCGGTTTCGTGCTCCCACACGCGCACAACTTTCCAGCCCATCAGCGCGAGATGCTCGTCGGTTTCGCGATCACGCGCAACGTTGCGAGCGAGCTTCCTGGCCCACCACTCACTATTCCGCTTCGGGCGGGTCCCGTGGTGCGGGCAGACATGCCAGAAACACCCATCGACGAACACAATGGTGCGCTGCTTGGAGAACGTGAGGTCCGCGCGCCGGCGCGAAAGGCCTGGAAGCGGCCGGTTAACGCGGTATCGGTACCCCTTCGCATGGAGCAGCTTCCGAAGTCCGAGTTCTGCGTCGGTATCCCGTGTGCGCTGACGCGACATCCGAGCGGATGTCATAGAGTCAGTGCGCGCAGAGCTGACCACAAATCAAGGTTAGCGCGGGCAGCTCGATCGAGATCACTTCGGCCGCGTTGCGTGAATATGTCGGAGCTGCCGGCTATCGTCCTAATGTGGGTACGCGCTCTTCGCAGGCTTCGGGTCTCGAGATTCAGCTGCTCGACTTATTCAGCGGCGCTGGCGGACTGAGCGAAGGATTCACACGAGCTTCCGACCGCTACGCCACTGTGCGCGCTGTGGAGAGTGACCCCGCAGCGGCTGCATCGTATTCGGCGAACCATGGGCACGAAATTGTCTTTGCTGGCCGAATCGAAGATTGGCTCAAAAACGAGCCGGTCCCACAGTCCGACGTTGTCATAGGCGGGCCGCCATGCCAGGGTTTTTCAGCACTGGGTAAACGTGATGCGTTCGACGCGCGTAACCAGCTTTGGCTCCAATATGCGGAGACAATACTTCGCGCGAAACCCAAGTACTTCGTGCTCGAAAATGTACCTGCATTCCTCACATCGGAGCATTTTGCAAGGTTCAAACGCCTCTGCCAGCCTAGCAATAAGTTGGGCGCCTACACATTTCAGGCAAAAATACTCAACGCAGCGAACTATGGGGCGGCACAGTTACGCAAACGAGTAATCCTAATTGGCCATCACCGCGATCTTCCGTTTCCGGGATTCCCCGATGCTACATACTCACGCGCACAATGGCGCACGGTTAAGGATGCACTAACAGGGTTGCCGGAGTCTGTCCTAAGCACCGAACTCCCTAATCAGAGGACGGAGTTCTGGGGAAAGGAGTTCCCTGGCACATTTCGTACTTCCGAGTTGCACCTAACACGCCGCTATGAGAAGCGCTCTCGAGAACGATTTATTCATATTCCGCCAGGCGGTAGTAGGTTCGACATTCCCGACCATCTTTTATCTCCTTGCTGGAGAAAGCACAAAAGCGGATCGGGCGATGTTATGGGGCGTCTATCGTGGGACCAGCCGTCGGTCACGATTAGGACAGAATTCTTCAAGCCGGAGAAAGGGCGTTACTTGCATCCGACGGAGGATCGTGCACTAACTCACCACGAAGCAGCTCGTATTCAGGGATTCGGAGATGGCTATCGGTGGGTTGGATCTAAAACCGCTATTGCCCGCCAAATCGGCAATGCGGTTCCAATTCCACTCGGTCAGGCTATCGCCAGCCACCTACTCCAGTATCTCTAAACCACCGGAACTACGAGGGTGCCGCACATAGGCGATGTCGCAAACCTCCACGTTAGGCACAGGCAATGGACTGACGATCGACCAGATTGACTGGTTCTGAGGTCGGCCGGTCGGTGCCGGCGGCCGTTTAACTACCGGCTTATACATTTGTGTTAGCCCGACAAGCCCGGGAAGTGCGTCTTCTGTCCAGACGGGACTATGTGACGTGGAATTTGCGTATCCCAAAGACAGCAGCTAACACCG
>NZ_JBEFRW010000030.1:0-11102 GCF_053483195.1 Mycolicibacterium sp. XJ2546 | reverse complement strand
GCTAGCGCGCCACGGGTTCCGGAACGCTGTCGACCGAGGAATCCAGCGGCGGCACCGGCCGCTTGCGGCGGAACTCCCAGCGTCGCAGCGCTTCTCGGCACGGCGACTCGATAAGCCCGTAGCTGACCGCGGCGATCGCCCAGCCGAACACCAGCGTCAGCACCAGCACGATCGGCATGTGCCCGTTGAACGCGAACTCGCCGATGACGGGAAACACCATCGCCAGCGCGGCGAGGTGCCAGATGAACAGCCCGTAGGACCAGCGGCCCAGCGTGACCATCGTCGGGCTGCCCAGCAACCGGTGCGAGGTGTCGGGCCGGTCCAACACCAGCGGCGCGACCAGCGCGGCGGCCACCAGCGCGCCCATCGCAATCTTGACGATGAACTGGTCGACGGTGCCGGGGGTGAGCCCTTCAGGACCGGCGATCGGCGAGGCCGCCACCAGGAACGCCGCCACCGCGACGACGGCCATCAGCACCCGGCGCCGCGCCAACCGGTGCGCCCACCCGACCGGTGACACGGTCAACTCCGCGAGCAGCATGCCCGCGGCGAACCACGAGAAGAAGGCCGGCGGCCAATTGAGCGCGTTGACCCCGTACGCGGTGTCGAACGGGATCAGCCCCCAGGCCAGGCTGGCCACCGCCGCCGTCGCGATCAGCGGTATCCGGGCGCGCACCGGCACCCACCGCACCCCCAGCGCCAGCAACGGCAGCACCAGGTAGAACGCCACCTCCACCGAAAGGCTCCACATCTGGGTGAGGCCCGCCGTCAGGGTCAGCGGCACATAGATTTGGGTCAACGTGAGGTTGGCCAGCCACACCGTGAGGTCGGCCTTGGCGTCGGGCAGCAACAGCAGGATGACCACGACGGCCACCAGATAGCCCGGCATGATACGCACCACCCGCGACCGTAGGTAGTGCCCGGTCGGCGGGATCGGTCGCAGCCCGCGCGCCGCGGCGGCATGGCCGCGCCAGAGCAGGAAGCCTGAGAGCGCGAAGAACACCGCGACGGCGAGGTCGAACCGGCCGAACAACCGCCCAGCGATGCCGCCGGTGTGAGCGGTCTGGAAGGCGACGTGAGTGACCACCACACCCATTGCGGCGCAGGCCCGCATGCCCTCGACCGCGGGCAGAAATCCGCGCGTTCCGCCGACCCCGGAGGATTCCGTCACGGCGACCAGTGTGCCGCGCGAGCGGGAAATGGTCGAAAATAGGTCGTCATACGGTGGCCATCCGATGCGGTCGTAGTAAGCGACGACCTTAAACCGGGCTGTTAGTGTCGAACGGGTTTGCGGGTGACCGCAGGTGAAGGAGGCACGGTTTGAACCGCGCAGTGGCGCTGCGAATCGCGGCATGCGGGATCATGGGGCTCGGCGCTGCGTTGTTGATCGCCGCGTTGTTGCTGTCCACCTACACCGAGGGCAAGATCGCCAAGATCCCGCTCGACCTCGACGCCACACTGGTCAGCGACGGCACGGGAACGGCGTTCGACCCGGCCTCGCTCAACGAGCCGGTGTTCGTCGTCGACCGTGACGTGCCGGTGGTCCAGCAGCAGCAGATGACGGTGGAGGCGCCGTCCAACGCCGACGTCGTCACGCTGCAGGTCGGCACCACGCTGCGCCGCACCGACGAACAGCAGGACACCGGCCTGCTGCTGGCGATGGTCGACACCGTCACGGTGGACCGGCACACCGCCGAGGCGGTCTCCAGCGAGAGCAACCCCGGCGGCGCCGTGCAGAAGCCGCGCGCCATCGAGGACGAGCAGCCGCCGACCAACATCGCGCTGCCCCACGAGGGGCTGGCCTACCGGTTCCCCTTCGACACCGAGAAGAAGACCTATCCCGTCTTCGATCCGATCGCGCAGAAGGCGTTCGACGCCAACTACGACGGCGAAGAGGACGTCAACGGGTTGACCACCTACCGGTTCAGCCAGAACGTCGGCTACGACGCGGACGGCAAGCTGGTGGAACCCGTTCGGTATGCGTCGCTGTTGGACGACGAGGCCGACGCCGAGGTCACCGCGACCGCCGCGATGTGGGGCGTCCCCGGCGAGCCGGAAGAACCGATCACGATGTCGCGCTATTACGCCGCCCAGCGCACCTTCTGGGTGGACCCGGTGTCGGGAACCATCGTCAAACGCGAAGAGCACGGCTATCACTACTACGCCCGTGAGCCGCTCAACCCCGAGGTGACGTTCGTCGACTACCAGGTCACGTTCAACGAGGAGACGGTCGAATCCCAGGTCGCCAGCGCCCGTGACGAGCGCGACCGGGTGGCGTTGTGGGGCCGCATCCTGCCGATCACCTTCACCGCGATGGGGCTGGTGTTCCTGGTCGGCGGCGCGCTGGCCGGGTCGTTCAGCCTGCGCGCCGAATCCACGCTGATCGACCCGGGTCTCGACGAGGCCGACCACCGCTTCTTCGGTACGCGCGGATCCTCCGCTGAACCCGTGCCCGGCGCTGAGGCCCAGACCGAGAAGCTGCCCGCGCCCCGCCCGTCCGATCTGCCGCCGGACAGACCGGTCTGATCCCGCGACTCCAGGCGCCTGCACGGGCGCTGATGGCTGCCGGCTATGCGCTGGCGCTGTCCATCGCGGTGACCGCGCCGCTGTTCGCCCCGGGCTATCTGCTGTTGCGCGACGCGGTGTCGACGCCGCGCTCGTATCTGTCGGATGCCGCGCTGGGCCTGAGCGAGGCGGCACCCCGCGCGCTGCCGCAGGATTTCTTTGTCGCGATCACGTCGTCGGTGATCGACGGCGGCGTGGTCGTCAAGGTGCTGTTGGCCGCCGGGCTGTGGCTGGCCGGCTGGGGCGCCGCGCGGCTGGCGGCCCAGGTGCTGTCCTCCGGTTTGGCCGGCCAGTGCGTCGCGGTGACGGTCGCGGTGTGGAATCCGTATGTCGCTGAGCGTCTTCTGCAGGGGCACTGGAGTCTGTTGGTGGGCTACGGCTGCCTGCCGTGGGTGGCGGCTTCGATGCTGCGGTTGCGGGAGTCGACGTCGTTGGCGCCGATGTGGGCGCTGGTGTTCTGGATCGCGCTGGCGGGTCTGACCCCGACGGGTCTGCTGCTGGCGGCGACGGTGGCGCTGGCGTGTGTGTTCGCCCCGGGCACGGGACGGCCGCGTTGGCTGTGCGCGACGCTGACGTGTGGCGTCGCGGTGCTGGTCGCGCTGCCGTGGCTGCTGGCGGCGGCGGTCGCCGGTTCGTTGTCGTCGTCGCAGGCCGCCGGGGCGGCAGCGTTCGCGGCGCGCGCCGAACCGGGGCTGGGTACATTACTCAGCCTCGCCGGGCTGGGCGGCATCTGGAACGGAGAGGCCGTACCTGACTCGCGCACAACACTTTTCGCTGCGGTGGCGACGGTAGTGCTGCTGGCGATCGTGGCGTTGGGGCTTCCTGCGCTGATCCGGCGCCCGGCCGCGGTGCCGCTGGTGGTGCTGGCCGTCGTCGCGGTGCTGGTACCCGCCGTGATGGCGACCGGGCCCGGGCTGGCGCTGGTGGAGGCGATGATCCGGATGTTCCCGGGCCTCGGCGTGCTGCGCGACGCGCAGAAATGGGTGGCGTTGGCGATGCCCGCCTATGCCCTCGCCGCCGCGGGGGCGGTCAGCACGTTGCGGCGGTGGCTACCTGCCGCGGCGACGGCGGCGTTGTGCTGTGCGGCGCTGATCGCCACGCTGCCGGACCTGGCGTGGGGTGTGGGCGCCAAGGTGGTCGCGGTGCAGTACCCGCCGGGTTGGGCGACGGTCGCGGAGATGATCAACGCCGACCCGCGGCCGGTCGCGGTGCTGCCGGTGGACAGCATGCGCCAGTTCACATGGGCGGGTGCGGCTCCGGTGCTGGATCCGCTGCCGCGCTGGGTGCGCGCCGACGTGCTGTCCACCGGTGATCTGAACATCGGCGGCCAGACAGTGCCCGGCGAAGGTCAGCGTGCCCGGCAGGTGCAGGACATGCTGTTGCGCGGCGCGTCCCGCGACGAGTTGGCGCAAGCCGGGGTTGGCTGGGTGGTCGTCGAATCCGGCGGTGCGACAGTACGTTTGCCGTTGCCCGTCGCCTACACCGACGATCATCTGACCCTCTACCGCGTCGGCGCCGACCACCCCGGCGCGTCGGCGCGCCCGCTGATGATTGCGGCGCACGTGGTGTGGCTCGCGGCGCTGCTGGCGGGGCTGGTGGGGATGACGGTGGCGCGTTTGCGCCGGGCTACACCACGCCGCTGACGTAGCTGCCGGCGTGCACCGAGTCGAGGACGGTGTGCATAGCCTCGGCGCTCTGCCGCCAGGAGAACTCGCCGCTGCGGGTGTGGGCCTTGGCGCCCAATTCCTCGCGCAGCACAGGATCGGACAACAGCCGTTCGAGGCCGTCGACCAGCTCGTCGTGGTCGTCGACGAGCATTCCGGTGACGCCGTCGATGATCGAGTCGGTCAGCCCGCCGGAGGACCGGTAGCCGATCGTCGGCACCGCGTGTTGGCCCGCTTCGGTGACCGCCAGCGCCCAACCTTCTTTGCGGGACGGCAGCACATGCACCCAGCACCTCTGCAGCACATGGTGTTTGGTGTCGTCGTCGACGTGTCCGTGAAACGTCACCGCGTCGGTGATGCCCAGCAGCGCAGCGTGGTCGACGAGCCGCTGTCGCCACCAGCCGTCGCCGAGGATGTCCATATGCACGTCCGGGATCCGCTTGCGCAGTTCGGCGATCGCATCCAGGGCGTCCTCGATCTGCTTGTGCGGCACCAACCGGGACAACACCGCGACCCGCGGCGCCGCCGAGCGCGGCACGTTCAACGTGTCCGGGGGCGCCTCGTCAAGACCGTTGCGTACCACCGCGATCCGGTCGGGGTGCACACCGAGGCCGACGAGGTCGCGCGCCGAGGGCAGCGACACGGTGACGTACTGGTTGCGGCGGTTGACCCGCGGCGACAGCTTCGACTCGACGAACCAGCCGACGCGCCCCAGCACCGGACCCGCCACCGGCCACTGCTCGCGGTGGCAGTGGTGCACGAGCACCGCGACGCGGCGCCCATAGGCCAGCCGCGCCAAGAACGGGATGCCGTTCTGGGTGTCGATCACCACGTCGGGCCGGGTCTTGCGCAGCGGCCCGAGCCCGACGCGGGCCAGCACCATCGCCAACCCAGCCCAGATGTACACGGTGTGGCGGCCCCCGCCGCGGCTGATCTGCACGCCGTCGAGGGTCTCGCGTCGCGGGGCACCGGCGTAGCGCGCCGTCCGCAACGTCACTGCGACGCCCGACTGGGCCATTTGCGCGCCGATGCGCTGCAGATAGGCCTCACTGCCGCCGCCTTGCGGGTGCCCGGTGTCGCGCCAGCACAGCAGCAACACGGAGCGAACGCGGCGGTCAGACATCCGTGCCAGCGTAGCGGCTGGATATGGTCGCTCGGATGGCCGTCACCGATGTCACCGATGTGTTGGCCCGCCGCGCGACGCTGACCCGGTCGATCAAGCTGCTCAGTGAGTTCCGGTTCGAGCAGCACGATCCCGCGCGGTTCTACGGGGCGCTGGCCTCCGACACCGCGGCGATGGTCGCCGACCTGTGGCGCGGGGTGCACGGCGCCTCGCCGGCCGGCTGCACGCTGCTCGACATCGGCGGCGGACCCGGCTACTTCGCGTCGGCGTTCGCCGACGCCGGGGTGCACTACATCGGTGTCGAACCCGACCCCGGAGAAATCCATGCGATGCACGCCGCGCCCGAGGCGACGACACCGGCCACCTACGTGCGGGCTTCCGGTACGGCGTTGCCGTTCGCCGACGCCAGCGTCGACATCTGCCTGTCCTCCAACGTCGCCGAACATGTGCGTGAGCCGTGGCGGCTCGGCCGGGAGATGCTGCGCGTCACCCGGCCCGGCGGGTTGGTGGTGCTGTCCTACACGGTGTGGCTGGGCCCCTTCGGCGGGCACGAGACCGGGCTGTGGCACTACCTGGGCGGGGCCCGCGCGGCCGCGCGCTACACCCGCAAGCACGGCCGTCCGCCGAAGAACAACTACGGCTCGTCACTGTTCGCGGTATCGGCGGCCGCCGGGCTGCAGTGGGCCGACGGCACCGGGGCCCTGCTGGCCGCATTCCCCCGCTACCACCCGCGATGGGCATGGTGGCTGACGCGGGTCCCGGGGCTGCGGGAATTCCTGGTCAGCAACTTGGTGCTCGTTCTCATGCCGCCGACTGGAACAGGTTCTACTTTCGCCGGTGGATAGGTAGTGTGACGAGCATGACTCAGACCGTCGCGCACAAGACACCCGCCGGCGAGCCGGCGCATCGAACCCAGTGGGACAAACTCTTCATCGGCGGCAAGTGGGCCCAGCCCGCGTCCAACGAGGTCATCGAAGTCCATTCACCGGCCACCGGTGAGCTCGTCGGCAAGGTGCCGCTGGCCGTCGAGGCCGACGTCAACGCGGCCTGCGCGGCGGCCCGCAAGGCCTTCGACGAGGGGCCGTGGCCGCACATGTCCCCGCAGGAGCGGGCCAAGGTGCTCGGCGCCGCGGTCAAGCTCATGGAGGAGCGCGCCGACGAGCTGAAGTACCTGCTGGCCGCCGAGACGGGGCAGCCGCAGACGATCGTCGACATGATGCAGTACGGCGCCGCGATGTCGGCGTTCCAGTACTACGCGGGCGCGGCCGACAAGTTCGCGTGGAAAGAGGTCCGCGACGGCGTCTACGGCCAGACCATGGTGGTGCGTGAGCCGATCGGTGTCGTCGGCGCCGTCACCGCATGGAACGTGCCGTTCTTCCTGGCCGCCAACAAGCTGGGCCCGGCCCTGCTGGCCGGCTGCACCATGGTGCTCAAGCCGGCCGCCGAAACCCCGCTGTCGGTGTTCGCGATGGCGGAGATGTTCGCCGAGGCCGGTCTACCCGAAGGGGTGCTGTCCATCGTGCCGGGCGGCCCGGAGACCGGCCGCGCGCTGACGGCCAACCCGGAGCTGGACAAGTTCACCTTCACGGGCAGTTCCGCGGTGGGCAAGGAGATCGCCAAGATCGCAGCCGAGAAGCTCAAACCGTGCACGCTCGAGTTGGGCGGCAAGTCGGCCGCGATCATCCTCGAGGACGCCGACCTCGATGCGACGCTGCCGATGCTCGGGTTCTCGGGTGTGATGAACAGCGGTCAGGCCTGCGTCGCGCAGACCCGCATCCTGGCGCCGCGCTCGCGGTACGACGAGGTCGTCGAGAAGGTCGCGAACTTCGTCTCGGCGATGCCGGTCGGGCTGCCCGATGACCCGAACGCGGCGATCGGGCCGCTGATCAGCGAGAAGCAACGCGAGCGTGTTGAGGGCTACATCAAGAAGGGCGTCGAGGAGGGGGCGCGCCTCGTCACCGGCGGCGGCCGGCCGGAGGGCCTGGACAACGGCTGGTTCGTCGAACCCACCGTGTTCGCCGACGTGGACAACTCGATGACGATCGCCCAGGAGGAGATTTTCGGCCCAGTGCTGGCGGTGATCCCCTACGACACCGAAGAGGACGCCGTGCGCATCGCCAACGACTCGGTGTACGGCCTGGCGGGCAGCGTGTGGACGACCGACAACAAGAAGGCGATCGAGATCGCGTCGAAGATCCGCACCGGCACGTACGCGGTGAACATGTATGCCTTCGACCCGGGCTCGCCGTTCGGCGGGTACAAGAACTCCGGCATCGGGCGTGAGAACGGCCCGGAAGGCATCGAGGCCTACGTCGAGCACAAGAGCGTGCTGCTGCCGTTCGGTTACACCCCCGAGGACTGACGTTCCCGGATTATGGTTGAGAGCATAATCTGCTGACCGTTGGCCAGGTGCCGCGCCGGTCTGATCAGCGTCTCAGTGTGATCGGGAATACATAAATTGCCAATGGGTGTTACCCAATTTATGCTTCACGTCATACAAAGGGAGGCGCTCGATGTGGATCGTTGAGGTCAACTTCGCCGGACGCCGGTTCACCTATCGCGTGCCTGACAACCGTCGGCCCATCGTTCGCTTCGGGTCGCGCGGCTTCGGCTGGCTTTCGTCGCAGCCGCGGCCGACGCGCACGGCCTGACCGTTCGCTCCGGAGGTCTCTGCTGTCTGCCACCCCGACCAAGGGCCGCACCACCAAGCGCGGCTCCACCAGAACCAACATGCTCATCAGCGCCGCTCAGGTGCTGCGGGAACGCGGCGCCGCGGGCGTCACGATCGACGAGGTACTGGCGCGCAGCGGCGCGCCGCGGGGTTCGGTCTACTACCACTTCCCCGGCGGCCGCAACCAGATCCTGACCGAGGCGCTGCAGTACGCCGGCGAGGCGATCACCGAGGTGATGGACGATGCCGTCGCGCACGGCGGAATGTATTTGGTGCGGCAGTTCGTCGAGTTCTGGGAACAGCTGCTGGTCAAAAGCGACTTCACCGCGGGGTGCCCGGTGGTCGCCGCCGCGATCGGGTCGGCCGACGACGAGCCTGCGCTGAGTTCGCTTGCCGGCGGCATCTTCACCCACTGGCGCGACGCGCTGACCCGGGCGTTCGTCTCGGACGGGTTCGACGACGCCCAAGCCGCCTCGCTGGCGATCATGTGCATCGCATCGCTGGAAGGTGCGGTGGTGCTGTGCCGGTCCACCCGCAGCGTCGATCCGCTGCAGGACGTCGCCCAGCAGGTCGAATTCTTGATCAGGTCAAGGGAATTCATCCGTCGCCACGACGTTCCGGACCATCGCTAGCCCTTGCGCCACCGCGCGCAGACGAAGTCCTTGTTGACCGCCGACTCCGACAGCACCCATTCCGAACGGACCGGCAGCACACGGGAACCGGCGCCCAGCGAGCACGGGGCGTAGCTCACGATCATCTCGTCGATCAGGCCCGCGGCGACGAACTGCCCGGCGACGTCGCCGCCGCCGACCACCCAGACGTCCTTGCCGGCCGCGGCGGCCGCCAGCTTCGGATGCAGATCGGTCACGTCGCCGTCGAACGTCTGCACGGGATGGCCCGTCATGATGATGTGCGGACGGCTGGTCAGCACCCAGCACGGCTGCTCGTACATCCATTCGCCCGGTTGGTTTTTCACGATCCACTCGTAGGTGGCCGATCCCATCACGATCGCACCGATGGACTCGATGAAGGCGTCGTAGCCGAACGGCCCGGACTGGTCGATATCGCGTGACGTCAGCCAGTCCAGGCTGTCCGCGTCGTCGACGATGTACCCGTCCAGGCTGGACGCGGTGTAGTACACGGTCGCCATGTCAATTGCCTCTCATCCATTCGAGCGGATCGCCGTGGTCGGTGCGCACGCCTTGGCGCGCGAGCATCGCTCGGGCGAGTTGGCGTCGGTGCGCGGAGTAGGTGAGCACGTGCGCGATAATGCCGTACAGCTGAAAGGATTCCGGCGGGTCGCACAGTGCGTCAATGATGGTGTCATTTAGCCTGCCTTCGGCGGTATACGTGGAAACCATTGCCGCCCAGCCTCTTCCGATATCGTCGTGACGTTCGGCTAGCCTTCCGGGTGTGGCAGACTCGGGTTGGATCGCGGCGCGGTCCGGGAAATCGCGGCCCTCGATCGTGGCCAACCAGACCTGCTTGGTCCACACGATGGCGCCGAGCACCGCGCCGACGCTGGGCTCCGGCCCATCCCAGTCCAAGACCACCTGCCCGGGTGAGATCGGTTCGCGCCATTGGTCGTTGGACAGTTGGGCGGCATGGTTGATCAGATACGTCGTATCGGCGATGTCGTGGGCCACCATCAGTTGCGAGATGTCGGGCTCCTTGGTGTCACCGTCGCTGTCCAGCCACAGCGACTGGGGCGGATGGAAGTGCAGTCCGTTGGGCGCCTGAACCCGAAACGGCAATTCGGGGGCCCGAGATGGCGGTACGCCGAAGGTGCGTCGGAAGGCGCGCGAGAACACCTCCGCCGACGACCAGCCTTCGTCGGCGGCGACGGCCGATACGGTCTCGCCGTTGTGCAGGCGCCACGCGGCCCGCTCGAGCATGATGCGTCGGCGCAGCGCGGCGGGCGACTCCCCCGTCAGCCGGCGAACCTCGCGGGAGAAGTGGAATTCGGAGGCGTAGCTGCTGCGCGCCATATCGCCGACCTCCGCGTTGTCGGCGTCGACGACGGCGTCGAGCAGTTCGCGCAGCCGGTCCCGGCGTGATCGCTCGCTCACGTTGAACGAGTATCGTCGCGCATCCGCCGGTTGGACATGACAATTCCTGCTGTCCAGCCCGCCGAGATCGACGAAACGGTCGAAATTACTCGCACGAATCCGCCGAAATGTCCCGTTCGGCTCAAAAGAGAAGGTCGCTGACGCGGGCCTCGACGTCTCCGAGCCCCGACAGGTCGATGCCGAAGCGTTCGGTCAATGCGGTCAGCACGTCGGCGGCACTGTCGAAGCGGATCCGTTCGGTGTTGCCGGCGCGGTGGATGGCGAGGTCGCGGTCGCGCAGGTTGCCGCGGGCCTCGTCGGTGACGAGTGCGGCGGTCAGGCCCTTGACGAAGCCGGACTCGGGATGCGTTGACACATACCAACTTGCGACTTCGCGGTCGATCAGCGGCAGGGGGCGGGTGCCGAACAGGTAGAGCGGGCGCCATTCGTCGCGGATCTGGGTGTCCAGCATGTAGCCGTCGGCATGCTCGCGCAGCCGGTAGGGCTCGAGGCGGGTCTGCTGCACCGGGCCGGCTTCGAGCCGGATCGGCGAGGGCAGCGTCTGACCGCCAAAGCCGACGTCGACCAGCCAACGCCGGTCGTCCCCTGGCACGGTCACCGCCAGCGCCTCGTGCGTCTGCGCAGGCAACTCGTCGGAGTCGCGCATCCAAACCACCCGGCCGCCGAGCCGGTCGACGTCGAAACCGAGCTGCGCGAGCACGTAGCCCATCAGGCCGTTCTGTTCGAAGCAGTACCCGCCGCGGCGGCGACGCACCATCTTGTCGCTGAGGGCCGAAGCGCTGAGGTCGGCCACCGGGATCCCCATCAGCGGATCGAGGTTCTCGAACGGAATCGACCGGAGATGCGCGGCAACCAGCCCGTGCAGCGTGTCGACGGTCGCCGCGGTTGGGCCGGTGTACCCGATCCGGTAGAAGTAGGCACCCAGATCGAGCCCGGGGATCGCGTCGGCCGTCATGAGCACATCCTGCGGTCTCAACCGCAGTTGAGGTCAAGTGCCATGTCATACCCCC